>NZ_NSET01000059.1 GCF_009192945.1 Xanthomonas maliensis | reverse complement strand
CGGACAAACCGATCGGCGTGTTTCTGCTGGCCGGCACCTCTGGCGTCGGCAAGACCGAAACCGCACTCGCCCTGGCCGAAACCTTGTATGGCGGTGAGCAGAACCTGATCACCATCAACATGAGCGAGTACCAAGAGGCCCACACCGTCTCCTCGCTCAAGGGTGCACCTCCGGGGTATGTGGGTTACGGCGAGGGTGGCGTGCTGACCGAAGCGGTACGCCGAAAACCGTACTCGGTGGTGCTGCTGGACGAAGTGGAAAAAGCGCACCCGGACGTCCACGAACTGTTCTTCCAGGTCTTCGACAAGGGTTGGATGGAAGACGGCGAAGGCCGCCGCATCGACTTCCGCAACACCTTGATCATCCTCACCAGCAACGCCGGCACCGACCTGATCGCCAGCCTATGCAAGGATCCGGAACTACTGCCCGATCCAGACGGCATGGCCAAGGCCATCCGCGAGCCGTTGTTGAAGGTCTTCCCGCCGGCGTTGCTCGGGCGTTTGGTGGCGATTCCGTATTACCCGCTCAGTAACGCCATGCTCGGCCAGATCGTGCGGCTGCAGTTGAATCGCATCAAGCAGCGGATCGAGGAGCGCTACAGGATTCCGTTCGACTACGACGACTCGGTGGTGGAGCTGGTGGTCTCGCGATGCACGGAGAGCGAGTCGGGCGGGCGGATGATCGATGCGATCCTGACCAATTCGATGTTGCCGGAGATCAGTCGGGAATTGCTGGTGAGAACAATCGCTGGCGAAGAGTGCTTTCGGGTAAACGTGCGCGTTACGGAGAGTGGGCTCATCCATGACTTCGGCTAGTCGAACAAGACAGCTAAACCTGTGGACGTCATTGGTGGATGTCGCCGACGCGTGCCGCGCCACTCGTCATGTGAAGGCTGCTCAAGCGTTCCAAGCCGAGCCCCAAAGTTGCTTATCGGAGCTGTATTCGTGGAAAAGAAAAAACTGGAAAAATTCATCAACAATATTACGCCACCTCTGGGAAAGGAGAACACTGTTCCGCTATCGGTGAGGATGCTGCAAGATGATATCTTCAACCAGTACTATCTGAAATATGACGACTTGCCGGCTACATACCGGCACGCCTGGAATACCGTCGTACTGCATCGAATGGCCAATATGAGGGTTCAAGCGGGCTTAGCCGTCACCGTGGAGAAGATGAAGCTGGCATGGACACAATTTGCTAAAGACGGGCTGATTAATATCGGAAAGATCCACTTTGGGCAGATCCGGGTCGCCGGCAGTTTCGCTGGTGCCGGCAACGTCAACCAGAAGGCCATCCTTGGATTTCCACAGGAAATTACCGGTCGACCACTCAAGGTCTATGCGGACGATATCCGCGCGACCGACCTCGGCGGCACAGGTGTCGGCGCCGATCGGATTCCAGTACAGATATTCCTCCGCGGCGAAACTTGGATCGCCACGAACAACCGCGGTTATGCCGTGCACTGCATGGCTGGCGTGATGCCTCTGCGGATTTGGCCCCACGTGGAGACGGTCGACGAGGGCAACCGCCTCCGCGAGTGTTGGGATGCCAAAGGCATCCGCTACCTGGAGGGCGTGCAGAAGCGCCTGAGTGTGGTTCCCAGGACGTTGCCTTCCACGGAGATGCCGCTGACCAATGGGCCCAATGACACGGTCATCGCCGAGGTGGTGGCCGTCCCGGAGCACTTCACCATCACGAAACCTGCATGATGAACACACTGGCCATGCACCGCGCCAGATCCTCTGGATCTTGTCAGTCAGTCAGGTGCAGCCTGACTTCGCTGGGTCGAACGGGTGAGCGACTTCCTGCAAGCCCCGCCAAACTATCCACTCGTGCAGCTAACGCTCGGCCATAGCGCTCAACCGCAACAACTGCCACAACCTGCATTTCCTGCAGCTGTCTCCTACCGAACGGCACCCGGTGACCCAGGGTCAGTCCGGCGCAGGCATGATCGACGCGGTGTATGTCGATTGCGTTCGCTACAGACGACGATCGTGCCACAGTTGCCCAGTGCCCGCGCGCACATGGGTTTGTCGATGGACGCGATACCCATCAGGGCTACGCGCTAGCACTGTAATGCGCCTTATAAGTGGTATCGCGCTTCCATCCAGCGCATGCGACTCGGGCCGGCATATTAGTCGCGCGGATGCATGGTATCGCGATGTTTGATTTCCTCGATCGGCGTCGTACCTGTCAAATGATCTTTGGGCGTTCTGTGCCCAACGGGAAGCGGATTAGGGTCGGCGGTGTCGATGCACCCTCCGCAGTAGGCACGCCAAATACAACGAGGACTTGTATGACCACATCCGCTCTGAGTCGTGAAGAATTCGATGCGCTGGCGGTCGTCGCCAAGACACGTCGGAATCTGCTGTTCCAGACCTTCAATGGCACCCGCCTGAGCTTTGGCAAGCGGGGCTACGCGTCCGGCAACGCATTTGGGACCGGGGTGGCGATCTACGAGTTTCAGCAGATGATCAAGGACAAGGTCACCGAGGCGGCCATCCCAAAGATTGCCGCTGCGGCGGAGAAGTTCATCGCCGATGCTGCGGGCGTGGAGGGCTTCCATGAGATCGTGGCAGCACTCGGAGCCGAAGCGGCTGGCGACTTGTTCAAGGAGATCCTGCCGATCATCGGGATCTTCTACTCCGCCAAGAAGTGGGCTGAGATATCGGCCCAAGTCATCGGCGACGCGCACATGCGCTACCGGATGGTGGCCGGCGACTATCGCTCCGGCTTCCGCAGCGGTACGCCGCAGGCGGCGGTGGACTCGGTGCAGCACATCATCGAGACGCAGTTGCTGATCGGCGGAATCGACTGGGCCAATCAGAGTGTCGGCCTGGCCACCAAGTTCGCTGGCCTCTCGCTGGACATGGGCGTTGCTTCGACCATGGGGCCCGGCATTGCCGGATTCATTGCTGATTTCGTGCTGAAACTCACCGTCATCGGGATGGACATCAAGGAGATGCGTGCAGGCAACCGTTGGTTGCAGACGCCGTCCTCGCTGAGCATCGAGGTGTTCAAGGACTGCCCGATCCTGGGCTGCTACCTGCTGATCAGTGCCGACACCTCGAGTGTGGCCAACCTGTTTGTCGCCGATATCGGTCTGCCGGGCTGGATGCGGCAGCTGGAGACGATGCAGGAGAGCAAGATCGCGCCGACGGTCCGGCATGCACGTAAGCTGGTCGAGCGATCGAACCTGCAATTGGAAGGGCTCACGGCAGCGGCGCAGCCCGCGAAGACCCATGTCAAGAAAGATTTCTTCGTGACCAGCAAGAGCAAGGTCGCGCGGATGATGACGGAGGTGCGTGGTCACTTCGGTCACAGCAGCGCGACTTGAGGCAAAAAGGGGGTATTGGTGCGAATGCGTAGACCTGCCCGCTGCAGATCCGTGACCTCACCATTAAATGCATGCCGAATACGCACCGATTCAATTAATAAATTGAGAAAAATTTTATGTATGCAAGTGAGGCGGAATTTAATTCGGCTGTCATGGCCTGCAAGGATCATTATCATGGACTTACTGAGGATGGGGTCAATGTGGCGTGGCGAACTTATCTTAATGCACAAAAGACAAATCTACAATTTCTTGTAATTGGTAGGATCTTGAAATCCGAGCCAGTGGGGATTGATGCCTGCAATCAAATCGTCCCAGGTATCGGGCCTAGTATGAAAATAAACATGGCGGTCATGAACGAGGATGCTGGTGGCGGGTCTATAATGGATTCTAGTAAGTGGACTATGCTTGTCAATGATGCGTGGCTGCTGGGGGGGATTCATTCCAGAACGAAGTTCTATTTGGCTTCGCCTCGCACGAAGGTCAATATAATAAATTCAGATGGTCTCTATGCCAACCAATTGACTGTCACTGGCAGAGAGCTGGCTGGGCTAAAGATGTTCGGCTATAGGGTGATTAGCATGAAGATTGGTGAGGTTGCGATACATTATGACGCTTCGTTGTCAGGTACAGCTAGTTTTGAAAAATACACTAGAGGCGTTTCTGATTATGTCAAGAATGACGGATGGAATGATCTTATTGGTCCGCCCTGAGTATTTTCTCTAATTATTTGACGGCTGATAGTTCCTCTGCGCTTTTTTGCGTTGATTTTCAAGTGTGAAGATTGTCTGGCGACGGCGTCGGTCGCTAAACGCGCGGCGTGACAGTGAGCCTATGGCAATACGGTGCACGATTGACCTCTCAACGCTCCTGAAGCACACCGGTTGCTCGGCGCGTGTGGTGAGTGACCTCTTTCCCGGAAATGAGCGTATGAGCTGCAGAATCCTCACCAGCTTTGCCATGGCCAACCATGGCTCGACCTTTATGCACTGGCTGCGCAGCGAGTTGATGAAGAGTCTTGGGCTCTACGACATCGATGCGGTGTATGTCGATTCGATCGTATCGCGGTCCATCGACGATCGCGCCACGGTCGCCCCCGATACCCGCGCGCACATGCGTTCGCCGACCGGCGCAATGCCCATCGGGGCGATGCGTGAAGACTGGAATGCGCTGTACCAGGCGGCGATGCGTCAGGCGCAGTTGATGCTGTTTTGCTATACGGATGAGTTCAGGGACAGCCAGTGGTGTCGGCAGGAATGGGACCAGTTCATCGGCCAGAAGGCGGGGCGTCCTGCAGACCGACCGCTACGCGGGTTGATACTGGAATTCACCACCGATGCCTGCACGCTTCCCGGGAGTCGTGGCGATGGCGTCACCCGGATACCGGTCGCCAAGACCGATGGCGGGCGCTCCGGGCTGGCGTGGGACAAAGGGGACTACATCCTGTCGAGCACTGACTATGCGTGGGTGCTCGCCCAGATCCAGCAGCTGATCCGTTGAGAGGGCATGCCGGGCGTTGCGGCGATGCCATGGCGTGAGCGCGGTGACCTACTCCTCCCCGGTATGTGTGGCATCGCGATTATCGATTTCCCTGCACCCCGGCGCGGCCGGCAAAGTCATCGCATGGAATCGACCTCCGCACCTATGTGCCGCAAGACCATGCTGGGAGCTTGACCATGGCCCACGCCATTACCCTGCAGTCGCCGCTGGGCAAGACGCTACGCTTTGTGCGGATGAGCGCGCACGAGGAGCTGGGGCGCCCCTATGCGTTCGCGTTGCACGGCATCAGCCGCGATGTGGCGATCGACCTGCGTGCTCTGCTGGGCAAGCCGATGGCGGTCAAGGTCACCTCGCCGCAGGGCTATGTGCGGCACTACCACGGCATTGTCGCCGAGGCCGAGCAGACCGGGTTCGAGCAGATCGAGGGACTACGCTACGCCACCTATGCCTTCTCGCTGGTGCCCAAGCTGTGGTTGCTCGGGCAGCGCCACGATTGCCGCATCTACAAGAACAAGAGCGTGCCGGAGCTGGTACGCGCATTGCTGTCTGACGTGGGCTGCACCGATATCAAGTTGCGCCTGAGCGCGAGCTACCAGCCGCGTGAATACTGCGTGCAGTACCGCGAAAGCGGGCTTAACTTCATCAGCCGGCTGATGGAGCAGGAGGGCATCTACTACTACTTCGAACACAGCGCCAGCACGCATACGCTGGTCCTGGCCGATAGCCTCGGCGGCCACGAGGCCGTCGCGCCGTTCGCGCAGATTCCTTATTGCCCGCCCGGACAGAAGGGCAGCCGGATGAAGGACGCGATCACCGACTGGTCGCTGGCGCGCAGTGCACACAGCACGCGCGTGCGGCTGGACGACTACGACTATCTCAAGCCCAAGGCCTCGCTGCGGGTGGACGAGACCCCGGCCGAGTCCTCCGGACCGGCGTTGGGTGAGCTGGAGGTGTTCGACTATCCCGGCGAGCATCTGGATGTCGCGGCCGGTCGTCGTCACGCCCAGGTGCGTGCCGAAGCGCTCAACGTGGCGCAGGCGCAGTACCAGGGCTGGACCGATGCCTGCGGCCTGCAGGTCGGTGCGTTGTTCAAGCTGCGCGATTTTCCGCTGGCCGAGCATAACCAGGAATACCTGGTGACCAGCGCAGACACCGAACTGGTCGAAGTGGACTACGTCTCCGGTGGCGAGACGGTCGTCGAGCCGTTTGCGTCCACGTTTCGTGCGCTGCGCAGCCGACAGCCGTTCCGCACTCCGCAGACCACGCCGGGCCCCCGCATCGCCGGCTTGCAGACCGCGGTGGTCGACGGCAAGACGCCAGAAGACATCGCGGTCGATCGGCACGGTCGCGTCCAGGTCAATTTCTTCTGGAGCCCGCCAGGAACGCCGAACGCCGACTGTTCGTGTCCGGTGCGGGTCGCGCAGGCGTGGGCAGGCAAGCGTTGGGGCGCGCAGTATCTTCCGCGTGTTGGCCAAGAGGTGGTGGTGAGCTTTCTGGAAGGCAACCCGGATCGCCCGCTCATCATCGGCAGCGTCTACAACGCCGATCAGATGCCGCCGTATGCACTGCCCGAGCAGCGCACCCGCAGCGGGGTCAAGAGCCGCAGCGTGTTGGGTGGGGTCGAGGACTACAACGAGATCCGTTTCGACGACAAGAAGGGCAGCGAGGAGCTGCTGCTGCATGCGCAGCGCGATCTGCGCCATGAAGTGGAGAACGACCATTTCGTCACCGTCGACGGCAACGAGACCGTCGAGATCAAACGTGAGCGCAGCCACACGATTGGCGGCAACGACCGCCTGGACGTGGGCAAGGCGCTGCGCATTCAGGCCGGCAGCGAGATCGAGCTGGTGACCGGGATGGCCCGCCTGCAGTTGAAGGCCAGCGGCGAGATCGTGCTCAGCGGCACCCGGCTGACGCTCGATGGACGCGTCAGCGTCGGCATCCAGGGCGGCGTCAGTGTCGATGTCAGCGCGATGGCCAACCTGACCCTGCGCTCCAACGCCGCGGTGCTGCTGCAATCCAACGCCGTGACCACTGCGCGTGCCAACGCGGCGCTGCTATTGCAGTCGTCCGGTCCGGCCGTGCTCAAGGGCACTCCGCCCATCATCGCTTGAGGTCCGCCATGTTGCAGATTCTTCCCGCCGCGCGGCAGATGCGGCTCTCTCCCTCCGCGCACGCCGCCTTGGCGCCGGACATGGCGCCGGAGACTGCCGTGCGCGAATTGCTGGCGCGTGGGCTTGCCCAGGACGCGTTGCCGTTGGCCTTGCGTCTGTTGCCCAGGCCGTATGCGGTGGCGTGGTTGTGCCAATGCATGCGCGCGCAAGCGCTCAGCGGCCACGACAGCGAAGGTCTGCGGTTGGCGCAGGCGTGGGTGCAGCAGCCGGGCCCCACCCAGCGCGAGAGCGCACGCGCATTTGCCGCTGACGACGACTACCAATCGGTCGGCGCCTGGCTGGCGGCGGCCGCGGCCTGGAGCGATGGCAGCCTGAGCGACGAAGACGGTCCGCCGGTGGCCGATCACCTGACCGCGGCGGCGGCCGTGGCGGCGTTGCTGCATCTGGCTGGGCGCGAGCCTGCGACCTTCGAAGCGCAATTGGTGCGCTGGAGCGAAGATGCCGCGCGACTGCTGTCGGGACTGCGCGTCCGCGAGCGTGCGCCATGAGCGCGGCGTCGTCCAGGCTGACGTTGACGGTGCGCGATGCCCAGGCGGTGCCGGGCAGCAGGCCGCCGCAGGCCAGCTTCGCTGCAGAAGGCGGGCGCATCGGCCGCGACGCGTCCTGCGACTGGGTGCTGGAAGGCGAGGGCGTCTCGCGCCTGCATGCCAGCGTGCGCCATCTCGATGGGATGTATTTCATCGAAGACCACAGCACCAACGGTGTCTTGCATAACGGCGTGCCGCTGCGCGCCGGCTTCCCGGTGCCCCTGCATGCCGGCGACGCCTTGCGCATCGATGCCTTCGACATCGACGTGGCGGTGGAAAGCGCAAGCGTCACCGCTGTCCCGGCAGCCACGCAGAGCTGGAATCGCGCCGAACCGTGGACGCTATCGCCAACGCCGCCACCGCAGCAATCCTGGCAACCACCGCTGGAGCGCGAGCGCGATGTCTTTGCCGAGCTTGGGCCAGCGTCGACGCGGGCCGCCGATACCGACCCGCTGGCCTTGTTCGCCACTTCGTTCACGCTGGCCGGCAGCCAGGGCGATGCTGCGGCGTTCGGGTTGGGGCATGCGCCGGCAACGGCTGACGCCTACCGTGCCCCCGTGGCCGTGCCGGCTGCCGCTGGTGTCGTGTTGCCAGAGCACTGGGATCTGACACGCAGCGAATTTGCGCTGCCGCCGGTTGCAGATCCAGTGGCAGGCATGCAAACGCCGCTGCCGTCCGCGCCGGTGGCCAATGCCGCAACGGCGCCAACACCAACGCAGACCCAGACCCAGACACCCGCGCCCGCGCCAGTGCCAAGCCCGGTCTCGGCACCGCGCGGTGCTGCGGCGTCGGTAACCGCGGCGGTCCCGGCCACGGCGCAGCCAGCGGTCGCGCCGACGCCAGGCACGCCCGAACTGCCTGCGCTGTTCGCCGCCATGACCGCTGGCCTGATGGATGTGTTGCGCGCACGCGCCGAGCTGAAGAACAGCCTGCGTCTGCCGGTCACGCTGATCCAGCGCACCGAGAACAACCCGCTCAAGTTCGCCGCCACCGTGGACGAAGCGGTCGCTCGCCTGTTGGCGCCAGCAGGCGCCGGCTACCTGACCGGCGCAGCCGCGATCGAAGAAGCGATGGAGGACATCGGGCGTCACCAGTTGGCCTTGCTGGCCGGCATGCGTGCGGCCTTCGAGCATGTGTTCACCCAGTTCGATCCGGCACGCTTCGAGGCCGACGCAGCCGGCCATTCCGCGCTCGCTGCCTGGGGCAATCGGCCCTGGCGACGCTACGCGCAGCACTACCGCGAGCTGCGCAGCGATCCGGATGAGCGCTTCCGCCGCCTATTCGGCGAAGAGTTTGCCCGTGCCTACGAACAACAGCTGGCCCGCGCCAAGACGCAGGCCCAACCCGCAGACGGCGACCGAGCATGACCCCTTACAACAAGGTGATCTGGAGCGAGGGCCTGTTTCTACGCCCGCAGCACATGCAACAACAGGAGCGCTATCTCGAGCGCTACATGGAACTGCATGCCGGTGCGCTGCGGCCGCATGCGTGGGGCTTCAGCCAATTGGAGCTGGAGCCGGAACTGCTGGCGATCGGCAAGCTCGGCATTCGCCGCGCCCGCGGCTGCTTTCCGGACGGCACGCCGTTTTCCATTCCCGATCGCGATCCGGCGCCGCCAGCACTGGACGTACCGGCCAACTGCCGTGACCAGGTGGTGAGCCTGGCGCTGCCGCTGCGCGCAACCGCCCAACCCGATAGCGCCTGGCCGGATGGCGATGGCAGCCGACTGGCACGGTATCGCGTGGGCGAAGCGGAAGTCGGCGATGCCTCTGGCAGCATCGCCGGGACCGTGCTGCTGGAAGTGGGCGTGTTGGCCAGTCGCCTGCGCCTGCAGTCCGAACCGGGCGAAGGGCTGGTGGAGGTGCCGATGGCGCGCATCATCGAATGCCGCGCCGATCGACGGGTGATTCTCGATGACGCCTTCATCCCGACCGCCAGCCGGATCGAAGGCGCAGCGCGCCTATCTACGCTGCTGGCGGAATTGCTGGGGCTATTGCATCAGCGCGGCCAGGCGTTGGCCGAACGCGTGGCCGGCAGCGACCGGGGTGGCGTGGCGGAAATCGCCGACGTGCTGATGCTGCAGGTGATCAATCGCTATCAACCGCTGGTGGCGCATTGGGCGAGCGCGCCGTTGGAGCATCCCGAAGCACTGTACTGCGTGCTGCTGGGGATGGCCGGCGAACTGGCGACCTTCACCCGTGTCAGCAAACGCAGCGGGCCATTTCCGCCGTATGCACACGATGCGCTGCAGACGAGCTTCGATCCGGTGGTGCTGTCCTTGCGCGAAAGCCTGAGCGCGGTGCTCGAACAGTCGGCGATTGCCGTGCCCTTGCAGCAACGCAAGTACGGCGTCTGGGTGGGCATGGTGCCCGATCCGGCCTTGCTGGACTCGGCGGCGTTCGTGCTGGCGGTCAAGGCCGATCTGCGCGCCGAGGACTTGCGCAAGCGGCTGCCCACCGAATCGAAGATCGGCCCGGTGGAGAAGATCCGCGACCTGGTGAACCTGCAATTGCCAGGGGTGGCCGTGAGCGCGCTGGCGATGGCGCCGCGGCAGGTGCCGTATCACGCCGGCTGCGCCTACTTCGAACTCGATCGGCAATCGTCGCTGTGGAAGACGCTGCGCACCTCCGGTGGCGTGGCGCTGCATTTCGGCAGTGGTTTTCCCGGCCTGGAACTCGAGCTGTGGGCGGTGAGGAATTGAGATGAGCAATACGGTCGACCAACACGACGACGATGCCACCGTGGTCCGCAGCGCGACACCGGCGCCGCGGCCCGTTGTCGCCACGCCGGCTCGCCAGGCGACGACGCGCACCGTGCAACCGCCCGACCTGGATGCCGCCATGCGCGCGGCGCCGGGCGCGATGCAGGGCAACGCGGTGGTGCGCGCCGCCACGCCGCTGCTGTTGTTGGCGGTGCAGTTGCGACACTCTACGCAGACGCCGGACATCGCCATCTTGCGCGAAAACTGCAGCACGCGCCTGCAGCGCTTCGAGCAGGAGCTGCGGCAACAGGGCATCGACGACAAGACCGGCATCGCCGCACGTTATGTGCTGTGCACGCTGCTGGACGAAGCCGTGCTGGCCGCGCCCTGGGGCGAGGGCAGCGGCTGGTCGCAGCGCACTTTGCTGGTGACCTTCCACGGCGAGACCTATGGCGGCGCCAAGGTCTTCGATCTGCTCGATCGGCTGGCGCGTGATCCGGCGCGGCACCTGGACCTGCTGGAGCTGCTGTATCTGGCCTTGGCGCTCGGCTTTGGCGGTCGCTATCGGGTGGAGCAGGGCGGGCGGGCGCGGCTGGCCGATCGCCAGGCCGAGCTGTACCAACTCATCCAGCGCCAACGCTTGCCGGCACCCGCCGAACTGTCGCCCAGCTGGCAAGGCGCGCAGGCGCCGTTGCAGCGCAATGCCGCGGCCACGCCGCTGTGGATCGCGACGCTGGCTTCGCTGTGCATCGTGCTGCTGGCGTTCGTGTGGTTGCATGCACGCCTCAATGCGCTGACCGCGCCGATCAGCGCGCAGCTGGCGCGTATCGGCCTGGACCGGGTGACGTTGCCGATTCCGGCCGCCACACCGGCAACCACGGTGGCGCTTGCCCCCTTGCTGGCCGCCGAGCAACGCGCAGGCTTGCTGAGCGTCCAGACCGAAGGCGATGGTCGCAGCACCGTGCGCCTGGCCAGCGCGTCCATGTTCCCCAGCGGGAGCGCGGAGCTGGATGCCGATCAGACCCGCCTGCTCGAACGCGTTGCGGCGGCGCTGGAACAGGTGCCGGGGCGGGTGGTGGTGGTGGGACATACCGACGACCAACCGGTGCGTTCGCTGCGCTTCAAGGACAACTTCGCCTTGTCGGCGCGCCGCGCCGAGAGCGTGGGCGCCGTGTTGGCCGCCGGCTTGCGCGACCCGCGCCGCGTCCAGACCAGCGGCGCGGGCGATTCCCAGCCGATTGCGTTACCGCCGCAGCTACCCGGCAACCGTGCGCGCAATCGGCGCGTCGAAATCCTGTTGATTCCCGAGACCTGACCCATGCGCTTTGTGCTCGATTTCCTGCGCACCCGCTACGTCGCCAGTGCGGCCGTCCTCGCTCTGCTGGCCGTGCTCGTCTGGGTCGGCGGACCCTATCTCAGCCTGGGCCGCTTTCAGCCGCTCGCCAGCGTGAGCGGGCGCCTGCTGGCCGTGGCTGTGCTGCTGCTCGTGTGGGCGGGGTGGCGCTATCTGCGCTGGCGCCGCGACAGCGCCAAGCAGCAGCGTCTGGCCGGCGAACTGGTCGGGCAGGGCGCCAGCGCCGAAGACGCCAGTGGCAACGACAGTCGCGCACGTGCAGCACAGGAACAGGTCCGCTTGCGTGCACGCTTCGCCGAAGCGATGGCGGTGCTGCGGCGGCGCCGTCGCTTCGGTCCCGGCCTGCACGTGCTGCCCTGGTATCTGCTGATCGGTGCGCCCGGTTCCGGCAAGAGCACCTTGCTGCAGGCTTCGGGCCTGGAGTTTCCACTCAAGGAACATGGCAACCACGCTGCGCTGGAAGGCGTCGGCGGTACGCGCAACTGCGATTGGTGGTTCGCCGACCAGGCGGTGTTCCTCGACAGCGCGGGGCGCTATACCACTCAGGATTCGGACGCCATCGCCGATGCCGGTGCCTGGCACGGCTTTCTGGACCTGCTGCGGCGGCACCGCCGACAGCCGTTGAATGGCGTCATCGTGACCGTGAGCGTGGCCGAGCTGCTGGAGCTCGATGGCGATGCCGGTCTGTCGCATGCGCGCGCGGTGCGTCATCGGCTGGACGAACTGGTCGACAAACTGCGCGCACGCGTGCCGGTCTACCTGGTCGTGACCAAATGCGACCTGGTGTCGGGCTTTGCCGAGTTCTTCGCCGATCTGGATGCCGCCGGTCGCGCGCAGGTGTGGGGAGTGTCGTTCCCGCAGGCGCAGACCACCGGTGACACCGATCCGTTGACGCGATTCCCCACCGAGCTCGAACGCCTGCTGGAGCGGGTCGATCAGCGCGTGCTGGAGCGCCTGCACCGGGCGCGCGATGCACGCGAGCGTGCCGCGGTGCTGTCCTTCCCACAGCAGCTGCGGCTGCTGCAGCCGGCGCTGATGGAGTTCGTGCAGACCGCGTTCGGCCGCCATGGCTATGCCGGCCAGCCGTGGTTGCGTGGTGTCTATCTCAGTTCTGGGACGCAGCAAGGCCATCCGATCGATCGCGTCATCTCGGCAGTGGCGCGGCACTTCGGTGTCGCCGCTGCCGGTCTGCCGCTGGCCATCAGCGCGCCACGCAGTTACTTCCTGCCACGCCTGCTCAACGACGTCGTCTTCGCCGAGGCGGGCCTGGCCGGCAGCCAACCCGGCAGCGCGCAGCGCCGTCGGTTGCTGCAGCTGGCCTGCTGGGCTGTGCTGACCGCCACCACCCTGGGCGTGCTGTCGGGCATGGCCGGCAGTTACGCCCACAACGTGCAACTGATCGGGCAGGTGCGCGATGCGCTCGACGCCTATCCTGCCGGCGCGCTGCCTGCCGATGCCGGCGAGGACGCGTTCTATGCCAAGGCCTTGCAGCGGTTCGACGCGCTGGCGGGCGCGCGCGATGTGGCACTGCCACCGGGCCAGTCGATTCCGTGGTCGCGACGCTTCGGTCTGCACCAGGGTAAGGCGTTGGCGCGCGATGTGCAGGACGCCTATCTGCGCGACCTCAACGGCGCGCTGCTGCCGGCATTGGCACAGTCGCTGCGACGCAAGCTGGAGCAGGCCAGCAACGATCCGCAACGCTTGTATCCGCTGCTGAAGGGCTATCTGATGCTGGGCGACCCGGCGCGCCGCGACGTCCTGCATCTGGCCACGCTGGCAGGCACGGTCTGGCGACAGGTGTTTCCCGACGATGCGTCGGTGCGTGCGGGATTGAATCGGCATCTGCGCGCGTTGCTGGGTCCGGTCGATGGCGCCCGCGCGCTTGCGCTGGATCGGCAGCAGATCGAGCAGACACGGGCGAGCTTGCGAACCGCCGAACTGCCGGCACTGGTCTATGGCGGCCTCAAGCTGACGCAGCCCGGCGTCGATGCCGGCCAGGCCCCGCGCCTGGATCGCCGCCTGGGCCTGTTGGGCGATGTCTTCGAACGCCGCAGTGGCCTGCCGTTGTCTGCGCCATTGCCGCCGCTGTTCACCCGCCAGGCGTTCCAGGCACAGACCGGTGGCGGCATCGCGCGTGGCGTGCAGCAGTTTCTCGCCGATGACTGGGTGCTGGGTACGGCGCCACTGGACCCGTTGGGGCGCTCGCAACTGGAGCGCGAGGTCTTGGCGCTGTATCAGCGCGACTACATCGCCGCCTGGGACAGCCTGCTGGCCGATCTGGTGCTGCGACCGGTCACCCAGACCGGGCAGGCGAGTGCGGTGGCCGCCAAGCTGGGCGGGCCGGCATCGCCGTTGAAGGCCTTGCTGGTGCTGCTGCGCGAACACACCCACGCATTGGGGCGCACGCCACCGGCCAAGGGCGGTGCCAGCGCTGCAGCGGGTGGAGAGGCGACCGCCGTCGCCGAGCCCGATGTGGCGGCCGACCCGATCGAACGCCATTTCGAGCCGCTCAACCGCTTGCTCGATGGCGGGCCGGGCGCCAGCGCGCTGGACGACACCCTGGCCGCGCTGACCCAGATGAGCCGTACGCTGTTGGGCGCTGCTGCCGGCGTTGCCGCCGACCAGAACGATCCGGCGTTGCTGATCGCCGCGCAACAGGCCGAACAATTGCCGCCGCCGCTGGGAAACTGGATGGCGACCTTGTCCGGCCGCGGTCGCGCATTGACCGCCAGCAGCGCCGGCGAAGCGCTACGCAACGCGCAGCGGCAGGCGGCCGGACGCGAATGCGCGCTGCTGGTGAGCGGGCGCTTCCCGTTCGTGCCGGGCAGCCGCAACGACATTCCGTTGCGCGACTTCGCCGAACTGTTCGGCCCCGGCGGGCGCATGGATCGCTTTACGCAGCAGTCCTTGCTCGGCAAGGTCGATACCAGCGGGCGCCGTTGGCAATGGAACCCGGGCATGGCGGCGGTCGGTGCCGACGACGTGCTGGAGCGCGCGCAACTGGCCGATGAGATCAAGCAAGCGTTCTTCGCTGGCGGCGGCGCGCAGCCGCAGGTCGCCTTCACTGTCTCGATCCCACCGCAAGCGGCAATCAGCCGGCTGCAACTGGAGGTGGATGGGCAAACCCTGGAGGTGCGCGAAGGCGCGCGTGCCAGCCAGTCGATGACCTGGCCCGGACCCACTCCGGGCCTGGTGCGTGTCGCGGCGTGGGACGCCAGCGGGCAGGCCTTGCCGGTGGTCGAATACCGCGGTCCCTGGGCCTGGTTTCGGGCGCTGCAGGCCGGGGGGCTGCGCCGCAGCGGCGATCTGGATTACACCGCCAGCCTCGCCCTGGGCAGCGCCACGGTGCGGATGGACGTGCAGCCGGCGAGCCTGCGGCATCCGTTCGCGGCGTCGGCCGTGCAGCGGTTCAGCTGCCCATGAGCGCCATGCAACGCCCGCCGGGCTTCTACGGCAAGCTGCCTGCGGTTGGCGATTTCGTGCATCGGCGTTTGCCGGAGAGCTTTGTCGATCCGTGGCATGCGGCGATGCAGGACGTGCTGTCTGCCGCCGGAGCAGTGAGCAGGGCGCCCGAGGGCCGGGCACCGGTGTGGCGCTTCGTACTGCCGCCGGGCCTCGCTGGGACGGCCGCATGGGCTGGGGCGATGCGTGCCAGCGTCGATCGCGTCGGCCGCGCCTTTCCCCTGGTCATCGCCGCACCGCTGCCTGCAGGCGATGCCGATGGCACGACGGGTGCGGTCATGCCGACCTATCTACATCTGCCAATGTGGCTGGATGCTGCCGACACAGTGTTGTGCACCATCGGGGCAGAGCGACAGCAGGACGGTGCCTGGTTGGACCGCGCCTGCGTGACACTCGCACAGCAGGCGCACGACGAGACAACCATGTCGGCGTCGCCGCTGCCCACTGCTGGCGCCATCGCCGCTGGCAGCAGCCTGTGGTGGACGGCCATGACAGGATCTGCGCCGGGTGCCTGGATGCAGTTCGCCGGCTGGCCTGCGGCCTGCCATGCACACGTCCTGCTTGGCGCATTGCAAACAGCGAACGCATGCGTTGCAGAGGACCTGCAATGAGCGCCTGTTACGTGTCCGCCGGGCGTACCGAGCAAGGCAATGTCAGGCGCCAGAACGAGGATGCGATCTTGCTGCGCGACGACCTCGGCCTGTGGGCGGTGGCCGATGGGCTGGGCGGCCACAGCGCCGGTGACCTGGCCAGTCGCATGGTCGTCGATGCGCTGGGCGCCTTGCGGCGCGACGGCGACCTGGCCAGTTTCGTCGATGCCATCGATGCGCAGCTGAGTCAGGTCAACCAGCAACTGCGTGCCCTGGCGCGCGCGCGGCGGGTGGACGTGATCGCCAGCACCGTGGTGGTGCTGGTGCACGACCACGACCTGCTGATGTGCGGCTGGGTGGGCGACAGCCGTGCCTACGCCTTCGAAGAAGGCCGGCTGCAGTTGCTGACCCGCGACCACGTGGCCGGCGACAAGGACGATGTGACCCAGGTGGGGCGAGCGCAGCCTGCCGGCGGTGCGCTCACCCGCGCGGTCGGCGCCGACGATGCGCTGTACGTGGACTGGAGGGTGTGCGCGCGCCGGCCAGGCCAGCACTACCTGCTGTGCTCGGATGGAATCAACAAGGAACTCAGCGACGATGAGATCGCCGCCCACTGCAGGCACGCGCAGCAGCCTGCCGCGCTGGTGGCGCGCCTGTTCGATACCGCGCTCGGCCGCGCCGGGCGCGACAACGTCTCGGCCGTGGCCTTGCGCCTGGCCCCACGGAATGCTCCGCCATGACCACCCGCGATAACGACACGACCGGCCGCACGTCGCCGCCGGACGACGACCGCACCCGTGTACGACCGGCCCGCGACCTCGCCGATACGCCACCACAGCCGCCGGCTGTGGATGACGACGCCACCCGCATCGCACCGCTGACCCAGCAGCGCGCCGCGCAGGCGTCGGCCGACGCGGCGACCCGGGTCAACCCGCCCCCGCACACCGACGACAGTGCCGGTGCATCGAGCTGGCGTCGGGTCGCGCAATTGCAGGGCGAGGCCCAGGTGGGCGTGGGCATGCTGCTGAAGGCCCGCTTTCTGCTGGTGCGCGAAATCGGCCGTGGCGGCATGGGTGTGGTCTATCTGGCGCGCGACGAACGCAAGGTGGAGGCACGCGATCGCCATCCCTATATCGCGGTGAAAGTGCTCAACGACGATTTCCGCCGTCATCCGGATTCGCTGATCGCATTGCAGCGCGAATCGCGTCGCGCGCAGAGCCTGGCACACGACCATATCGTGCGGGTATACGACTTCGACAAGGACGGCGCCATCGTGTTCATGACGATGGAGTACATCGAGGGCGACGACCTGCGCGGGCTGATCCGCGGCCGGCTGGGCGAGGGCATGCCGCTGGCCGAGGCCTGGCCGCTCATCGAAGGCATGGGGCGCGCCCTGCAACGCGCGCATGCCGCCGGCATCGTGCACTCGGATTTCAAGCCGGGCAATGTCATGGTCGGCGCAGGAAACGTTGCCAAGGTGTTCGACTTCGGGATCGCCCGCGCCGCGAAATTGGCCGGCGCCGAGTCCGGCGATGACCACACGCTGTTCGACGCCGCCACGCTGGGCGCACTGACCCCTGCCTACGCCAGCATGGAAATGTTGCGTGGCGACGAGCCGGCGTTCGCCGACGACGTCTACGCGTTCGGCTGCGTGGTGTACGAACTGCTGTCGGGCCGTCACCCCTTCGCCAAGCAATCGGCGACGCAGGCGCAGGCGCAGCAGCTGCGCGTGGCGCCCTTGCCGACGTTGAGCCGACGGCAGAATCGCGCACTGCGCAGCAGCTTGGCGTTCGCGGCCAACGCACGACCGACGATGACGGCCCTGCTGGAACAATTGCGCCCACGCAGCCGCAGCGAGCGCGTCCTGCCGTATCTGCTGGCGGGCGTGCTGTTGCTGGCCGGCGGCGCCGGTGCAACGGTATGGCTGCAGGTGCATGCGCAGCGGGAGAAGGTGGCCGGGGTGCTCGAGCGCTTCTCACCACAAGCGCCGAAGCGGTTCGTGCACGAGGCGCATGCACGGGCGGCGTTGTGGGCGCTGGGAGAGGACGACCGCCGGCGCTTGATCCTGGACCGCAGCAGCACGATCGAAGCCTTCCTGCTGCGGCGGCTGGATCACTATTGGCAACCTGCCAGTGGCCGCGAAGACTATCTGGGTGCGCAGCGTATTTTGATCCTGCGCGACCAGTGGAAGCTGTTCTCGCCCCGCCTGGACGCCCGCCGCAGTGCCATGGAGCAGGAGCGCGATCGCCTGCTCAACGGTCTGGACACCGCGTTGACCGGCGCAATCGACGCCGGCGCCCTGTTCGAGGATCAACCCGGCAATGTGGTCGCGCTGCTCGATCGCGTGCGGCGGCTTGCACCTGACAGCGGCCTGCTGCGTCATGCCGAACTCGAGTTACGCTACCGGCGTGGATGCGCCGATACGCTCAGCGCAGGTCGTATCGATGAAGCGCGCCGCTGGCTCGCGACCGGGCGCCGCGTGTTCCCGCACTCCACGCTGCTGCAGGAGTGCGCACACGAGCTCGACGCGGCAACCGTCACCGCATCGATCGCGCCGTCTATCCCGCCAGCGCCGCTGGTGGACGATGCGCAGGCCCAGCGTGCGGCGCAGATCGCCGCGCGCATCGAGTCGGTGCGCACCGCAGCGGCCGCCAACGACGTCGTGAAGGTGAAGAATCAACTGGCGCAGATCGCCGCCAGCAGCCCGGATCATCCGTTTCTGCGCAGCGAGGGCGCGCAACGGCTGACCGATGCCTATCTGGGGCTGGCACGCGGGCTCTGCCGCGAAGGGCGGTGGAAAGACGCCAGCGTCGTCATTGGGCAGGGACTGGATGCACAGGACGTGCCGCGACTGCGCCAGGCCTTGGCGCGTTACCAGTTCGCGTTGGAGCTGGAGCAACTCGGCACCGCGCTGCCCGCGCCGGCCGTATTGCAGCGTCTGCGCGAGCGCAAGATGGCGCTGCAAGCGCAGGATGCGGAAGGCTTTCGCACATTCCAGAGCGATGTCGCCAAGGCGAGCCGACAACGCGCGTCCTATACAACGGCCCTGCTGCCGAAACTGGAGCCGGTCGCAGCCGTGCCTGCACCGCCGGCCAAACCGGCCGATCCTTGCCGTATCTCCGCTCCGTCCGGCGGCGCGGCCACCTGCAGCGACGACCTGGGCAAGCATGGTCGCGGCCCGGAGCTGGCGGTACTGCCCAAGCCCGGGCGGGCGCTGGCGATGATGCGTCGTGAGATCAGCGTGGCCGACTTCGCGCTGTTCTGCGCCGACACCCAGCGCTGCCGTGTGTCGCGCTGGACACGCAAGTCGGCGCCGGTGGACAAGGTCAGCGTTGCCCTGATCCGCGATTACGCCGCCTGGCTGAGCAGCGTCAGCGGCCGCAGCTATCGGCTGCCACGCGATGCTGAGTGGCTGCGCGCGGCCCGCGCTGGCGAGGACGGCTGTGCAGCGACGGCGTCCAACAGCTGGGGGTTGCTCGACATGGCCGGCGGTATCGCCGAGTGGGTCCAGGACGGTGGCGACGTGGCCGTGCGCGGCAGTCAACGCGGTGCGGCAGCCTGTGTCGGCCCCGGCGCGGTGAGCTCCACCGGCGAGGCGTCGCGTGGGATCGGTGCACGCTTGGTGAGAGACGTGGAATGAACGACTGGGAAACCCGGGCCAACCTGATCCTGCAGGATTTGAACGCGGCGCAGGCGGAGCGACGCCTGGCCCCGGCCGAGTATCGGCGGCGGCGCCTGCAATTGCTGCAATCGATCGTGCGCTCGGCAGGCCAACCGACCGAGCGCCGCCGGCGTGTCGCAATGCCGCGCAACTTGCCGACCCCGATCGTGACGGTACGGCGCGATCGCCAGCCGCCGACCGCCCTGCAGGCGGCGTTGCGCTCGTGGACGTTGCGCTTATGGGCGGCGGTGATGCTGCTGGGCGCGGCCTGGGTGTACTGGCATGGCCTTGCTGCGTTGTGACGCCCGCCATGCAGGCCGGCAACGGGGCTGGCGCGACCGACCGGCAGTCGCGCAGCCGCCAGGTGAGCGTGGATGGCGCACAGAAACCGGAGTGCAGACGCGCTGCATCAGGATTCAGAGCGTCGTCCACGCCCGCCCGACGGCGCTGCCGTGGTTCTGTCAGCCGCTAATCGGAATGGTCCTGGCCCGACACCACTTGCAGCTCCTCGATCCCGCGTGGCGCCAGGTCGCGCATCAGCGCGGCAAAATCCAGGCCGACCAGTCGTTGCGCACGCCGCAACAGCAACGGCACCGGGCTGGAGGGCTCATGGCGCGCGTAGTAGTCGCACAGCTGATCGAGCATGCGGCGAACATCGTCCGGATGCTCCAGGACCTGCGCCCGCGCTGCGGATGCATTGGCGTCGTCGGCGCCGGATGCTGCATGCTCTGTTGAGGCGGGCGTCGCGCCGGAACGCTCGGAGACATAAGGGCGCAGGAACGCGCGCAACTCGCCCAGATCGTGCGTCAATGGCGCCAGCTCCGGGCCATGTCCGGGGGTGCGCTCGGCAAAGACGCCGGTAATGGCAGCGATATCGTCCTGCGCAGCGGCCAATGCCGCATCCAGATCCAGCAGCGCCTCCAGCGGACAGTCGCGCAGGCAGGCATCGATGGCCGCAAGCTGCGGTGTTTCGCCCACCTCATCGGGCGCGAGCTTGAGCGTGCCCTGCACGATGCGCAGATCCCGCAGCGAAAAGTGCCCAGGATGCAATCCTTTGAACAGGCGGACGTTGCGCAGCTGCGTCAGGGTGCGCTCGTTGTCGGCCAGCGCCGCGATGGCGTTGACGCGTTCGGTCGGGTCGTTGTCCTCATCGGCATCCAGATGGGGATGAACGTCGTCCCAGAACCGTTCCAGCAGGTGCCGGAGCAGCCCGACGCCGCTGGACCAGCCCACCAGCCCGTCCTGGTGCAGGCGGGCGATGCTCAGCAGGATGCCCAGCCGCAGGTCCTTGGAGCGCAACAACAGTTGCTCCGCGCTGTCGGCGACCTGACGCCATTCCGGCGCCTCGGGCACCAGCACGCCCGCGCCCAGTGCGCGCTCCTGACGCGGGCGCGCCAGTTCTTCCAGGCTCTGGAACTCCGGTGTGTATTCCAGGTTTGGACCGGACGGCGCCTGTGCGTCGACCGGCTGCAGTAGCTGTTCGCTGTCGATCTGCATGGCGCGGCTCACGAGACGGACAGCACGAGGTCGCCACGGCCGGCGGTGCGTCCCGATACCGACGGCGCTACCGGCGCGGTGGACGCTTCTGGAACCAGCAGTTCCAGCACCCGCTCGCGCAACCAACGATGCGCGGCATGGCCATCGTTGCGGCGGTGCCATGCCATTGCCAGCGCCATGTCTGGCAGCGGGAAGGGAAGTTCGAAGCAATCCAGCGGTGTATGCCCGCTCTCTGCTGCCAGCGTGGCCGGCACCGTGGCGACCATGTCGGTGCCGAGCACGATGTCGCGCGCAGTGGCGCATTGCGACACGGTTACCGCGATCTGGCGGGTGTGGCCCAGGTGTCGCAGTTGCGCATCGATGGCGAGGTTGCAGGCCTGTGCGTGTGCGACCTGCACATGCGCCAGCCGGCTGTAACTGGCCGCGCTCAGCGCTGCGGTGCCGCGTGGATGGCCACGGCGCTGCACCAGCACATAACGTTCGTCGCGCAGGCGGCGCAGACGCAGCGCGGAAGGAACCGCCTGCGCGTGATCGATCAGCAGATCCAGCTCGCCGCTCTCGAAGGCGTCCAGGCTCGTATCTGCACTGATATGCACGAACTCCAGGCGCATTTTCGGATTGCCTTGGGCCTGGATCAATCCCGCAAGACCCGCACCCAGCGAGCCGATCGCATCGGTGGCGGCAGCAATACGGAAATTCGCCGATGACGTCGACGGATCGAACGCACTGTCCTTGCCGAGCAGACTCAGCTTGCCGATGGCTTCGCGCAGCGGTGAGGCCAGTTGATTCGCACGCGGCGTGGCCACCATGCCGCGGCCGGTGTCCGAGGGCATCAGCAAGGGATCCTTGAACAGCACGCGCAGCCGCGCCAGTTGCGAAGACAGTGCCGGTTGGCTCATGTGCAACCGCTGCGCTGCGTGGGTGACATTCTTCAGCTCGAGCAAGGCGTCGAGGGACACCAGAAGAGGCAAATCGCTTGGTCGGATATTCATGTCTTGGATCGCTCGTAGTGGAAACCAGACGACCTACTGCGTCTGGGCATCCGCTACGCTAGGCAGCCCGCGCTACGTTCCGGTGTCGATCCGCAGCGACTGTGTTTCATTTGTCATAGAGCAGGGCTGCCTTCATCCTGCGGTGTAACGTCCATCCTGCGACCCAGCGCACGTTCCAGTGCCATGGCCAGCGCGCCAAGGTCGAACGGCTGCGCAATGATTTCGGTAATGGCACCGCCCAGGCCCCGGCGTGTCGCCAGGCTCGTCGCACGCGTGGCGAGGATCAGCGGCAGCTTGGGTGTGGCGGCGTGCAGCGCGCCGATGGCGCGTTCGGCATCGCCAGCGCGATCGCGCTTGAGCAACACGCCATCGAAGCGCAGCGGATCGGCGGTGGCCATCGCGACGGCTACCGGCAGCTCCAGCATGCCGACCGGTTCGTGCCCGAGTGCGGCCAGCATTTCTTCCAGGCGGTCGAGCTCGGCCGCGTCGTCGCACAGCAGCAGCAAGCTCGCATGGCGCGAGCGCGTCTTCGGCAGGGGCGCGGCCTGGCGTGCGGCTGCAATGCCTGTGCGCAGCGGCAGCTCGACCACGAAGGTCGTGCCCACGCCCAGTGCGCTGTCCACGTCGATCCGGCCGTCGTGGTTATCGATGATCTTGCGAACCGTTGCCAAGCCCAAGCCGGTGCCGCCGTTGCGGGTGGTAAAGAACAGATCGAAAATACGGTCCAGCTGGTCGGGCGGGATGCCGATGCCGTGATCGCTGACGCGCAGTCGCGCGATCCGACGAAGCGTGCCGTCGGCCGCGGTGCCCTTGGCGGCGGAGAGCTGGATCGTGACCGTGCCGCGCATGTCCATCGCCTGCGCCGCGTTGCTGGCCAGATTGAGGATCACCTGCTGCAGTTGCGCCGGATTGCCCAGCGCATGCAGCGGCTCCTGTTCCTGCTGCAGGTCGATGGCCACGGTCGATGGCAACGAGACCGACAGCAACGAGACCGCGCCCTGCAGCAAGGCGTTCAATTCGACCGGCTGCACGTTGTAGTTCTGCACGCGGCCGAAGCTGAGGATGGATTCGATCAGGTCGTAGGCGTGGGCGGTGGTATGGCTGATCTCGAGCAGGTGCTCCGATGCCGGCGAGTGCGGGGCCAGTTTGGAGAGCGCGATCTCGGCGTTACCGCGGATCGCGCCGACGATGTTGTTGAAGTTGTGCGAGATGCCGCTGGCCATGGTCCCCAGCGTTTCCATCCGTCGCGCCAGTTCCAGGCGATGTTCCAGCGCCAGCGCTTCGTCTTCGAGTCGCCGCCGTTCCAGCGCATCGAACAAGGTATCGAGGGCGATGTGCAGCTGCGGCAACAGTTCGGCCACAGCCATCAAGCCGCGATCGCGGCGCGGGGCGCGGGGGGGCAGCCGCAAGCACAGCAGCGCGACCGTCCCGGCGTCGGCGTGTTGCCGCAGGCATAGCCACTGCGCGCCGCGCACGCGTTCGGGCTTGTCCAACGCGGCGACCGCGCCATTGGCGTCGACAACCAGCACATCGCTGGCGGCGATCGGTCGGGCAGCAGCCAGTGCGGCCAGCAACGGGCCGAACGCCGGGTCTTGCGGGTCGGGCCAGCTCCGCGCGTCGCTGCCGACGGGGACCAGAACGAGACGGGCGCTCGGCAGTTTCGCCCACTTCGCCAAGCGCACCAGTCCGGTCTCGATGCCGGCATCGAGCTGGTGGCGATCGTTGGCCACCAGACGACGCGACACCGCCACCATCAAGCGATCGAACTCCGCGCGTCGACGCAACACCCGTGCGCGCTGCCGCAGCAGCTTGCCCAGGTACAGCAAGGCGACCAACATCACGACGGCCGAGCCCAGCAACAGGAAGCGTACCTGGCGCGCGATCGCCTGCTGGCTGGCATGCTGTTCTTGCAGATACCGCTTGAGCTGCGTGTACGAGGTCAGCGAAGAGATCGGACGCATGCGGCGAATGGTGGTATCGGTCTCCGGCAGCAGCTTCAGCAGCATGCGTCCATGCGGGAGCAGCGACGCGCTGGTCGTCCGTTGTGCCGCTTCGTCCAGGCGCCGGCGCGCCAATGCCACCGCATCGCCGGTCGTGTCCAGGCTCAGGCGTTGCACCGCGCTTGCCAGCATACTCGCCACGCGTGCGGCCACGGGATCGTCGCCTTGCCGGATCTGGGCGCTGCTCTCGCTCCAAAAATAGGCCAGCGAGTTCGACAGCAGCGAGTTCTGCGACTTGAACAGTTCCCGCTGCAGCGATTTCTCGTTGTAGTCGGCGTCCAGCGCCGCGATCGCCTGAGACAACTTGGTGTCATGGTCGGCCAGCTGGCGCAGGTGCTGCAAGGTGGCGCGCGCGTGGGCATCGCCGGTCACGAGCGAGTCGTAGTCGCGCAACAGGCCAATGCGTGCCTTCAATACGTCGTTGTCGAGATTGGTATCGGCCATGTCCAGCGCGTCCAGTGCGTCGAGCGCGTGGCCGTAGCGTTGCGTGTCGCGATCCAGCGCCGCCATGCACAGGCTGAAGAAGATCAGCCCTGCCAGCAGCACGGCGCTGAGGATCGTCGCCCACCTCATGGCGCCGGCGCCGTCAACTGCCGGCCCTGGTGCTTGCCGGTCAATGTCTGCAGGAACGCGGCGATGTCGGCTACATCCGCGGGGCTCAGCGTGACGCCCAATTGCGCTGTGCCCATGGCCTTGATCGCCTGGGGCAGGGTGGTCGCGCTGCCGTCGTGGAAGTAGGGGGCAGTGGTCGCGACGTTGCGCAGGCTGGGAACCCGTAGGATCGGGGTGCCATGCCGTGCCGCGGGAGCGAAGATGCCGCTGCGCTGGAACAGATTGCCGCCCACGTTGACGCCTTGGTGGCAGGAGATGCAGCCGATCGATTTGAAGGTGGTGTAGCCGCGCAACTCCTGGGTGCTCAACGCGGTGTCGCTGCCCTGCAACCAGAGATCGAAGCGACTGCCTGGGGTGACCAACGAGCGTTCGTAGCTGGCGATGGCATCGACTAGCGCGGCACGGTCCGGTGGCCTGCCATAGGCGGCGCGAAAGCGCTCACTGAGAGCGGAGTCCTGTTGCAGGCGTGCCACCACCGTCGCGATATCCGCCCGCATGACGCTGGGGTTTTCCAGCAATGACGCCGTTTGCTCTTCCAGACTGCGAAAATTGCCGCGCCAGCCCAGGCGGAAGTTCGCGGCGGCATTGAAGATGGTGGGCGTATTGAAGGTCGGCGCCGTGCGCCCAGGCATGCGGGTCATCGCATCGGCGGCGGCGCCGTTGCTGGCCAGATGATGGCACGACGTGCAGGCCAGGCGATTGTCGCCCGACAGTCGGCGATCGTTGAACAGCAGCGCGCCCAGCGCCACCTTGCGGCGATCCAGGGCAGTCGCCGGCTGGATGGCATGGATGGGTTCGTTGGTGCGTGCCGATGGCGGTGCCATGCCGGCCGCAGGCACGAACGGCATGGCGAACAACGCGAGCAGAGCGAGCACGATCATGGTGCCAGCCGCCAGCGACCGACGCCGATGGCGATCGCCTGGCCGGTCCGGCGCTAGCGCTTGTTTCATCGATCGTGCTCGACCGAAGGCGTGAAGACATAGCCGGCGCCGCGCTGGGTCACGATCAGTGTCGGTTCGCGTGGGTCCTGCTCCAGCTTGCGGCGTAGACGCAGGATCTGCACATCGATACTGCGATCGAATACGTCCTCATGCAGACGCGTGGCACGCATCAGGTGCTCGCGGCTCAGCGGTCGTCCAGGTGCATCGACGAAGGCGCGCAGCAGTGCATACTCACCCTTGGTCAGCGGAATGGCAGGTGTGCCCGCGCGACCGACCGTGCGGGCCTGCAAATCGAACTCCCAGGCATCGAAGCGCACCCGCCCTTCGCCTGCACCGCGTGCAGCGGCCACCTTGGAGGCAACATGTCGGCGCAACACGGCGCGGATCCGTGCGGTCAATTCATGCAATCCGAATGGCTTTGGCAAGTAGTCGTCGGCGCCCAGTTCCAGCCCCACCACGCGATCGATCTCGTCGCGGCGATGGCCGGTCATGATGATCACCGGAATGTCGGACTCCTTGCGCAAGGCGCGCAACAAGTCCAGACCATCTTCGTGCTTGAGCATCAGGTCCAGCAGCAGGATATCCGGTTCGCGCCGACGCAGGGCCTCGGCGACCTCGCTGCTGCTGGTGGCGACAAAGGCTTCCATGCCGTGGGAGCGGATGTGGCCCATGACGACGTGTGCCATGGCCTGGTCGTCGTCCACCACCAGCACCTTGGCGGCGGGTGCCGGACGTGCAACGGATACGTCGGAGGAGGGGGAGGGGGAATTGGAATGCAGCTTGATCATCGACTCTCGATCCCGGCATGACCGCGTTGGCGGACAGATTCCGAGTGTCGACCGGCTGGGGTCACCGAATCGACCGCGTTGGGGGAGTGCGTCCATGCGCGGCGTGCAACGATACGCCGTCGCGGGGACGGCATCTTCACGCACGATGCTAGGGTGTTTTTGTGTCGCCTTGCTACGTCGACAAGCGGGTGGGCACGATCCGTGTCATGGTCGACGACGACTTCTTCTCCATCTTGTGACCAGCCACTCGCTCTGCGACGACGCGGGCGAGGGACCGATCCCATCGCTAGCCTGATCCGACCACGAGGTTTTCGGATGAACCGCATTGTCGCGCCTGCTTCTGTCGCAGGTGTCCGTCGCCGATGATTGGCGACGGTCCCGTTCGCTTTGACGTCCCGTCAGCCTGCCTTGGCCCTGCGCTTGGCAGTGGACATCGATCTGGCCTTTGTCGCGGCATCATGCGCTGCGCGGTCGATCACCTCCGATACGGTCTGCGCCTGCGTGATGAAGAGCGCGTGGCTTCCCGGCACGGTGGTGATGTCCGCACCGATGCGCTTGGCCATGTGCAGCAGCATCGCCTGGTCGAACGCCTTGTCCTCGGTGGCAATCACGGCCCAGCTCGGTTTGTTCTTCCAGGCCGCATGTTGCAGCCGCTCGCCGAACACGGACATCTTGATCGGCACCTGCGACGCGGCCATGAATGCGGCGTCGGCATCGCTCACATCATTGGCGAAGCCGGCCTTGAAGTTGGCCGGGCGCACGAAGCCGAAGCCGTCGGGCCGGGTGTCGATGACAAATTCCGGTGTCGGCGCGAAACCCTCGTAGAGCTGGGCGGTGGTCTCGCCGACATCGGGCGCGAGTGCAGAGACATAGACCAGGCCGACCACCTTGTCGTGCACGCCAGCCTCGCTGATCACCGTGCCGCCCCAGGAGTGGCCTACCAGGACCGTTGGGCCGTCTTGCTGATCGAGCGCGCGCCGGGTGGCGGCGACGTCGTCGGCCAGCGAGGTGAGCGGGTTTTGCACGATGGTCACGCGATAGCCGCGCTTGACCAGGCGCTCGTAGACCTTGCGCCAACCGGAGCCATCGGCGAAGGCGCCGTGCACCAACACGACATTGCGTGCAGCATCGGCCGGCAGCGCTTCACTGGGGGCAGCGCCTTGGGCAGCACTCATGGTGGCGACAGCCATGGTGGCGGTCAGCAGTAACGGAAACGGGAAGCGCATGGTGGATCTCCTTGGTTGAACGAGCGTGGGTAAACGCGTCAGACGGCTCAGAGGCGATGGGCCGCTTTGATGATGTCGGCGGCGCGTTCACCAATGACCACGCACGGAGCCATCGTGTTGCCGCTGGTGACATTGGGCAGGATCGAGGCATCGGCGATACGCAGGCGATCGATGCCGTGGACGCGCAGTTGGCCATCGACGACCGAGAGGGCATCGCGGCCCATTCGCGCCGTGCACCCCTGGTGCCAGAAGGTGATGGCGGAGTTGCGCAGGTATTGGTCCATCTCGGCACCCGAGAGCGGCCCAGGCATCGCTTCGCGCTTCAGTAATGCGTCGAATGCCGGTGCATGGGCGATCTCCCGGGCAATGGCGACGCTGGCACGCGCCGCCCGTAGATCGTCGGGGTGGGAGAGCGTGTTGGCCTGGATGCGCAGCGGCGCGCTCGGGTCGGCACCGGTCAGGTGCAAGCTGCCGCGGCTCTTGGGATGCGATAGGCCGGCGAACACCATCCAGCCGTGGTCCGGCACGCCCATGTGCGCGGTTTCGGGCGTGGCCACCGGAAATTCCAGCTGGCAGTGGAATACGTCCGGTAGCTGCAGCGCCGGGTCGGTCTTCCAATAGAGCGTGGCTTCCGAGCCGCCATACTGCGCCGTGATCGGCGCCCTGGACGCGAAGATGCAGCCGAAGGCCACATGGTCCTGGTGGTTGCGGCCGACACCCGGCAAATGCTGGACGACGTGGATGCCGTGGGGACGCAGTTCCGATTCGGGGCCGAGCCCGGACTGCATCAGCAGCTTGGGCGTATTGATCGCGCCCAGCGACACCACCACCTCGCGGTCGGCCATGAAGCGTTGGCGACGATCGCCAACGATCGCTTCCACGCCCACCACCGAGTGGCCGTCGAACAGCAGTCGGCTCACCTGCGTCTGCAGCAGCACGGTCAAGTTCGGCTGGTGACGCTTGGGCCACACGTAAGCGCGAAAGATCGAAGCGCGGCTGCCGTCCTTGACGATCAGTTCGGTCAAGGCGACCCCGCCGCGGCCTTCCATCATCTCGCCATTGGGACTATCGAACGTCGGCAGGCCGGTCGATGCGGCGGCCTCGACCATGGCGCTGGCAACCGGATGCGGATCGCGCGCGGTTTCGACATGGACCGGGCCACCGCTACCGCGTCGCAGCGGATCCGCTACGCCCTGCCAGTCTTCGATGCGACGGTAGACATCCAGCACCGAACGATAGCTCCAGCCCTCGTCGCCGGCCTCCTGCGCAAAGCTGTCCCAATCCGCCTGGTGACCGCGTGCCCACACCATCACGTTGATGGCCGAACCGCCGCCCGCCACCTTGCCCATGTTGAGCGGAATCGCGCGATCGTTCAGATGCGGATTGGGCTCGGCAACGAACTGCCAATCGCGCTCGGAGCCTAGATTGAGCGGCCACTGGGTCGGGGTCATCACCTCCGGAACCTCATCGCTGCCGCCAGCTTCCAGCAACAGGACCTCCACCTGCGGATTCTCTGCCAGGCGCGCGGCGAGAGCGCTGCCGGCCGGGCCTGCGCCGCAGACAATGAAGTCGTAATGACGTGTCAGTTGTGGCGTGTCGGCCGTCAAGCGGAGTGGATCTGAAATCATCGACATCTCTGGAATCCGTTAGAGAAGCGGCAAGCTAGCGCCTGCGCTCCGGAAAAGGGCGGGGGATGAATGCACGGCGCAAGCCAGCACCACGCGATCCTGTCGACTCGGCGCATGTGCCGGGCAGCTCCGTGCCAAAGCGATCAAGGACTCTTGATGGCGGCAGCAGAGCCAAGGAACAAACGCGCGGCATCACAGCGCATGTCGATGCCGCTTCGGACACTGCAAGCGCGCCACGACAGGTCGGCCACAGCAGTATCAGCGCTGCACCTGCCAGGCGATATTCGATATTCATCGTATGAAGCGCGAGGCGGACGATATAGCGCGCGTTACTCCAAAGGGGTAAATCGACCGCGCGACTTCCGGGCGATGCGACATCCTTCGCATGCCACTACCATGCGCGTCCGCTGCAACGCCGCTGCCTTCTGAAGGAAGGCGCACTGGCGGACCGCCTTGTCGCATGCTCTGCAGGCTGTCTCAGCGCTTGCGTCGTTCCTGTGCCGACACGCGTTCGTCGTTGGTATCCCGCTGGCCATGAATGACGGCACATGCAGCACTGTCCCAACGCAGTCGATTCCCTCGCACTCCCCCGCACGATGATCATGCAGCAACCACTGAAGTGTACGAGCGCCGAACTACAGGCCAACCCGGAGGTCGTATTTGCACGCTTGCGTCCGCTGACGCCCGTCCTGCAGCGCGACGACGGACTCTATGTCGCGATACGGGCGCAGGATGTGCAGCAGCTGTTCGCCGACCCGCGAACCAGGCAGATGGAAACCGAGATCGCCACCGCGCGCGGTGTCACCGATGGTCCCTTGCTCGAGTTCCTGCGGCACACCATGGTGCTGAGCAACGGAGCGGCACATCGGAACCGGCGTCTGCCGCTTGTTCAGGCATTTGCGTCGTGCTTCGTCCAGGACGTACGCCCCCATGCGCGTCGCATTGCCGAACAACTGATCGATGCGCGCTACGACGCGGGCGGAATGGACGTCATCGGCGACTTCGCAAGCTGGCTCCCTGCGCGTGTCATTTGCCATATCCTGGGATTGCCCGAGACGGACATCCCCGCCTTCACCCCTTGCGTTTACAGCTTGTCACGCGCGTTCAATTCCACCTTTACGCCTGACGAAGTCCCCGAGCTCCAGCAAGCAGCAGGCGAGCTCAATGTCTATGTGCAGGGCCTGATCGCCGACCACCGGCGTCGACCGCGCGAGGACTTCATCACCAGCTACATCGCTGCCAGCGATGCATCCGGACAGCTCTCCCAGACCGAAATGGTTGCGCAACTGATGTCCATCCTGCTGGCCGGGAGCGACACCACGCGCAGCGCCCTGGCGATCCAGACCTCGCTGTTACTGCAGCATCCGCAGCAGTGGCAGGCGGTCTGCAGAGATCCGGCGCTGATTCCGGCGGCAGTGCGCGAATGCCTGCGTTATCAGCCGGCGGTGGCATCGGTGCCGCGAATCACGCTGGAGGACATCGAGCTCGATGGCACTTTGGTCCCCGCCGGGAAGATATTGTCCCTGTCCACGCTGTCGGCATTGCGCGACCCGGCGCTGTATGCGGATCCGGAGCGTTTCGATAGTCAGCGGACCGACGCTCCCAAACGCCAGCTGGTGTTTGGCGGTGGCGTGCATCGCTGCCTCGGTGAGGCGCTGGCCATGATCGAGCTCGAGGAAGCTCTGGCTGCAATGGCGCAGCGTCTGCCGGATATGCGGCTCGACGGCGATCCGGTCGTCGTGCGGGGAGGCTTCGGGATTCGAACGGCGCAGGATTTTCGTGTGAGCTGGGGTAGGGCCGGGACGCAGTGAGCCGCCGGGTCATCCTGGGGCATTACCCTAAAGTGCAATGCGATAGCTGGACTTGGGAGCATTGTGGGAGCGGGGATGCGCCGCTACGTTAATCCATGTTCCAACCGGATCCCTCCGCATGCAACAGCCGCCCCCGATGATGTTTGTGCTGGTCGATGCCAGCCGCTGGTTGACACCGGGGCAACCGATGTCGTGCGGCGAAGAGACAGGTCGGCCTGATGCGCCGGCGATGCTGGTGCTGGGTAGTGGAGCGCATCCTCCCTGCCTGCTGCTGCGCTCGGGCCATCTGGAAGGTGTCGATACACGGCTCGACGCGTGGCTGGCGGAGACGGCTGCGCGGGTGGCGGACGCACGGATGCGTTACGCCGCATTGACGCCACGCGAGCGGCAGGCGCTGCCGCTGATCACCGATGGCCTGCTGAACAAGCAAGCGGCCGCGGCCATGGGCATCAGCGAGGCGACATTGCAGATCCATCGCAAGCGCGTCATGGACAAGATGGGCGCACGGTCGTTCGCCGAGCTGGTCCGGCTGGCCGACCTGCTTGGCCTGTCGAGCGATGCCAAGCGGACGACGCCCCCGCGTGCACTACCTGGCCGTGCCGCCGGTCCGCGTTCCCGCCGGGCCCGCGTCCGGGCAGCGTGAGCACCCGCAGGGCATCGCGCCGCAGATCATTGCAGCTGGCGTTGCTGTGGCTGCTGCTTTGCTGTTGTTTGCCGGTGTTTGCGCAATTGGCGGACTATCCGCTGTCGCAATTGCACCACATGCGCTGGACAGTACAGAACGGCGCGCCGAGCGGTATGGTCGCCTTGGCACAGACGCGCGATGGCTATATCTGGGTCGTCGGTAACGGTGGTTTGTTCCGCTTCGACGGGGTGGAATTCGAGCGGATCCGCCAGGTCGGTGGGATCCAGTTGCCAGTCGCCCAGGTCTATGGCTTGTGGGCACGGCCTGGCGGTGGATTGTGGGTCAACTATCTGTTCGGAGGATTGAGCTTCATCGGCGAGGACGGCAGCTTGCACAACTATTCCAGCGCCGAGGGCCTGCCGCCCAATACCGTGATGAGCTTCGCCGAGGACGCCGCCGGCATCATGTGGGTTGGAACGACGCGTGGACTCTATCGCTTGCACGGCCGGCGCTGGATCCTGGCCGAGGACAACTGGCAGGCAACGACGCCGGGGGTTTACGAGCTTGAACTCGATCGCGATGGAACACTGTGGGCGTACACGAATGAGTCGATCCATTTCAAGCGACGTGGCGAGCAAGGCTTCCAATCGGGATTGAAGATCGCCGGCGAGATGACATGGGGCAACCTGCTGAAGGCGCCAGATGGGCGGGTGTGGTTGCTGCATCAACGCTTGGGGCTGACCGAGCTACGCACGCCACGGTCCCGGAGCACCCTAGCGCTGGAGTGGCGGCAGATCTTCGAGCCTCGCAGCGAGCTCGCCGAGCTGATGATCGACCGTGATTGGAATCTTTGGCACTCCGCCGCCGGCGGCCTCACGCGGACGCCGATCAAGGCAGCGGGGTCCGCGGCCGTCCCAGCGGTCATGCAGGAGAACCTGGCGCCGGATCCGATTCGTCTGTTGGGGGAAACACCGCGCATGGTCATGCAGGATCGCGAAGGAAATGTCTGGGCCGTTTCCGACGGCGGCTTGTCGCGCTTTCGCGCGTCAGCATTCGTGCGCGTGGGGCTTGAACATGCCTCGCGCGGCGCAGGAATGGCGACCGCAACGGATGGGTCGATCTGGGTCAGCGATTCGGAGCATGGGCTGCATCGTCTGCAGAATGGCTTCAAGCAGGAGTCGTTTCATTTCCCGCATGAGGATTATTCGGTCCTGCATCGCGATCATGCGGGCGCCCTGTGGTTCGGTGGACGCACAAGCTCCATTTATCGGCGCAGCGGTACTACGCGTGTCGAATGGCGTCCTAAGGATACGCGGGGCGGTGGCGGTATCCAGGCCATCGTCAGCCAGCCGGACGGCACGCTCTGGGTATCGGTCATCCGGGTCGGCGTATACCGCGTGGTCGACAACCATTGGACGCTGTGGGGCGGGCTCGCCGGGTTGCCGCGCGAGCCGGCGACCTCGATGACATTGGATACTGCCGGCCGACTCTGGCTGGGTTACGTCAGGGACCGGATCGTGTTGGTCGACGGTGACCGGGTCAGCGTCTACGGGGCGGCGGATGGATTGGTCGCGGGCGCGGTGCAGGTCATCGCGGTGTCTGGCCGCAATCTCTGGGTCGGCGGCGAGAAGGGTCTGGCGCGCTTCGATGGCACGCGCTTCCACCCGGTGCTCAGCAGCGAAGGCAACCCGTTCGGCAGTGTCACCGGGCTGATCGAACGCGCCGGTGGTGAGCTCTGGCTCAATACCAGTGACGGCGCCGTCTTGATCGATGCCGACCAGGCGCGCCGCGTTGCCGCCGAGCCGGAGCATCGGGTACGTTTCCGTCTGTTCGATCACCAGGATGGCTTTCCTGGATCGGCGCAGCTGCTGGGTCCCTGGCCCACGGCCGTCGAAAGCAGTGATGGCCGCCTCTGGTTCAGTACGTCCAATGGCGTGGTCACGCTGGCGCCCAGGCTGCTGCCGCGGAACACGGTCGTCCCCCCCGTCTACATCAAGTCCATCACCGTGGATGGCAAGCGCATCGGCGACGATGCAAACACGCGCTCGGTCCTCCAGCTTCCCAGTACGCCGAAGGTGATGCAGATCGCCTATACCGCGCCCAGTTTCACCATGCCCGAGCGTGTGCGGTTCCGCTATCGCCTGGAAGGGTCGCAGATGGGGTGGGAAGACGTCGGCACGCGGCGCGAAGCGTTCTTCACTGGACTTCCGCCAGGCAATTACCGCTTCCAGGTGGTCGCGGCCAATGAGTCTGGAGTCTGGAACGGCACTGGAGCCAGCCTGGCGTTCGTCGTCCCGCCCACCTTCGTGCAGTCGCGCGCCTTCCTGGTGCTGTGCGCTGCCGCGGTTCTAGGGGCCTTTGGCTTGTTGTTCGTGCTGCGGATGCGGCAGATCAAGGCCAAGCTGCAATGGCGCAGCGAGGCCCGGCTGCTCGAACGCGAGCGCATCGCCCGCGACCTGCATGACACCTTTCTGCAAGGCGTGCAGGGCCTGATGCTCAGGTTCCAGTCGGCCGCCGAACGCATCCCGGAAGGGGAGCGCGCGCGCGAGCTGATGGAAGAGGCGCTGGATCGTGCCGACCGGATTTTGGCCGATGGGCGCGACAAGGTGGCCGAGTTGCGGACCTCGATCTGCCTGGATCTTCCCGAGGCTCTGGCGATGTCCGGCAATGAGTTGTCGCGCGACTACGGGGTTGCGTTTCAGGCGCTGGTCGAAGGTAACCGCCGGGAGCTCGATCCACTGGTCGTGGAAGAGGCCTTCCATATCGGTGCAGAGGCGCTGGCCAATGCATTCCGCCACGCATGCGCGACGCACATCAGCGTCGTCACTGTATTCGCGCGCCGGCAGCTGGAAGTCCGCGTCAACGACGATGGCTCCGGTTTCGATCTGTCCGGCGTCAGGGATGGCCGCTGGGGCCTGAAGGGCTTGTACGAGCGCGCGGCCCGGATCCGCGGCAAGTTGCTGGTCGCCAGTCGACGGGGCGTTGGCACGATGGTGCAATTGCAGCTCCCCGCCAAGTGGGCGTATAAGAGGCCGCGAAAGCGGCTCTGGGATTGGCGCAGGGCGTTTGACATTGGGGAGAAACCGACGTGAACCGGGTTGAAGACACCCCGCCTGCGCGCATCACCGTCATGGCCGTCGACGACCATCCGTTACTGCTCGACGGCATCAAGGCAGCGCTGAGCGAACAACCGGATATCGAACTGGTGGCCGAGGCCATGAATGGCCGTGAGGCGCTGGAGCAGTACCGCGTGCATCGCCCGGACGTCACCTTGATGGACCTGCAGATGCCGGCGATGGGGGGGCTGGAGGCCTTGCGCGGCATCCTTGCCGAGTGGCCGGAGGCGCGTATCGTGGTGCTGACCACGTATCGTGGCGATGCGCAAGCGATGAGCGCGCTCAAGAGCGGGGCACGCGGCTTCCTGCTCAAGGGCATGATGCGCAAGGAACTACGCGAGACCATCCGCTCTGTGCATGCCGGCCGCCGGGTGGTGCCGGCGGAAATCGCGATGGAACTGGCCCAGCATGCGGGCGAGGACGACCTGTCTCCGCGCGAGATGGAGGTATTGCGCGAGCTGGCACGCGGCAACGCCAACCGCGAAATCGCCGAGAGGCTCAACGTCACCGAGGGAACCGTCAAGGCCCACATGAAGCGCATCCTCGCCAAGCTGGGCGCAAAGGATCGAACCCATGCAGTGCTGCTGGCACTTAAACGCGGGATTCTCGACGTGTGAGATGCGCCGGCATGCCGTCGCGTCTGGACTGCACTCGCGACGCAAGGTGTGCGCGAAAGCGCGCACCGATCGTCCTCGCCAATCGATCGATGGCCGGGAAGTCGTGCTGTCCTGCCGAGTCCTCAGTAGACAGTGCCATGGCCTGCCAACTGCGGACACTCATGCACGTCGGAGCGTAAACATGATTCAGCGTTGGATAACTGCCGTACTGATTGTCCTCGGTGGATTTCTGCTGGCCGGCGTGTTGGGTGGCCTCGTCACTGCCATCGCCGGCCGGTGGCCGATACCCGGCGCCGGGTTCTGCGCGGCCCTGACCGTGGTCGTTCTCGCCCATATGGCTGCACCTGCGCATAAGCTCGGGGCAGCGCTGGGCGTGCTGGTTGTCGGCTCGGGCTTGGCGTGGCTGTTGCTGGAGCCGGCGTTCTATCCAGAAAGCTATCGGGGTCGCGGCGCGTACCAGCCGACCCATCTGCCGATCGTGGCAACCTACGCGGGTGGACTGGTGGGAGCGCTGCTCGTGCTCGCCGGTCGCTGGCGGTGCCGAGTCGCAAGCCATTCGACGGCGTCGCCTGCAAGGGAAGACCACTGGCCAGAGGCGTCTTGATAAGCGCACGTCACTGCGCGCAAGGATAGGCGACTTTCGTTGATCGTCGGCCTGGCCCGATCTACGGGTCCGCGTTTATTCGGTGACGCCGCCGCGAAGAAATATCGATGAAAATCGGTGCTTTCATTTGTAACTGGCAGTCCATCTCCTTCCTGCCCGCGATGCGGCGTATTGCAGGCCCACTGCCTCACGTTGGGTATCAGTGTGGTCTCGCCACGCCGAGATATACTTTTCCCGGGATTCCTGGGACGACCGCGCTTGCTACCATCAGCGATCAATGACCCGCAGGCCAGGCAGGCGCTGAATGGTCGATTTTCCCGTCAGCAGGATGACAGGACGCCGTGCTGATGCAGAAACTCGGACCTGGCGAGCGCTGCACGATGTCGCGATGGATGCGCCTGGCGCTGCAAAGCGGCATTGCCTGCGCGTTATTGCTGTTTGCAACCGACGTACTGGCGCTCGATCGAGAGCGCCGCTTGTCTCAGTTGCATCATACCGCCTGGACCGCGCGTGATGGCGCGCCGAGTCAGGTACGTGCGCTTGCCCAGACCCGTGATGGCTACCTGTGGATCGGTGGAGCAACCGGCTTGTTCCGCTTCGATGGCGTGACCTTCGAACGCTACGACAGCATTGGCGGCACGCAGCTGCCGTCGCCCAATGTCACCGCGCTGCTGGCGACCCGAGAGGGCGATCTATGGATCGGCTTTCGCAATGGCGCAGTGGCCCGTCTCCGAGACAAGAACTTGCAGGTGTATTCGGGCAAAGATGAGCTCCCACCCGATATCGTGTCCGGATTCGCACAAGATCACGACGGGGCTATCTGGGCCGGCACCGCGCGTGGCTTGGCTGTCCGCGAGGGCAACCGCTGGAAGACGGTCGGCGTGCTGCAGGGCTTTCCGGAAGGTGAGCGCGCGCGGGTGTTGGGCGTCGATCGGACGGGCACGCTGTGGGCCGCCGGCATCGAGAAGCTGCTGTTCCTGCCGCGCGGCGAGCAGGTCTTCCGCGATACGGGCCAGCGATTGAATGATGCCGCTCAAATCGCTCAAGACGCAGCGGGACGCCACTGGATCGCCGAGACAGCGCGTGCGGTTCGGCCGCTCGCGTTGGCAAGCAGCGGCCGTGTCGGCAAGGACGAAGAAATCTGGGTGGGTTCGCAAGCCATCACGTTCGACCGCGATGGCGGGCTGTGGATCGCCACCGTGGGTGACGGCCTACGCAGAATTCCCCACCCTGAACACCCCAGCCCGGCGTCCAGGGTCGAGGCGTTTACGCAAGCAAATGGACTCAGTTCGGACTTTCTAATCGCCGTGCTGGAGGATCGCGAAGGCAATCTTTGGTTTGGCAGCGATAAGGGGATCGATCGGTTCCGACATGGCGATGTCGTGCCAGTGAGTGTGCCCGCCGCACACAGCGGGTTCACCCTGATGGCGGGCGAGGGCGGTGACATCTGGGCTGCCAGTTTCTCGGCCAGACCTCTGCTGCAGATCCGCAGCAACGCAGTGATTCCGCATGCGCAGGTCGTCAATATCGACAGTGCCTATCGTGATCCCGTCGGTGCCATTTGGTGGCCAGGGTATGTTGGTCTCTGGCGCTATTACCAAGGCAGTTTCGTACTGATGCCCTTGCCTGCTGGTGTGCGTGGAGGCGATTGGCTATTGCACACGCTCCACGGCGACGGCAATGGAGGACTGTGGGCCAACATCGGAGGTCATGGGTTCAAGCACTTCCGCGACGGCAAATGGGAAGACACCGCACCGGGCGGCTATCCTGCAGGCGCCACAACTGCGGTATTCGAAGATCCCCAGGGGCGCGTCTGGCTGGGCACGCTGCCCGATCGCTTGCACCGCATCGAAGTTGGAAAAACCCAGACCTATACGAGTGAAGAGGGGCCTCAGGTGGGTCGGGTGATGGCGATCGGTGGCCGCGGACCGCACCTTTGGGTTGCCGGTGAACTCGGACTGGCGCTGTACCACAACGGGCGCTTTTCCAAGATCGTTGCCGCAGGGAATGACACGTTGGGCAGCATTTCCGGCCTGGTCGAAACTGCCTCTGGCGATCTGTGGCTCAACGATGTGCAAGGGGCGATTCGGGTAACGGCTGCAGAGGTCTCGCAGGTGCTCGCCAATCCGAGACATCCGGTGCGTTACCGGAGGTTCGACTATCTCGATGGCTTGCCTGGCGCCCCACAGATGGTGCCGACCAACTTCACCGTGGCCGAAGCCAGCGACGGGCGGGTGTGGTTCGCCACCGACAACGGTCTGGCCTGGATCGATCCCAAGCGCTTGCACCACAATCCGCTACCACCACCGGTGCAAATACGCGCGGTCGACGTGGATGGACGTGCATTATCGCCGGGCCCGCTATTGCAATTGTCGGTCGGGGCGCAGCAGTTGCGCATCGCCTATACCGCGCTGAGCCTGTCGATCCCGGAGCGGGTGAAGTTCCGCTATCGGCTCGAAGGCGTCGATCACGGCTGGCAGGACGCCGGTACCCGCCGCGAGGCGGTCTATACCAATCTCCGGCCGGGGCAGTACCGATTTCGTGTCCTTGCCGCCAACGAGGATGGCGTGTGGAACCAGCAGGGCGCATCGTTGGCGATCCAGATTCCACCGCCGTTCTATCTGACGACCTGGTTCCTGGCGTTGTGTGTGCTGGTCGGGGCCGGAGTGCTGTGGCTCATCTACCTGCGCCGCCTGCGCGTGATGGAAGCGCGCCTGCAAGCGCGCCTGGCCGAGCGCCATCTCGAGCGCGAACGCATCGCGCGCGAACTGCACGATACCCTGCTGCAGGGCATCCAGGGTTTGATCCTGCGCTTCCAGTCGGCGATCGAGAAGCTACCTGCCCAGGAGCCAGTACGTCTCTCCATGGAAGATGCGCTCGATCGTGCCGACGAGGTGTTGAGCGAAGGACGCGATCGTGTGCAAGGCTTGCGTGCGGCCGCCTCACCGATCGATGACCTCCCGCAGGCACTGGCCAGTACGGGCGCGGAGCTGATGCATGGCATTGCACCCGACTTCCAGATGCAGGTGGAAGGGACCCCGAGACCGCTGGAACCGCTGGCGCGCGACGAGATCTTCAGCATCGCACGCGAGGCGCTGGTCAATGCGTTCAATCACGCACGCGCGAGCAAGGTTACCGTCGAGCTCGAATACAGCGCCAAGGCGCTGCGGCTCTGCGTTCGCGACGACGGCGGCGGCATCGATCCCGCCTTGTTGGCAATGGGCGCGCGTCCCGGTCACTGGGGCCTGTCCGGTATGCGCGAGCGCGCGACGCAGATCGGCGCAACGCTCACGCTCCGCAATGCCAGCGCGACCGGCACCGAGGTCGAGCTGCGGGTACCGGCGCGGGCCTGCTACAGGCAGACACGTTACCGTGGGAAGGATTGGCTATGCCGCCTGATCCGCGGAGATCGCTAGACCCAAGACACAAGGACAGGACAGCGTCGAGGAACCTGCCAAGGGCTTGAGCACTGGGTGTATTGGGTGCCGCACGTATCTGAGTAATCGATGACAGTTGCGCCCACGCAAACAAGACGTGAAGGGAAGCAGGACTCGTGCCCGGCTGGCCGTGTGTAGTGCGCATCCAGCAGCGCCTGCGGGTCGCCAACGACGGCATGATCGAGGAGGCTCGGCAGGTCATCATCGACGCACTGGAAGGCATCCCGATCGGGCGTGCTGCCGAACCCGATGAAGTGTCCGACCTGATTGCCCAGCTGGTCTCGGAGCGTGCTGCCGCCATCCATGGCGGCGAGTTCGTCATCGACGGCGGCAACCTTCGAACCGCCTGAAATCAGTGGCGCACTGCTGCGCTCGTAGGTCTGCCTGTGAGGTGCTGCTCGCGATAGGCGTCAGAGGTCCTGATGCTCCAGGCCTCAAAGGCGGGTCTGTCGAACCGAAGCCTGGTTTCCTAGCGTGTCATGAGGGCAGCAAGCATCAGGGCACAAAAGATTCCGGCATGGAGTCTGGATTCGCCGTAATGAGCGAACAGCCTTGGGCTGGCCAGCCAGCCCAGGGCCGCGGCGATCGCCAGCAACATCGCGGGGAGTTGGGTGAGCAAGTGCATGGCCCGCCATGCGAGGGAGAGCCCGAGCACTCCGAACCCAACCTGGCCCAATGCAGCAGCGGTGTTGATGCCGTAGTAAAGCGCTGTCTCCGAACCGCGCTGAGAGGTTTCGCGCAGAGCGTGGGCAATCACATCAGTTGCGAAATGCAGTGCTCCGGTCAGTGCCAGCCAGCCATAGGCGAGATACACAAGGTCGTCATGCATGGTCGGCATGTCCGCAGTTTGGAGATGGAGTGCGTCGCAGCTCGGTCCTCGCGCAAGCGGTGCTTGGCGAGGGTACCGCTCGAGGGTGGATGACGGCAGCGGCAAGATGGCGTGCTGTCGCTGCTGCTTTGAGCGACTGCCCCCGCACCACGCCGACATGCAAGAGCGCGACAGCGAGGCCATCGCGCATCACCGGACGGTGAACTTACTCACAGCCTGCGCGTGGCAAAGCGCGTGCCGGTAAGTTCTTCCGTGACCTCCCACAGACGGGCCGCCGCTTGCATATCGCGGGCCGCTGCGGGAACGGCGGCCACGCCCAGCGGTCCTGCCATTTCGTTTGGACCGGTCGGCCCGTAATACGTCCCGCCGCGCGCCTCGGGTGCGGTGATGGCATACAGCGTGGGCAAGGCGCCCTGGGCCGCGGTCTGTAGACGATCGCGCATCGCTGACCATTGACGCCCTTGGTCGCTGTCCAGTCCGGGTCCGCGTGCCACCAGTTCGGTCACTGCGACTCCAGGATGCGCCGCCAGGCTCTGGATGCCCCAGCTCGCGGCATCGCTGCGCCGTTGCAGCTCGAGCGCGAACATCAGGCAGGCCAACTTGGATTGGGCATATGCGGTCATCGGCTCGTAGGCTTGCGCCGACTGCAGGTCGCCGAAGTCGATGCTGCCGCGGTGGATGGCAATGCTGGACAGGGTCACGACGCGAGGTGCAGCGCTTTTGCGCAACAGCGGCACCAGCTCCGAGGTGAGCACGAAGTGTCCCAGGTAGTTCGTGGCGAGCTGCATCTCGAACCCGTCCGCGGAGGTGCCGCGTTGGGGCGGTGCCATGATGGCCGCATTGTTGATCAACCCATCCAGGCGCGGCAGGGTCTTATCCAGACGCTCTGCCAGCGCACGCACCGAGGCCAGATTGGACAGATCGACCGATTCGAACTGCACTTGCGCGCTGGGGATCTCCTGCTTGATCCGTGCGATCGCTTGCTGGCCACGCTCGGGGTTGCGCGCGGCAATCACCACCCGGCCGCCTGCCGCGGCCAACGCCTTGGCGTCCTCGTAGCCCATGCCGCTGGTTCCGCCGGTAATCAGGAAAATCCGTCCGTTCTGAGAAGGCATGTCGTTCAAGCTCCAATTCGCTTTGGGTGGGGGTTGCGCAGCCGCGTGACCGATCGCAATGGCACAGCTCAGAAGCACGCCGATGCGTGCAAGTCGATTGCGACGCTTGGTGCCTGTGGGAGAGGCGGTGTTGTTCGGCAGTCGTTCGATCATTTCCAGTCCTCGGTTGGGTGATGAAGCAATGCGTACAGCGGACGCAAGTTGACGAATTACAGGGAAGGAGTCGGGGCAGCGGTCGTCGACGCGGCTTGCGGTAAGGAAGAGGCCTGAGGCCCACAACCGAGTCGGGAGGCATGCTCGGACACCAGCGTCAGACGCTTCTCCGCTTCGTTGTAGGCGGAGGCGGCATGGCGATAGCGGGCCGCAACGACCACCGGCACCACCGCATGCCAGGAATCGCCCTTGGCCTCTTCTGCAATGGCTTTTGTTTTGTTCAATTCCGCGGTTTGCTCGTCCAGCTCTGCACAGGACAGCGTCGCAAGTTGCGACGCGGTCACCGTGCTGGTGGGGATCTGCGCGCAGGCAGTCGCCAGCATGGGAACCATCACAAAGATGGACAAGACGTGGGGCGATGGCGTTTTCGGGAGTGTCTGCAGAGCGGGCTGAGTCGATATGCGTGCTGTGTGATTCATATGGTGGCTCCGTGGTGATGGATGGGGTTTCCTGGCGTGGTGTGATGCGGTGTCAGAGATGCCTCTATCGCGCCGGAGTGCGCCTCCACGCGCCGGATCTGCATGCGCCCCAGCCAGATGCCCAAGGCAGCCCAGATCAACGCCATCGGCACCACCACGCTGACCAGCCCGCCGACCGCCAGACCCAGCCGGCCGAGCGCGCCCTCGGCTTGCGCGCCAACGACATCGCCGGTGCGATAGATAAAGGTGTCGATAAAGGCTTTGGCCTTGTATTTGTCCTCGCGGCTGACCACGGTGAACAAGGCTTCCCGCGCTGGCCGGGTGATCCCGCGTTGAACGGCGCGGCTGGTGGCTTCCAGCAGGATCAGCACCGCAAACGATCCGTAAAAAGCCAGCCCGATGAAGCCAAGCGCGGTGATCGCCGGCAGGATCGCCAGCGCTACACCCAGGCCGAAACGCGTGATGATCTTTCCGGTCAGGGTGAGCTGCAGAAACAGCACCGCCAGCTGCGTCCACATATCGATATTGCCCATCAGCTGTGCACGTGCGTCCATGTCGTCCGCCACGCCAGCCACCATCTGCAGGCGGGTGAAGTAGATGAAGGTGGCCAGCACCGTCATCAGCAACACATAGCCGGCAATTCCTGCCAGGTACGGAGAGCGGAATACCGCGCGCACACCTTGCCAGGCGCTGCCGCCGATGCGCTCGACATCGTTGCTGCGTGCTGTCGCCGGGCTTGGCGTGTCCGTGTGCGGCTTGTCCGGCGCGATGCGCACCAGCAGCCAGGCCATGGCCAGCGCCAGCAGCAGGAATCCGCTGGCCACCAGCAGCAAATTGGGCGTCCCCAGCGGCTTGGCCAGTTGCGAGGTCAGCCAAGGACCGAAGATCGCGCCGAGCGTGCCGCCCACCGAGATCAACGCAAAGAAGCGCTTGCCCTGGTCGACGCTGAAACGGTCCGTCAGCAGCGCCCAGAACACCGTGGTCACGAACAGATTGAACACGCTGAACCAGACGTAGAACACCTGGCCGCTGCGCTGGCCAATCGCACCGGGCGCGAGCGTGAGCAGCGCCCAGAAGCCCACCAGGCTCATGATAAAGAAGCCATACGTCGTCGCGATGACTTGCAATCGCCGCAGACGGCTGACCAACCAGCCGAACAGCGGGTTCATTGCCAGCGTCACCACTGCGGTGCCGATGAAAAGCCAACGGATGCTCTCGATACCGCGCTCCATGCCCAGCGCGTCGCGTGCCGGACGCAACAGCATCAATGCGGTGAGCACGCAGAAAAAGAACACGGTCGAGATCAAGACCGCTCCGACCTCCTCGCGGCGCAGATTGAACAAGGCCTGTAGCAGTGGAGAGCGTCGTGGCGGAGGCAGCGGGAGTGGATGCATGAGCCAGAGCCTTTGATAGGTCGGGGCGCAGGAGCGCGTGGGTGGTGTTGCAGTGCTAGGCAAACCTGGTGCGTGATCGCCGCCAGTCACCAGCCATCGCGTCGAAGCGGTAGCGCGACATGACGCTGTTGATGGCTTTCTGATCCCAGCGCGGAGACGTGGCTGTCATCGCAGCCGGGACGTCCGACGCTGCCAGTGCCCTGATATCGGCAAGCGTGATCGCTAGGTGGCCATGGCCATACCCGTGATCGCGTGCTGTCGTGTCCGCCGGCATGTGCTGGTGAGTCGAAGAACAGCGATGGGGCCAGTGCATGAGCGGCAGCGGGAGTGGCGATGGCTGCAGTGTTTTCCGGCGCGATTAATTTGCGTTTAAGGCGATCGATGCGCCTACAGCGCACTCATCCGTGGCCGCGATAGTGGACTAGGAACAGCGGATTTAATCCGGTATTAATGCCGCTGTAGCAGCGTCGTCGCTCGTTACCTGCTGGCACCACTTCCACGATGGATACGATCCTGCTTGTCGAAGACGACCACATGCTCGGTCGTGCACTGACCACCGCGCTGGGCCAGGAAGGCTGGCGTGTGGTTCACTGCGAAAATGCGGGGTCCGCACGGCTGGCGCTGGTCAATCATGTCTTTGTCGCCGTGTTGCTCGATCTCGGGTTGCCTGGCGGATCCGGGCTGGAGGTGCTGGCAACCATGCGCGACCGTTACGATGCGACACCGGTGCTGATCATCACCGCGCGCGATCAGCTCAGCGATCGCGTGCGCGGACTGGATGCGGGTGCCGACGACTACATCGTCAAGCCGTTCCAGCGCGACGAGATGCTGGCGCGGCTACGCGCCGTGCTGCGCCGCAGCCGCGGCGTGGTGACGCCGGTGCTGCGCTGGCGCGATATCGAGATCGATCCGGCCGCGCGCACCGTCACCCGCGCTGGCGAGCGCATCAGCCTCGGCGCGCACGAGTTCCGCATTCTGCAACTGCTGTTCGAGTCGCACGGCCGCGTCCTCACACGCGATCAGCTGCGGGATCGGCTCTATGGCGATGACGCGAGTGTTGGCAGCAACACCGTGGCTGTCTATATCCACCAGCTGCGCCGCAAGCTCGGCGACGGCGTGGTGCTCACCGAGATCGGCTTCGGTTATCGTGCCGGGGACGAGGAGTGATGCAGGCCCTGCGTACGCGCTTGCTGGTCACCCTGGCTGCGGTACTGCTGGCGGCGTGGAGCAGCGGATTTGCGATCGCTTATCTTGACGTGCTCGAACGCCAGAGCCGCGAAGTCGATGGCATGCTGCGCAATGTGGCCGAGCAGCTGTTGCAGGCCTTGCCGGCCGATATCGCGACTGCGGGACGGCAGCAGCGCTTCGAGCTGCGTGGCGAGCCGGAAGAACCGAAGGGCAAGTTCGGCTTGCTCGGCTTTCAGGTCTGGGAGCACGGCACCGGGCGACGGCTGCTGTCATCCAGGCCGGCGCCTGCGCACGCGATGTCGGCGAGTTTTACGGAAGGTTTTTCCGACGATCGCGTCGACGGCGTGCCCTGGCGCGTGTATGGGCTGAGCGATGCCGGCCGGCGCGTGCAGGTGCAGGTGGGGCTGCCGCAGTCGGCAATGCGCGCAGAACTGCTGCTCTGGCTGGGCCCGTCGCTGGCGACCGCGTTGTTGCTGCTGCTGTGTATCGGTGTCGCTACCTGGCTGGTCATTCATTGGTCGCTTCGTCAGGTGGTACGCATGAGCGACGCGCTTGCGGCGCGTCACTCGCTGGACCTGACGCCGCTGCCGGAACACGGGCTTCCTACCGAGGTCGCCCCGCTGGTGACCTCGTTCAACCGCGTGCTCGCCCGGCTGGACGCCGCCCTGCAACAGGAGCGCGCGTTCATCGGCGAAGCCGCCCACGAATTACGCACCCCGCTTGCCGCGCTGCTGGCGCAAGCGCAGGTGCTGCAGCACGCCACCGGCCCCGAGGAGGCGCGCGAAGCCCTCGACCAGCTGATTGCCGGCATCGAGCGCACCTCGCGGCTGGCCCAGCAACTCCTTGACTCCGCGCGGGTGGAGGCGGGCAGCAATCCCGCACGCACGACGAACGTCGATCTGGCCATGGTTGCCGAAATGGTCGCCAATGAATTCGAGCTGGTCGCCCAACGCAGCGGTCAGTCGGTCGACTGCGATGTGCAGGAAGCGCTGGTGCACGGGGACATCGACGACCTCGGCATCCTGGTGCGCAACCTGATCGATAATGCGCTGCGCCACGGCGGCCCAGGCACGCGCGTGCGACTGCAGACGCGGACCGAAGCGCAGGGCAGCGAAGGAACCGCGATCCTCACCGTCGCCGATGACGGCCCCGGCATTCCCCCTGCGGAGCGCGAACGGGTCTTCGAACGCTTTTACCGCGCCGACAGCGGCCATCCCACACAGGGCATCGGCATGGGCCTGTCGCTGGTCGCGCGCGTGGTTGCCTCGCACGGTGGCTGCTTGCGCAGCGGTAGCGGACTCGGCGGTCGCGGGTTCGGGGTCGAGATCCGCTTGCCGGGCGCCGGCAATGCCAGCGCTCAGGCCGACGCGCGTGGGCAGGGCGTGCATCACTAGCGGCCTCCGCTGTGGAGACCTCGTCGCCCCGTTCGATCCTGCGCATCGCCGCTGCCTTGGAGCGCCCTGGCCAGCAACGATAGCCGCTCGTCGCGCTGGTGACGCTATCTACCGCCAGCGTCGCTGTTGATCGCGACCGTACTCTGCGCGTAGGCGCCGCCTCCGAGCACCTTATAGAGGGTGACGCGGTTATTGGCCTCGCTCAGGTACAGGGTGACTTGGTTTTGCTGTGCGCTGTAGAGCGTGCGTTGTGCGTCCAGCGCTTCCAGATAACTATCGGTGCCGTTGCGCCAGCGCGCTTCGGACAAACTACTGTTTCGCTGGCTGGCATCGACCAGGGCAGCCTGCGCGTCCAACTGGTCGTCGAGGTTGGCGCGCTCGGCCAGGGCATCGGCGACCTCGGAAAATGCGGTCTGAATCGTCTTCTCATAGGTGGCGATCTGGATGTCTTTCTTGATCTTGGCCACATCCAGTTCACCCTTGAGCGCGCCGGCATCGAAGATCGGCACACTGATCGATGGGGCGAACGACCAGGTCCGTGTGTCGGCATCGAACAGACTGGATAGCGCGGTGCTTCCATGTCCGCTCGCCGCGGTCAGCGACAGCGTCGGAAAGAACGCCGCGCGCGCAGCGCCGATGTTGGCATTGGCAGATTTAAGCGAGTGCTCGGCAGACAACACATCCGGGCGCTGGAGCAACACCCGCGACTCCAGGTTGCCGGGGATTGGCGCCAGTGCCACCGAGGTTTGCAGTCGATCGCCCTGTGGCAGTAGCGCGGCGGTCACCGGTGCACCGACCAGCAGCTGCAGCGCATTGCGATCGGTGGCCAGCTGTGTGGTGTAGCTGGCGACGTCACTACGGGCGCTTTCCACGCTGGTCTGGATTTTTGCGACATCCAGAGCGGATGCGGTGCCTTCCTGATGCTGCGCCTCGGTGAGCCGCAGCGTTTGCTGCCGGCTGTCCAGGGTCTGTCGCGCCAGAGCCAGATGCTGTTGATCGGCCGCCACCGCCAGCCATGTCGAGGCCACTTCCGCCACCAGGGTCAGTCTTGTACTGCGCTGGGTTTCGGTCGTGGCCAGCCAGGTCTCCAGCGCGGCCTTCTTGAGGCTGCGGATGCGGCCGAAGATGTCCAGTTCCCAACTGCTGAAGCCGACTTCGGCACTGGCGCTGCGGATGATGCCACCGGCGCCGAAGGTGTTGGCCTGCGCGCTGTTGCGCGCCGCGCTCTGGCTGACGCTGGCCTGCACCGTGGGCAGCAGGTCGGCGCGCTGGATCCGATACTGTGCGCGGGTTTGTTCGATGTTGAGCAGAGCGATGCGCAGGTCGCGGTTGTTCTCCAATGCCAGCGAAATGACGTGCTGTAGTTGCGGGTCCAGGAACACCTGTTGCCAGTCCAGGTTTGCGACCGACACGACATCGGTCGCCCCCGCTCCAGGCAGGTCTGGGAACTGCACCAGCACCGGCGCATCCGGTCGCGCGTACCGCGGCGCCATGCTGACGCAGCCGGGCAGGGCGGTGAGGCAGGCGACGGCCAGCGCGGTGCGGGTCAGGAAGCGGCGGATCATGGGGACACCTCGTTTTGGCGCGACTTGCCGTTGCCGGGAAACAGCTTGCGCACGATCACGTAGAACACCGGCACGAAGAAGATGCCGAGCAGGGTCGAGGTCAGCGTGCCACCGAGCACGCCGGTGCCCAGCGAATGGCGCCCGCTGGAGCCGGCGCCACTGCTCACCACCAGCGGCAGGACGCCCAGCATGAACGCCAGGGATGTCATCAGGATGGGACGCAGGCGCATGCGCGTGGCATGCAGGACTGCCTTCAGCAACGGCTCTCCCTGTTCTTCCAGTTCCTTGGCGAACTCGACGATCAGAATGCCGTTCTTGGCAGCCAAGCCGACGGTGGCAAGCAGGCCGACCTGAAAGTACACGTCATTCTCCAGGCCGCGCACACTGGTCAACAGCAGCGAGCCGAGGATGCCGATCGGGACGGCCAGCATCACCGAGAGCGGGATCGACCAGCTCTCGTACAGCGCCGCCAGACAGAGGAACACAAACAGCAGCGATACCGCGTACAGCATCGGTGCCTGATTGCCTGCCTGCTGCTCCTGGTAGGACAGCTCGGACCAGGAGTAGCCGTAACCGCTACCGAGGTCGCTGGCCAGCCTGGCCATTTCGTTCATCGCATCGCCTGAGCTGACGCCGCTGGCGGCCTGTCCGGTGAGCTCCATCGACGCGGTGCCGTTGAAGCGACTCAGCGACGCCGGCGCGGCCGACCAACTGCTGCTGGCGAACGCCGAAAACGGCACCATCTGATTGTTGCTATTCCGCACATTCCAGCGATAGATGTCCTGCGGCAGCATGCGTGCATCGGCTTCGCCCTGTACGTAGACCTTCTTGACCCGGTCGTTGTTGACGAAGTCGTTGACATAGGTACTACCCAGCGCGGTGGTCAGGGTCGCATTGATATCGGTCTGCGATACGCTCAGGGCGCCTGCCTTGGCATCGTCGATGTCGATATGGAAAGTCGGCGCATCGTCCAGGCTGTCGTAACGCACCGACTGCAACTTGTTGCTTTTGGCCGCAGCGGCCAGCAGTTTCTCGCGCGCAGCCACCAGCGATGCGTGGCTGGAGCCAGTGAGGTCTTGCAGCTCGAAGGTGAAGCCGCCGCTCTGGCCCAGGCCGCGGATGGCCGGCGGGTTCAGCGCGAAGATTTGCGCATCGCGGAACGTCTGCGCCATGGCCATGGTGATGCGCATCCCGATGTCGGTTGCACTGGCATTGCGGTCGTCCCAGTCCTTGAGGCGGATGAAGCCCATGCCTGAGTTCTGACCGCTGCCACCGATACTGAAGCCGGCCACCGACATCACGGAAGCCACTTCCGGCTGCTTGCGGATATAGCGAACCATCTGATCCATCACCGCTTCAGTTTGCTGCGAGGTAGCGCCCGAGGGCAGCTTGACCATCACCAGCAGCACGCCCTGGTCTTCCTTGGGCAGGAAAGAGGTCGGCAGGCGCCAGAACAGCAGGCCCATCGCGACCACAATCCCTGCATACACCGCCAGGCACAGCCAGCGTCGCTTGATGACGCGCTCCACGCCGCGCTGATAGCGATCGGCGCTGCGATCGAAGCTGCGGTTGAACCAAGCAAAGAAGCGGCTCAGCGGCCCGCGCCGTGTGGTGTGGCCCCCTTTCCCAACTGGCGTCAGGATGGTCGCGCAGAGTGCCGGGGTGAGCGTCATCGCCACCAGCACCGACAGGATCATCGCAGAGGCAATCGTCACCGAGAACTGGCGATAGATGGCGCCGGTGGAGCCGCCGAAGAACGCCATCGGGAGGAACACGGCGGTCAGGACCAACGCGATGCCGACCAATGCGCTGGTGATTTGCCCCATCGACTTTCGCGTGGCCTCATAGGGCGACAGGCCTTCCTCACTCATCACGCGCTCGACGTTTTCCACCACCACGATGGCGTCGTCCACCAGCAGGCCGATCGCCAGCACCATCGCGAACATCGACAACGTATTGATCGAATAGCCCAGCAGCGACAGCACGCCGAAGGTGCCCATCAGCACCACTGGGACCGCGATGGCGGGAATCAGCGTCACCCGCCAGTTCTGCAGGAACAGGTACATGATCAGCACCACCAGCAGCACCGCCTCGATCAACGTCATGACGACCTCCTCGATGGAGATCTTGACGAACGGCGTGCTGCTGTAGGCGGTCTCGTAGGTGACTCCGCTGGGAAAATGCGACGCCATCTCCTGCAGCTTGGCTTTCACTGCTTTCGACACGTCCAGCGCATTGGCGCCGGAGGCCAGCTCGATCCCCATCGCCGCCGCGTCCTTGCCGTTGAACTTGCCCGAAGCCGAGTAATCCTCGCTGCCCAGCTCTACGGTGGCCACGTCCGACAGCCGCACGACCGCACCGCTGGCATCGGATTTGACGATGATCGCCTTGAACTGATCGGGCGTCTTCAGGCGGCTGCGCGAGGTAACCGTTGCCTGCAGGGCCTGGCCTTCGACCGCAGGCAACGCGCCCAGCGAGCCGGAGGACACATCGTTGTTCTGCGCAGTGATCGCGCTGGTAACGTCCGACGGCATCAGCGAATAGGTTCGCAGCTTCTCCGGATTCAGCCAGATGCGCATCGAGTATTTGGACGCGCCGAGCACACGCACATTGCCCACGCCATCGACGCGGCTGATCTGGTCCTGCACCGTGGAGGACATGTAGTCGCCCAGGTCGGTGCCACTCATGCTGCCGTCCTCGGAGGTAAACGCCACCACCTCGAAGATGCTGCCAGAGGACTTGGTCACTGTGACGCCGGTGCTCTGCACCGCTTGGGGCAACGTGGACTCGGCCTGCTGCAGCTTGTTCTGCACCTGCACCTGGGCGGTGTCCGGATTGGTGCCGGACGCGAAGGTCAGGGTGATCTGCGAGCTGCCCGACGAGGAACTGCTGGAGGACATGTACAACAGGTTGTCCAACCCGGTCATGTTCTGCTCGATGACCTGGGTGACCGAGTTCTGCACGGTCTCGGCAGAAGCGCCCGTATAGGTGGCGCGGATGGAGACGGTCGGTGGGGCGATGTCCGGATACTGCTCGATCGGCAGTTTGGTCACTGCCAGCGCGCCCGCCAGGGTGATGACGATGGCGATGACCCAAGCAAAGATGGGACGGTCAATGAAGAAGCGAGCCATGGCCGGATCTCACCTCGTCACTGCGGCGCTGGCAGTCGGCGTGGTGCCGCCAGCGTCGGTCTTCGCAGTGCTCAGCGCGATCCTCACGACCTGGCCTGCATTGGCCTTGCTGGCACCGGAGACGATCAATCGCTCGCCGACCTTCAGGCCGCTGGTCACGATCCACTGGTCCTTGACCGCCTCACCGGTCTGGATGACGCGTTCTTCGACCTTGCCCTTGCTGCCAACCAGCTTCACCACCGCCTCGCCCTTGGTGTTGCGGGTCACCGCGCTTTGCGGGACCAGGATCGCCTGCTCGTTGATCGCCATCGGCAGCACGGCGCGCACATACATGCCCGGCAGCAGCATGCCCTTGGGATTGGGAACGACCGCACGCAGGTTGACGTTGCCGTTGCCGGTATCGACCGACGTGCCGATGAACTCCAGTACGCCGGTCTGGTCAAACGTACTGCCGTCCTCCAGCACCACCTTGACCTGCGCCTTGCCGTCGACCGACTTCAGTGCGCCGCTGTCCAGCTGCTTGCGCAGAGCCAAGAGCTGGGCACTGGTCTGCGTCATGTCGACGTAGATCGGGTCCAGCTGCTGGATGGTGGCCAGCGCCGTGTCCTGGCCCGCGCTGACCAGGGCCCCGGGCGTATAGGCGGAGGTGCCGATGCGGCCGCTGATCGGCGCGGTGATGCGGGTGAAGTCGAGGTTGATCTTCGCGGTCTGCAGCGCGGCCTTGGCGGCAATGACGGCGGCCTCGTTCTGGCGCAGGGTCGCGCGCGCGTCATCGCCATCCTGCTTGCTGATGGCATCCAGCTTGACCAGGTTGTCGTAGCGCTGCGCCTTGGGCCTGGCCGAGACCACGGCCGCCTCGGCCTGCGCCAGGGTGCCTTTGGCGTTGTCGTAGGACGCCTGGTAGGTGGCCGGATCGATCTGGTACAGCACCTGGCCGGCCTTCACGTCCTGGCCTTCGTTGAACAAGCGCTTCTGCAGGATGCCGCCGGCTTGTGGGCGCACCTCGGACATCATGTAGGCCGTAGTGCGCCCGGCCAATGTCTGCTCAACCGCCATCGTCTGCGTGGTGATCTTCTGTATTTCGACCGTGGCCTGCATCGGTCCGGGCGGACCGCCGGGTTTGGAGCACGCCGCCAGGCTGGCGGCCATCGCGACGGTCAGCAGCCGGCGGATCAGGCCGGGGGATGGGGGGGCGAGAGGCATGCGGGCGGCACTCGGAGGTTGTCCAGGTGACGCAAGGTGCACGGCAAATGTGCAACAAATATGGAGATTGCGGCCGAGCGCTTGCGTTGCGCGTCCGCGCAACCGTTAATGGAGCGGCCCTATCGCCCTGCAGGTTCTCGACCGCGTGATGAAGTTCGGCATCACCGCCAAGGTGTTCTGCGCCATCCTGGCCGCATGCGCGCTCGTGCTGTTGATCAATGGCGTGGGCACGCGAATCGGCTTCGAGCGCGGCTTTTTGGGCTATCTCAACGACCAGGGCATCGGACGCATGGAACGCCTGCTGCCGCGCCTGCAAAGCGAATACGCGCGCCATGGCGATTGGAATTTCGTGCGCGGCCATCCGGAGATCTGGTTCGACTTGCTGCGCCCCGACGATCCCGAGGGCATCGATGCCGATCAGCGGACACCGCCGGTCTCCGACCAGAGCGGCGCGGTCTTCCGGTTCGCGCTGCTGGATGCGCAAGGCCATCGCATCGCCGGCAATCCCAGTGTCGCAGCCGATGCGATCCGGCGCCCGATCGTGGTCGACCACCGCACCGTGGGCTGGATGGCGATGGTGCCGTTCCAGCGCGTGCTGGCCGGAAACGAGCAGCGCTTCGTCGAACAACAGAAGCAGCTCTGGTGGGGCATTGGCATCGCGTCGGTCCTGGTCGCCGCGCTGGTCGCGCTCGCGTTGTCGCGCGCGCTCCTGCGGCGTGTGCGTGGGCTGGCGGCGGCGACGCAGCGTCTGGCGGCCGGCGATTATGCGGTGCACATCGACGCTGGGCGCCAGGATGAGATCGGCCAACTGGCCAAGAGCTTCAATCAGATGGCAGATACGCTGGAACACACCGAGCAGACCCGGCGCGCGTTCATGGCCGATATCTCGCACGAGTTGCGCACGCCGCTGGCGGTGTTGCGCGCGGAACTGGAAGCGATCCAGGACGGCATCCGCCCGATGACCCCGGCGACGCTGGCGCCGTTGCAGGCCGAGGTCGGCCAGCTCGGCAAGCTGATCGATGACCTGCACGACCTGGCACTCACCCAATCCGGCGCGATGGCCTACCGCCTCGACACCATCGACCTCGGGGCCTTGCTGCATGGCGCCTTGGCGCCGCTGCGCAGTCGCTTCCAGCAAGCCGGCTTGACGCTGCGCAGCGACCTGCCCGAAACGCCTCTGCGCGTGCAGGGCGATGAGCGCCGGCTGCAACAGCTCATCGCCAACCTGATGGAGAACGCCTTGCGCTACACCGATGCCGGCGGGGTCGTCACGCTGTCGGCGCGACAGCGCGGCACACAGGTGCAGGTGGTGCTGGACGACAGCGCGCCCGGCGTGGATGCGGATAAACGGGCGCGGCTGTTCGAACGGTTCTATCGTGTCGATGCCTCGCGCAATCGCGCCAGCGGCGGCAGTGGCCTGGGCTTGGCGATCTGCCAGAACATCGCCCAGGCCCACGCGGGACAGCTGCATGCGGACGCCTCGCCGCTGGGCGGCCTACGCATCGTGCTGACCTTGCCAGCGGTGGACGCATGACCGCCGCCGACAAGGGACTGGTGCTGGTGGTCGAGGACGAACCGCGCCTGGCTGCCGTGCTGCGCGACTACCTGCACGCGGCGGACTACCGCAGCGAATGGGTGGCCGATGGCGCCGCGGTGCTAGATGCATTTCGCGCACACCGCCCGGATCTCATCCTGCTCGACCTGATGCTGCCCAACCGCGACGGCGTAGAGCTGTGCCGCGCCTTGCGCGCTAGCAGCGGTGTCCCGGTGATCATGGTGACCGCGAGGGTAGAGGAGATCGACCGCCTGCTCGGGCTGGAGGTCGGCGCCGACGACTATATCTGCAAACCCTTCAGCCCCAAGGAAGTCATCGCCCGCGTGGCGGCCGTGCTGCGGCGGTATCGACACGGCCAGCTCGACCCGCCCGTACCGGGCCTGGCGATCGACGAGGCCAACGGCCGTGCTTTGCTGGAAGGCAAGCCACTCGATCTAACAGCGGTCGAATTCCGCCTGCTGCGCACCTTGCTGGGCAGCCCCGGCCGCATCTGGTCACGAGAACAGCTACTGGATCACCTCTATGCCGACCACCGCATCGTCACCGACCGCACCGTCGACAGCCATGTGCGCAACCTGCGCCGCAAGCTTCACGACGCCGGCCTGAGCGAAGATCCGATCCGGTCGATTTATGGGATGGGGTACCGACTGGAGGGCTGAGCTGCTCCACTGTGCGAATTGCACAGGGGTTTGCTAAGAACCGGAGCCCATTATTTCCCTATGCCAGCGGCTTGCTTGATTACCTCCGGCCCCTTTGTTCGCGGGTCGCGACAGCACGTTGTTGCCGGGCTTGATCGACTCGATCACAAACTCACCCGCTCTAGTCCACACGGAGGTCCCAGCGATCAAGCAACTGGTTTCCGGGGCATTCGTGTGTCGCCTCGTGTTGCCCATCACGCTCCCTGGTAGTGCGTACCGACTACACGGTGGTGATGAAAGATGGACCACGTCGTGCGGTTCGGGCCGGGCTTGGCGCAGCGTGCGGGGTTGCACAGCGTGGTGATCGTGCCGCCGGAGACGTGAGCGACCGGCACGTCTGTGGCCGGAAGCGGTATGAGTCGGCCGGAGCACCTGCGCGGCTGATTGTGCGTCCTGCTCAGGCGCTGTCTTCGACCAACGTGCCGGCCAGGAAGCCGCCAGTGGCCAACCGTGCATCAGCCGCCATACTCATATCCGTTGCTGTAGTCGATCAGCTGGCGGACCTTCGGTGCCACCTGCCACAACGACATCTTCTTGCCGCAATCCTTCACCACCAGCGCATCCGGCAGCGCGTTCGCCGTGCGCTGTACGAAGGCCACCGGATGCGCTTCGAGTTCGCCGGCATAGCTCAGGCCCTGCGGATTCTTCACGTACAGCAGCGTGGCCGTGGTCGCGCAGGTTTCCTCTTCGTTGGTGTCGAGCAGGTGCCGGCCGGGGACCAGGTAGAAGACGGTGTCGCCGCCTGGGATTTCGACGGCGCTCATGTTGGCGAAAGGCTGCGCGCTCTTGGCGGCGCCATCTTTCTCCAGCGTGGCGCGCAGTATTGCAATTTCCTCGGTGGAAAGCTTGCGCTCCCGGTAGCGCTGAGGCGGAAAGGCGGTTGCGGCAAGCAGCACCGGCGGCGACATCACGCCCTGCCGCGACGGCGTTACCGCGGGGGTCAGCCAGAGCAAGAGCACCTCGGCCGTGCTGGCCGCCTTGGTGCAGGTGTGCGGCTGCGGATCGCCGAAGATCCACAGCTGGCTCTGCTTGAGGCAGGCCGCGCGGATGGCCTCGGCGCCCTTGGCAGGCAGCGTGATGTTGTGGCCATCGTCGGCCGGCGAGCTGCCGCCTTCGACGCCGCCGATCGCTACCGGCGGCACCAGCGAATAACCGCCGGGATAGTCGTCGGCCAGGGCTTCGCCGGCGAGCAGGATCGATGTGGCGGCGAACAGGGCAGGGAACAGCTGACTGAGCTTCATGGCAAACACCGATAGTTAATGTGCCGACAGCGCATCGAGCGCTGAGACCTGTCCATCGCGATCGACAAAATGTGCCGCCACGAAAGCAGCGCCCACGGCGAGGGCGGTCGCACGGTCGGTCGCCGGATCGATCCTCACCGTGCCGGCGTTCCATTTCGACAGGGCCGCCACGAACGCCTCCGGCAGATGCTGCGCATCCACGTCGCTGGACCAGAGCAGCAGTCTTCGGACCGGACCGCTCGCCGTGGACTGGCCGAAATCGAAATGGACGATGGCGCCGACGGTGGTGTTCGTGTGCAGATCGATCCATATCAAGCCCTTCTCGTCGCACGAATGGGCGCGGCAGGCGGACAACACCACATAACGCTCATCGATCAGTTCCGGTGCGGCGGTATAGGCTGTGTCTTCGACCGCACTGAACAAACTCGGCGTCGTGCCTGCGCGGCTCATGCCAAGGTACAGGCGCGCTGCGGGCACGCGGCTTTGCAGGAACGTCTCGTAGGACGGCTGCAGGCTGAGCTGCTGCAACGGTTTGCGCTTCGCGGCCTGCGCGATCCAGTCCAACGAGGTTTCCTGCGCGGCGAGCGCCTGCAACGCGTCCTCGCGCACCCAGCCGGTGGTCAGGCCTGTCTTGGCGGCATAGCCGACGTAAGCGGACTGGCCGCAGCGATCGATGACGCGGACCTGGTCGCCAGCCAGGAGATGGCGCTGCCTGGCACAGGCGGATGCGCTATCCGCATGCGGCTGGTCGCAGTACAGCGCCACATGCTCGCCGGCCGCGCCCTTGGCTTGCGCGAACGCTACCTGCGCCCCATGCGCGGACAGCGAAGCAGCGCTCTGGCAGGCCGCGGCCGCATGGGTGGCCGGTACCACGGCAAGCAGGGCGGCGGCGATCGCCCATCGCCGGCGACTGGCGTTTTTCACTGCAGGGAAGTACATAGACTCTCCAGTTGATCCGAGGCGTCGCGGCAGCTTTCCCGTGACGCCTCGTTACCCTCAGTTGACGCGCTTGATCGTCAAGCCGCTCGCCTGGCCCAGATCAACCGGCGGCAGCAGCGGATCCTGCACCAGCGCATTCCACCACGCGCCGCCGACATCGGCCGAGCTGCCGAGTCTCGCTTGTGGAGCACGGGCTGCCCTGGGTTTGGCGATTTGGAAAACGATTGCGCTTGAATATCCGGGATCGCTCCGGCGATCAAGCAGGCAGTCGTGTATGTGCCACGGCCGTGTTGGAATCGGCTGTGCAGTCGCTGTCGCGGTAACGGAAGCTGTCGGTGCCGTACCAGCCCTTGTTCGGCGTGTAGGTGTAGCTGCCGTCCGGGTTGAGGCTGAGCGTGCCGTGGCAGGGGTCGAACAGCGTGGTCTGGTTGGCGGAGCAGAGGCTGCCTTGCGTGGGCGCTTCGGACGACGATGATTGCGCGCGCAAATCCTGGGTGGTTGCTGCGGCAAGGCAGGTGAGGGCAACGGCAAGCAGTGCGATGGGGCGATCCGGTGACATGGCGTTCGAACTCTCCTTGGTGACCGGGCGAGCATGCGTAGGTCGGCTGGCGGCCTTCCTGATCCAGGCGGCGGCGCCGCGGATCTATGGCGTATTCATCAGCTGATCGGCAGGGGTTCCATCGGCGGTCCGCATGCTTGCCGCGCAGCTGTAGAAATCGAAGGCGAAATCCTCCAGGTAGCACGCGGGACCACGCGCTATGGCCTCGGCGGGGCGGGTATCGCCCATGCGCTTGAACAACATCTTGCCGGTCGCCAGGTTGAAATCCATGTCGACCATGGCCGTCGTATCGTGATCGGGCTCGCCGCTGTTGTCGGCACGGTGCAGCTTGATCCCGATCAGGCGGAGCCGCCCGTCGATCTGGCGCTTGTACTGGTAAGTCCCCCAGGCGCCGCCCGTGGTCGAGTCCATGCGGATGAACAGGCTTCCGCGTTCGATATGGACGGACGCTTCGATGTTGCTTGCGCTCACGGCCTTGGACAAGGCCAGGACGATCGTCTGGCCATCCGTCCGGCGCGCGATGAGTACGACCTGGAGCCCAGCCGCCGGATGTCGATGCCGGATGATGGCAGCCTGTATCTCGCCGATGCCCGTGAGTTCGCCGGCGACGAGGCCGGTCATCTCATCTTCGCCGCCGGCCAGGGCCTTCTGGAATGCATCTAGGCTGGCGAAGACCTTCCCAGGCTGGACACTCACGGGAGCATTGTCCGCGAGGGCCGCAGGACTCAAGGCCGCGGCGCCGATGAGCAGCATGGCGGCCAGGCAGGGAAGAGCGCGTTTGGCACGACTTGTCGGTGGCATGAATACGATTTCCTGTGAGGGCTCTGGCGAGCTGGCCGCACTCTTCGGCTAGCCCCGCTTTAGCTGCTGTGTGCCGCTCCCTCGCGCCCGGACCGAGGGCGCGAGGGGGCGGGCTGCTCGATGGGGCTTGGGTACGCTCAGCGCCAATGTCGAACGCCTGCACTGCCACGATTGTCGGCATTCCTTTGATCCGATGCGGCTCAAGCTGAAAGGAACTCTCTCATCCTGGAGGAGGTTCAAGTCCAGTCACGACCGCATATCAACGAGCACGCCCAGTCCTTAACTGACCAGCAGCTCTGAGAAGCCCAAGCGCCCACTCCACGCGGTCTGATGCAGTGTCGCTCAGCGTGTCTGGGTGCTCACCCAGCAGCGCTCGAAGTTGATGCGGCGCAAAGACCAGGTCGACGAAGTGGCTGGCCAACATCGACGGGTCGGCAGGTTGATCGGGGCCATCGAGGATGGCCATGCGGACGCGCTGCAATCCGCCTTCCCAGCCGATGCGGTTAACTTCAGCGGCAAGCTCGGGGGTGCGGATGGATGTGCCGACGACCAGGCGCATCATGGCCACGGTCTCGGGCTTCAGGGCGTGCGCCAAGATTCCTTGACCTGCGAGTCGTAGCCGCTCCTCCAGATCCATCGGCGCGCTGGCTGCGGCGGGTAGGGGCTGTGTTTCGACATCGCGACGAATCACCGCCTCGAAGATGGCATCTTTATTGGCATAGCGTGCATAGAGGCTTGCCTTGCCTGCGCCGGCCAATCGCGCAATGTCTTCGCACGAGGTGTCCTCGAAGCCGCGCTCCAGGAAGAGTTGCAAGGCGGCGTCGAGCAGGCGCCGATCGACGTCCCCGGCTTTTTCGAGCGGCGGCCTTCCGCCCTTGGATTTCTGCTTCGCTGCTTTCATCGGCGAAAAGTTACACGCCACTTGCGCTTTCAACAACTGAACGATATCGTTCAGTTGTTCGCCGTCCGCTTACCGGGGCGGTGAGAGGCAACAACGCTGATGCGATAGGACGCTCGTCTGTTCTGTTGCGTTGACCATCCGCCGCCTTCGGCGCCAGAAGACTCAAGCGAGAACAATGTGGTGAACACCGGTGTGAATTCGCAGGTGGTTGTAGCAGGCGCCACCGGCGATCTTGGTGGCCGCATCGCCTTCGCGCTGAAAGAGCAGGGAGCCACCGTGCTCGCACTTGTGCGACCGGGGGCAGGGCCGGACCGCGTTGCGGTCCTGGAACAACGTGGCATCCCGATTCGGCGCGTCGAGCTGGACGATGCCGAACGGCTGCACGAAGCGATCAAGGGCGCGGTCTGCGTTGTTTCCGCGCTCAACGGCCTGGAAGACGTCATGCTGGGTCAACAAGGCAAGCTGTTGCAGGCAGCGGTTTCCGCTGGCGTGCTGCGCTTCATCCCGTCTGATTTCTCGCTGGACTATACAAGGACGCGTCCGGGCGACAATCGCAACCTGGATTTTCGTCGCCGCTTCAGGGACCAGCTGGATGCTGCACCCATCGTCGCCACATCTGTTCTCTGCGGCGGCTTTCTGGAACTCCTTGAGGGCAGTGCACGCCTGGTGGTTCCGGGCCGTCGCGTGATGCACTTTGGCGACGCAGACCAGAAGCTCGATTTCACGGCCAAAGACGATGTCGCCAGCTACACCGCTGCGGCTGCCCTGGATCCGAAGCCGCCGCGTGACCTGCGGATTGCCGGCAACAGTCTTTCGCCACGCGACATCGCGCAGCTGCTCACCCAGCTGACCGGGGAGCGCTATCGCACGCTAAGACCGGGTGGGCTCACGGCGATGTCGGCGATCATCCGTATCGTTCGAGCACTGACGCCGGCCAGCAATGATCCGTTCCCACCCTGGCAGGGCATGCAATATCTGCGCGACATGATGAGCGGGCGTGGCAAGTTGATCCGGCTGGATAACGACCGTTACGGTGCCCGCGCGTGGCAGACGGCGCGCCAGACCTTGGCCAAGACCTATGCACCGGGAGCTTGAGATGACGGAGATCATTACGCCGTTTCCGATCCATGTTGCGCAGTCGTTGCTGGATGACCTCCAGCAACGCCTCCGGCAAACCCGCTGGCCCAGTGCGGAAACGGTGAGCGACCAGAGCCAGGGCCCGCAATCCGAACGCATTCGACGCCTGGTCGAGCGTTGGCAGACTGGCTACGATTGGCGCGCGACAGAGCAACTCGTGAATGGCTGGAACAGCAGTCGTACCGCCATTGACGGCCTGGATATCCATTTCCTTCATGTGCGTTCACCGGAGCCCGGCGCGCTTCCGTTGCTGTTGACCCATGGATGGCCGGGGTCCTTCCTGGAATTTCGTCAGGTCATCGGCGCGTTGAGCGACCCGGTCGCCCATGGTGGTAAGGCGTCGGACGCCTTTCATGTGGTGATCCCATCGCTGCCTGGCTTTGGCTTCTCCGGAAAACCTGCCGTGCCGGGATGGGGAGTAGGGCGAACGGCTGCCGCTTGGGTTCAATTGATGGGCCGACTGGGCTATCGCGAGCGCTGGGCGGCCCAAGGTGGAGATTGGGGCAGCGCGATCACGACAGCGCTTGGAGTTATGCAGCCAGCAGGCTTGGTGGGCATCCATCTGAATATGGTGATGTTCGAGCCGAGCACGGAGGAGATTGCCAACGCCACACCGGCCGAGCAGAGGATGCTCCACGACGCCAAACGCTACCAAGCAGAATTTTCCGGCTACATGCGACTTCAAAGCACTCGGCCGCAGTCGGTGGGTTTCGGCTTGGCTGATTCTCCGGTGGGCCTGGCTGCATGGATCTACGCGCTTTTCCAGGACGTCTCCCAAAGCGACGGCGAACCCGAGAATGTGTTCGCCTTGGACCACCTCATCGACGACATCATGTTGTACTGGCTCCCCAACGCAGGGCCCAGCTCCGTGCGTTTCTATTGGGAAGCGGCGCAGGAAGCTGGAACAGCGATGCCATCGCACACGATGCCGACGCCAACCGGCATCAGCATGTTTGCCGGAGAGCAGGTGCGCATTTCCCGGCGTTGGGCAGAGCGGCGCTTCGCCGATCTGCGTTTCTTTGCAGAAGTAGAGCGCGGCGGGCATTTTGCTGCGATGGAGAATCCGCTCGTCTTCACCGATCACGTGCGTGAGACCTTTCGGTCGCTTCGATGATGGTTCTCAAGTCTGTGAGCATCGAGCGGCTCGCCACCGCCGTGGCCCCTCTTTGCGCCTGCACGCCATGATCATCAGCATCGAGTAACGGCGCCGCGCTCAGCGTGGGCCAAGGGCCAAGCGGCCACCTCGTCTTTGGGGGCGGAGTTCGCCGACTGCTCGCCTGCGACACGATGCAAGCCAGGTTTCGCGCGCGCTCTGCCCTGAAAAGCAGTAGGTGTCGTTGCCGTGACCTGCCTGAAGGCAGCCGAGAACGCAGCGGTACTGGCAAAGCCGGCCTGCAGTGCCACGGCAGGGATGGCCTTGCCGCGCGACAACTGCTCCATCGCCCATACAATCCGCGCCCGCTGCCGCCAGGCCTTCAGTGTCATTCCCGTTTCTTGCGGAAACAGCCTGCTGGCGGACCGGACCGAGGTGGCGGCGCGGGAGGCCAGTTCGGCCACATCCAGTGCATTGCGATAGTCCGCCAACGCAAGGTCTGCCAAACGCCGGCCCAAGCTGCTCTTCGGCAATGGCAGAAAGGTCGGCGCATCCTGCAGCACGCTCAGTTCGTGCAGCGCAAGCCGCGCCATCAGCTCGGCCTTCTCGGCTCCAGGGTCGACGGACACGGCCTCATCCAGCAGGGCGCGCAGCAAGGGAGTCACCTGCGAGACGAAGGCTCGCCCGGGGAACGAAGCAGGTGCCCAGTCCTGGATCGCTTGCTTTCGCCAAAGAATGATCCAGAGCTCGGCATCGCTGAGGATCTCCACGCGATGAGGAACCCCTGCAGGGACCCACGCGACGAGCTGAGAAGGGACCAGCCAGACGCCTTCATCGGTCTGCACCTGCACCGTTCCCGACGCAGCAAAGGTCAGTTGGCCTTCGTCGTGGACGTGGTGGGGCAGTGTCGAGCCTTTTGCCTTCGCTGCGCGGCGGATCGTGAAAGCGCTGTTCAAGTCGCTTGGCATGTGTGCGATGCAGATTGGCGTCACATCGAAGAAGCTTAGCATTACGCTGTGCAATCACTGGTGGCCACGCAGACGGGATGGCAGCGATGACGATGAAGAGTGTGCTGATCCGAGCCTATGGGTCCAACGAGCAGGTCGAGCTCGCTGACGTCCCCAGGCCCGTGCCCAACGCCGGCGAGGTCCTGATCAAAGTGGGCGCGGCAGGCGTTAATCCCATCGACTGGAAGATCCGCAGCGGAGCAGGGCAGCGAATGGGTTTGACGCTGCCGATTCGACTGGGCAGCGAGGTGGTCGGTACGGTCGAAGCACTAGGCCCGGGCGTGGACCATTTCCGGGAGGGCGACACGGTCTATGGCATGGTGGCATCAGGCGGCTTCTCGCACTACGCCATCGCCCAGGCCAACCATCTGGCTGACACGCCGGGCAATCTCGACAGTGTCCATGCAGCCGCCCTGCCGCTGGCGGGCACCACGGCCTGGCAAGCCATGTTCAATGAAGCCGGACTCTCGGCGGGCCAGCGACTCCTGATCACGAACAGTGCCGGCGGCGTGGGATCTCTCGCCGTTCAATTGGCCAAGGCGCATGGCGCGCATGTCACCGCCGTGGCTTCGGGGCGCAACGAGGCATTTGTGCGAGGGCTGGGCGCTGACGAATTCATCGACTACACCCGTCAGCCGTTCGAAGAAACGGTCCACGACGTGGACGTGGTCCTCGATACGCTGGGAGGCGACACCTTCCAGCGCGCCTTCAAAACCTTGAGGAAGGGCGGCACCATGGTGACCATTGTGGCCTTCCCGCAGGATGAAGCGCAGCGCTTTGGCGTGACCGTCAAGCGATCCTTTACCCGTCCAAACGCCACCAGCCTCAAGGAACTCACTACGTTGGTCGAGCAGGCCACGGTGACCCCGCATGTTGGAGCGGCATTTCCTCTCGCCGATGTAAGGCAGGCGCTTGCGCTGTCCGAGGCTGGTCATGCCCGCGGCAAGATTGTGTTGACGGTTGCGTCGTGATGCGGACGCTACCATTTATCTCGCAATAGGCGATGTTCGTCGTTTGTCGCTCTCGGTGTTCGCTATTGGCCGAAGGCGGAAGGGCGGTACATGGGGATTTCTCAAGGATAGGCTGGCCCGGGCAACAAGATTGGGATTAGGGAGCGTTATCGAGGCTGCGAACTTTGGCCGGGTCCTCACACGTCTCCGATTTGCTCAGTGAGAAATGCTATTGCCTGTTTAAAGCCGTCCATGAACACGGGTCTGATCCCATCTGCATGGTTTCCGAGGATGCTGGGGAGTAGTTTCTCCCATGCGCGTGCGAGTTGGTCAGGATCAGGGTGTGTGATGATCATGACCCTGAGGCGATATTCGAACGCTTTCAGGTAGCCGCGATGCGCCTCCAGTGTGGCACTCACAGGCTGAGAGTCGCTGCTCTATTCGAGTCTGGATGGCGAGCAAGCATGCTCACCCTCAATTACTGGATTACCGCTCTATGGATAAGCGGGCGACCACCCCCTCTGGGCCGACATTTCGGGATAGCGTCGCCGAACGCCGACTGTGGGTCGCGCTATTCGGTAAGTCGTGGGTCGTGGGTCGTGGCAGACTAGCCGCCATGAAAAGCAATCAAACTGCCATGCCCGGACGAGCGCGAGTGGTCGATTCAGTGTTCGAATTCGAACTGCAAGGCCGCACGCTCTACGTTGACGCGGAGCACGTACCCCAATGCGTAGAGCTGTGGCGAACTGGGCGGTACACGCAACTCGGCATTTCGGATCACGAGAACCCTGGCCTCAAGAACATCGATTTCATTGAGGCCTTCTTCCCTGTAGCCGATCTCCATTTGATGCTTTTTGACAAAGTCGATTTGTCTGTCCTGCGAGCTAACGCCGAGTGGCTCAAGCATTTCTTCACCAACGCGGGGCCGAACGCCATCGACGACATTAGGCCCTTCACTAAGCTCGAATCACTAGGCCAACCATGGACCAGGAAATTTCGCGTCGACGCAAGCCTCGACCGCTTGAAGGGTTTGGCACTCGGCGGGTTCAGATCAGCATCAGGTGACGTCACCGAATTGTCCGTCATGCCCGCGCTGGAGAAGCTCTCGCTCTATTCCAATCGGCTACAGAGCCTGAAAGGGCTCGAAACAATGCAAGGTCTGCGCGAACTCTTCGTCAGTTCCGCGCCGAAGCTTGAGTACATCGACCCAATCGGTGACCTTAACGAGCTTCGTGACCTGCGTTTCGAGCACTGCAAGATCACCCGTGGTTTTGCGGATCTGGTGAGGGGTAAACACCTGCTCAACCTGAGGTACATGAAATGCTCGCCTCTCGATCACGTACGGTTCGTCAGCCGCTTGTGCTCCTTGCAGAGCTTTGTTTTCCTAGATACGGACGTGCTCGATGGCAACATGGCGCCGCTTGTGGATCATCCGACGCTGGCGCACGTAGCATTCACAAAGAAGAAGCACTTTACGCTCAGCGAACGCCAAATCCTTGAACGGCTTGGTGATCGCGAAGGTGGGGTTAGGGCTCGGATGGCCAAGTTGAATCTCAAGAAGGCCGCAGCAGAAGCTGCAGCGGAAGCGGAGTAGGTCCGCCGCACAGTGGGCGAACTGTGGTCTTTACGCAAGCTCGTTGTGCCTGGGATGGCACGTAGGACGCCAGTGCCTGCCGCAACTCTTTGTACAGTGAGATATGGAGGCGACGTCGTATCGGATCGCTTGGCACAATTCGCCAAATCGCCTCTGAAAATCGAGATATCGCTCGACAATCTCGAATAGTCCGAGGATGAGGGATGTTTATCGAGGGTAGGGCGCATGTCTCCTTTTGACGCTTGCAGATGTGGATGCTGACGCAGGCCAGGTCGCTGAGAGCGCTCCTGAAGCGTCACATTGCGTGGAGATTTTGCAAGCGGGCTGACGGTACGGAGAGCGCATGGCTTTCTCGCATTGATGGAAATGCAGATCCCGTCACTGTATGGAGTTAAAATCTACGTCATTGTCTTCATGCGGTTTAGTCCGCTTATATCAATGGCTTAAAAGGACATTTGGCTATGAAAGGTATTACTTTTAATATATTTCTTTATGCCTGTTCTGATTGCAGTATCCGTGGGTTCAACAGGATGCTCTGTCAACTTTACAAAAGCTCGAGTATACGGGGAGTGCTCAAATCGTGCGGGTGGGGCGGGGAATGTAAAGTGGGTGCAGAAGCAACATGGGAGCGTGGTGGGCCAATGATGGCGATGGCGATGGATGTCATGAACATTGTGGCAGATGCGCAGAGCTATGAGCTGGACACTTCAGGATCCACGATTCCATATCCAAGTCGAGGTGACTTTGTCGTTACGCTTTCAAATTCAGCAACAGGCGCCGTGCAGGCGAGTCGCGTGTTTTCATGGGTAAAAGTTGGAACCTTGTTGAAGGCCCAAGACCCTAACGCCATCAATGACTGGGCCTATGCCAACTCAAGTAGCGCGGACAAAATCACCTATGATGTTGTTCGCTTTCGCTCCAATTATGCGGCTGGACCGCAAGTCATTGCCGGACAATCGAAGTACGAGGGAAGCACACAGGCTACGTATTCGGTTGCTTTCGATGGAACTTCTTGTCCGCGCGTCCCTACCCCAACCCCTTGCAATAACAATTGATTCCATAAAACTACCAAGGGATTTTTTCCGGTCATGTCGCTCATGGGGTCGCGATTGATACGTCATTTCTGGCTTGCTGGATTGGTAATCGTGTTGGGCGGCTGCCGGTCATTTCCAGACATTCCCGACGGCGTCAGCGTGGAGGGGTTCAATCTCATTTCCGTGAGTCGATTGGGCCTTTTGACTTATGTCAAGACGGATATGTACCTGCCCGGCAGGAATAGGGAGGGGCGCCCAAATGGCGCCCTGGCCCTAAGCGAATTTCAGTGCACTGCCGATGGCCTGAATATTAAAGTATCCATGCAAGAGCCAAAGCCCGACACTGCGCGCTATTGCATTGCGATTGAAGGTGCTCTTCGTGAGGTGCTATCTCTCTACAAGCAACATCCCGTCTCTATTCACATGTATCTGCTCCCAGCAGGAGTTGGATTCAAAAATAGTAAATCATCATTTCGCGTCAGTGGCGCCACTCTTAGCTTGGCTGCACCTATATTTACCGACGATAAAAGAACTCTTGGAAATATTGTGGATCTCGTGTCACACGAAGCATTCCACCTTGCTGGATACCTGACGGGAGATAGCCGTGCAGCTGATGAGCCAGATGCTTAGTGGATGGGGTTGTGCTCGCAGCTTCGTGTACTTGGACAGATAAAAGTGGAAAACCTGCCCGGCGGAGCTATTGCAGCAGACAACCAGGCCCTCGCGGGATCCTCGTCGGATGCTTCTTTCGTTCGACGCGAAGTATGGCCGTTTGTTTCCGAAAGCAAAATTCAGAAAGGAACGCCTGGTGGAGAATTAATGGAAACAGCGTGCAACCATCGTTTTTCCAACGGCCCTTAGGTTTGCGCTTGGTCTACTGATAACGAGAAGCTGTCCTCAAGAAGAAAGCTGCTGACAAGCCACCCATGCAAGCGGCTCAGAGTGTCCACCGAGATAGTGCGCCCGGTACGTCACTGGCATCCGCTCGCCATAGCAGGCCACATAGCCTGCGCTCAGGTATCCGTTCGCCGACTGGCGCCACCAGGTCGCGGCCAGCTAGCCGCCAGCCAGCCCATGGGCCCGTCAGTTCCACATGGTTGTTGATCACACGCCGATGCAGATCGTGTTGATTGACGACAAGAATTCGCCACAGATCTAACTGATTGAATAATTGGGATTTTTCCTGGCGACGGGGCGAATCCTTAGTAGGATGAGTCGAAGACAAGTCGCCACATTCGCGGCGAACTTCGCTCAAACACCACCAACTTAAGTCTGGTGCCGACAAATAGCCCCGGAGTCTGCGTTGGCGACGGCAATCTGCCCCGCAGTTCTATCTGCGTGGCCGCGAGGCGGCAGGGCGCGACCGCCTCGACGGAGGGACGGTCGCTGTCTTGGCCGTTGGTATGGTGAGTGGAATGTCCACGATTCGACATCTTTCGGGTGTTGGCACCCGAAGCCAAGTGATTCGGATCTGGTCGAGATGTCCCGGTCGAGCCAGAACCTCGATCGATGGCAGCCACCAGCTCACGCTGCTCTTCACACCGCTTTGGAGATGTCCGCGGAGCACCAAATCCAGACCTTGGGCGTAGCCGCGTCGGATCAGGCATTCGAGTGCGCGCAACAGGCAGTCTCGCCCGGCAATCTGTTCCAGAGCGTGACTGCGCGCCGCCTGCAGTGATCTGGCTTGGTCGTCCAGCTCGAGGCCACAGGCCGCGATCACGCGGTCGATGAGGCGGCCGCACAGTTGTAGCATTTCAGGCTCGATCGCCGACAGGTTCAACCATATCTCATTGCCACGAGCAGCGCTGTGCGGCGCGATGAAACAATCAGGACGGGCGTGGACATTGTCGCGCAAGGCCACCTTCGCGTCCAAGCCATGGAAGGTGACCAACTCCAGTGGGGTTTGGACGTCCGCGGGAAGTCCACGAACTACCTCTTCGCTCACTTCGCTTAGCATCGCAAGCACACGCGCAGGAAGTGGAACGTACGTCATCGGACGTTCCGAGCCTAGCAGGCACCAGGCCCAGCACTGGCGCCTATCAAGTTCGGCGAGTCCCGCCGCATTGAACTCTTCAATCTCAAGAGCAGCGACATCCGGCAGCAGTGCGTCCGGGAGCGCCGCCTGGTGACGGTAGTGCTCGCGCCATCGGGAATCGCGATCGGGAGCCACCAGATAGCGAGTGGTGCGCTGGTCCCGGGCCCAAAGCCAGTAGGCTTGAAGCCAACCCTCTGCGTGCAGCGACGGAAATCGCCGCATCTGTGCCGATGCCACATCGACATCGAACAGATCGAAGCCGCAAGGGCAGGCACCCATTTGCTCGGGACCGCCGAGCAGCGGAAACAGTGGACGGTGGCAGCGCGGGCAAGATTCGATCAATCGCTGACCGTGCCAAGGACACTCGACGATTGATGGCAGCTGAAACGCGGCCGTGTGGTATCCATGTTGCGCGCACTCTGGGCACTGTCGAACCGGGGCCGGTCGATCAAGGGTGCCGGAGGTCTGGATCGGCGACCAACTCTCAGGGAGCCAATGCGTTCTGGCGTACGCCGGGTCGACGCCTGCGGCCGTGCACAGGGCCATCTGTGCGCGGCCGGGACGTTGAACCTGCACCAACAGGCTGATGTCCTTCCTCAGCCGGAGGCCGAGAGAGGAAACCAGTTCGCGCGGCTCCAATGCCATCAGGCGGCACACGCGAAGCAGCAGCCCGTACCCGGACAGATGCGGGTAGATGTCGAAGTCGGCCCCGAACAACGCGAGTGGCGCACAGCTGCTGGGTACCGCTTCACGTATGTTACGCCGCCTCATCACCTGAGATCAGGTTGGCCCGAACGTACTCCAGCCGCAGGTAGCCGCTCGCAAGCAGGGCGGCGCGCACGTGTGCTGGCGTCAGTTCGTCGAAACCTCGCTCCTCAGCGGCATTGGCGAGCAGATGGCGAACGGTAAGGGCAAATGTGGCCATCGGCCAGGCATCACTGGTCGGCAACCTGTTTTCGGCTCGTAACGCGATCACGCCCTCGAGAATCAGACCCGCCTGCGCCGCTAGGCGCCAGCCACTGTCGTACGCGCCCGAGGCGAAGAATCGAGAAAACGGCATGTCCGGCGTAGGCCACGTTGCAGAATGGTCGTACCGATCCAGGGCGTGCGCAATCTCCGCCAATCCTATAAGGGGTTGGAAGGCGTGGGTCGACATGAACCAGCGCCGCAAGAGGTGAGAGGGATAGCCGGCCCAGTCGTCATGCGCGTTAACGCCTGTGGCGTCGTTTTGGCGGACGAAAACGATGAACAGGCGCAGCTTCGCATCCGTCACCTGCTCGTCGATGTCAGCGAGATAGTCGTACTCAGCCCGCGTAATGCGCTGAGCGTTGTCGATGAACATGACCATCAACGGCAGGTCGGCTTGGCCGCATCGTGTCTTGACGAAGTTCACGATCCGGTCCTTGCCGCGTTGTGGTGTGAGACGATCGGAAGTTGTCAGGTTCAATCGAGTGTTGAGCGCGGTATAGAACGCGCCGTCGCTGCGTCGCTGCCCACTGGGCATGATCAGACGACTGGCGACGCCGATCGGCCTATTATCGCGATCCACCAGCCATCGCGACACGTTTTGAGTGAGGTACTCCTGGGCGCTGGTTTTGCCCAAACCGCCACCGCCGTAGGCAGGGGCGCCATGGTGGTCCAGTTCGACGTTGCTGAGCACGTAGTTGGCGAACGCCTCGATAGGCCGCGTGGAGATATGAAACCCGTTCGGGACGAAGATAGGGTGTTGTTCCGAAGACATGTGAGCCTCCGCACGCAAGATTGGTTAGAGCAGAAGTGAGTGGCCGTCAGTGGTCGCGCGAGCCGTCGAAGCTGACCCAGCCTCGCCGCGGAGTGGGTACGGTCAGATCGACCGCCGGCAGCGGTGTCGGTTGAGGCGGTTTCGCGCCCGACGCCTGCTGCATGCGTGCCAGTTGGTCCACCGCTTTCTGGGAGCTGGACGCCAGCTTCCGCAGGTGATCTGTGTAGGCCTCCACGGCGCACTCGCACCCGACAAACGAGAGCCCACCCTTCAGTTTGGTCCACTGCATGGCTAGGGTACGCGTCGTCTCGTCGTGGGGTGCACGGTCCCACGGGGGCATCGCGCGGACGAAGCCGAGCGGCACGGTGGCGCTTCGCATCAGTAGCAGCGTGCGCAGGTCATGGCGGCAAATGCGTGCCAGTACGGTTCTGCCGACTAGCTCCCATCGCTGGTCCAGTTCGGAACTGCGGTAGCGCACGTACAAATGGTTCACATGCGGCATTTCTCCGGTCTTGCGGTTCCCGTGCACGACCAACGGCACCAGTACGCTGCCCATCTCACGGGCGTCCTTCTCTGGCTCGGGCACGGACAGCGCGAATGCCCGTGGCGTCTGCATCTGCAGGAACTGCAGCGGGCTCAAGCTACCGAGTGCCGGGTGCGGAGTCGCGTTGTAGTTGGCCACCAGGACATCGAGCAGTTCTTCGAACAGGTGCAGTTGGATTGGAAGATCGCCGGGTGCGAAATTGCTGATTCGCAGCTTGCGCTCGCCCAACCGGGTGGCTGGCTCGAATCCGCCGGGCAAGTCCCGGAGTACGCCACGCTCCAGGCGCGAGAACAGTTGTTCGACTACCGGTCGCGAACGCGGCTCGTGGGCGCGCCCAAAGTAAAGAATCGCGCCGTGCGCACGTCCCATCGCCTCTTCGAAGCTAATCGAGTGATGGGCCTTGGCATTGTCCATAGCGATGCAACGAACGCGTCGACGACCGCGATCGCCGGTCAGTCCGCTTGGCATTCCGGCGCCGGGGGCATACTCCAGACCAGGGATCGTCAGCTCACGGCGCGTCCAAGGGTACAGTGCCCGTGCAACGCAGCTCGCCACATCAAGATTGTTGTAGGCGCGGCCGACCCGCAAGGTCCAGGCCAAGATCGCCCGAGATTCGATTTCCACCTCGCACAGGAACCACAACTTAGTGATCCGGCGCTTGACCACGCCACCATTGGGCAGCGCCACGCCAAGTTCGGCTTCAATGTCGACCGAGTGTGCATCGAACTCGGAACGATCAAACGGCCGTCCACGAAAGGCATCCGCGAGTACTGTGAGGGAGGGGCCCATCTCGTCCAGCGTTGGCACCGCGATGTCATCGATACGCACTTTGCGCAAGTACCGCAGCAGCGCCCGCCGGCCCTGGTCAGGTTGATTTAGTGGATAGAACGCGTGCTGATCCAGGCGCTTGAGCTCGGCGACGATCTTGGTGAACAAACGTTCAAAGGCCTTTGGTGGGCGGCCGGGGGGAAGCTTCGTGGTGAAGCCCTCGATCCAGGTCGCGATCGTAGGTTGTGCACGGAGTACTTTGCGCATTGCATGTGGCTCCGCCATGGATGGCATCTGCGGGGCATCATTGTCGTCGTTGCCCTCATAGGTGCCCCAAGGTACGCACACGCGATAGCCGAAGGGGTGTCCGTCGCGTGCGAGCTGTGGGGCGAGCCTCGCCATGCGCTTGAGACGGCTTCGGCAAAGCCCATTGGCCTCGGCGGCGCGGGTCAAACTCATTGCCCCGGTGAGCACTGCGGTCAATGCGGCGCAGCGGCGTTGGAAGCGGTCGACGAACGCCGGTTTAACGGTAGATAGATCCGGCTTGAACCATTCCTGCAGTTGCTCGGCATCGAAGAGCTCGGTTCGGTCAGTGCGCATGGCATACCTCCACCGTCGCCTGCGCACTGCCGGCGGTGTAGTCGACCAGACGCAATCTACCTGCATGCACCATTCCCGCGACAACGGCACGCACGCTATCGGCGTCGACTGCCAAGTGCTGGATCAGGCCAGAGAGGGTGAGGCGCGGGCGATTGGTCAGCAGAGCCAGGATCTGGTCCTGGATGGTCGAGCGCGTCACCAGGCGCTGATAGGCCCATACGTGGTGAAGCAGCTCGAAGCGAACGGCGCAGTCGGCGATTGACGAGATGAGCTCGCGCTCAGTGATGTAGATCAGCCGGAGCCCGTGGCGCTCTGCGGCAGCATCGAGCGCCTCTTGGTCGCGGATGGACACGATGCCGCTGGTGCTCCCGATGGTGCCCGACGCGGGAATCGCCAAGTAGTAGCGCTCTTCACCTTGCTTGCTCCGGGTCCAGAACGAAATGTCGATGTCCTGTCGAGTCGACAGCGCGATGCGCCGCGGGCGTTCGACGTAGGACTGCAGGTTGGGATCGAACTCAAGCTGCAGGGCCAGGGTCAGGTGCAGGAACTCGGTGACGGTTACAATGCGCGCATTGCGCGGTGAGTGGAACACGAAAAGTTCACGACGGGTGCGTTCGCTGCGAGTTAGCTTTCGCGGCACGTATGGAAGGGTGGGGTTGGTGACGTGCGAATTGGGTTTGAACTCGTCGCGGGTGGCGGCAGTACCTGCGGTCATGGCATGACTCCAGACGAATAAGCGCGAGCGCGGCCGGAGGCCACGCGATGCGGGGTGCGCGCCGAGGGCGCGCGAGTAGGAACGCTGCGATGTGGCGGGAGCGACGGTCAGGCCGTAGACAAAGGTGACAGGCGATAACTCAGCACCCGCCCTGTGATCTGGTCGCAATTCACATCCAGGCGGTACAGCCGACCTAAGACGCCTACCACCTGACGCCGATTAATCTGCATAGGGGAAAGTTGCTCCGCTTCGGCTGAAGCGGATGCAGCGCACGCAGGCTCTGCAGCGTGGTTAAGGCCGGCAAATTCGAAGGCGAGTTGCTCAGGTGAGCTCAGCAGTTCGGTGTTAGGTGCAGGCACGGATTCCGGGTACACGTTCATCGCGACATCTCCTGACGCGCTGCCGGCAGGCAGCACTTGACTAGGACCCAAGAACGCGCGACGCTGCAGTTCTCTAGGCGGCAGCATCTGGGGCCCCGGTATCGGGGCCCCACTTGGGTCAACGTGACAATCGGTTTGATATTCACGATCGAAGTGGTCTGTGGGCACCTCCTAGGATTAGAGAGAGTGAAGAACAGACGTAACTGGTCCGCCCGCGACGACGCGGGACCTTTTTCGAGCCTCACCCTTCCTTCGGTGATCACCCAACTTCCCCGGCTGTCAGCGTTGCAGTCGGAGGTCGGCACTGAGATAGATCGCGCCTATCGCTGAGGGAAAAAACCCTCCTGCATACAGCGGCCTGACGGAGCCGGACGATAAAGACTGGGCGCAGGTTACCGAACGTAGCAGCTCCTATCGCCACGCACAATACCTTTCAAATCAGTAGGTTTTCGATCCCGGACAGCGACAACTGGAACAGCGCGAAGTTACGCTGCCCGTGTTCCGTATATGCCAACTAAAGTTAATATTCATAGGCGCGACATATGACAACGAAAGTCGCGCTGCCGTCGTCTATCCTTGCCGTTGAGGTTGCGCTAAAAGAAACCTAAGGAAGGACCAATGTCATCGTTCCCAGCAAGAGCAGTCGAGATATGGAGGTCATCACAAGCGGAAGTAATCTCCCCAATACACGGAGTTTTCTCCTTTGAAGTCCTCAAAACTTTGATGGCTCCACAGACTTTGCAGTTCCTCGCCGAATACGCCAATCGCCCCCGAAGGGGCGTGGGCGAAATCTCATCCGCGTTCCTGCAGGGCATGCGCTACTTCGATCAAGGCAGGCCTGCCCTCCTGTTCTGGAAAGAATTCCGAGATCACGAAGAGTTGTTTTCGTTCGATCCCGAGGTCCTTTCCGAGGCGATTCGGCAACTTGAAGTCCATACGGACATCAATCTCACCTTTGGCCGAGTCACCTACTTGGCCGATATCGGGCGCGGCCCGGAATTGCCATTGTGGATATTGTCGAGACTTCCATTCACCCGGGGAGTTGCGTTCGAAATCGACGAGCGTGGAGCCACCGAAGCATCACTAGAGGGCGGCGATTTCGAAATGTCGGATAAAGCCAAGGTGGCGCAACAGCATTACTCCACCGGCATGTCCCTTCTCGCAGGAGAGGACTCAATCTCAGGTCTCGTTGATGCTGCTTTTATGCAGTTCTATCTCGCGACAGAGGCGATTCTCGAACGGCATGAAAAGGACAAGGTACTTAAAGCAGGCGCTCAGATATTCGGCGCCGAGTTCGACGCGAACCTTCAGTTGATCGTGTCTCATGTGTACCTTGCGCGTCACCGCTTCTTTGGCCACGCGCACCCCAAGTACCTTAAAGGGCTTCTGGACACCGACACTGCGTTTGATATTGCGAAGCAGACGCTTGTGGCTCGATGGTGCGCGAGGCGCCTAATGGAGCTTGAGCTAAAACGATCATTAGTCAAGCGAGAAATGAGGCTGTACGCCGGGCCTCAACAGTCAGTAGCGTTCTATGGGGATGCCACCTATCTCAAGTCTGACTTCACTCTGCCATGATTGCGAGCAATCCTCGTGCCCGCGAGGGCGGATGCATGTTCGACAGAGGGATTAGATCGATTCATCGGGGTTAGGAGATAGCGGCCTCCAACCCAAAGCGGAAGCGGGGCTCGCCTATTGGCCCCTGTAGTAAAATCAGGGCCATGTACGACCTACACACTCTTGGCTGGCACAGCTTTCAACAGCTTTGTCTGACGATCGCCCGCGAAGTTCTGGGGCAGACAGTCGAGTCGTTTCTCGATGGCAACGATGGCGGTCGCGACGGGGCTTTCTCTGGAACCTGGAAATCGTCCTGCAATGAGAGCTTCACCGGGCGTTTCGTCATCCAGTGCAAGTTCACCAGCCGACCTGCTTACGTACTGCAACTGTCCGATTTAACCGATGAGGTAGAGAAAGCGAAACGCCTCGTCACCGCCGGTCGATGCGAATGCTATGTCTTACTGACCAACGCCGGCGTCACGGGGACGCGCGCCGAAGGAATCGAGGCGCTCTTCCTGGCCGCCGGCGTCAAGCAAGTCGTAGTGTATGGGTCGACGTGGCTCACGCAACAGATCCAGGAGCACAAGCGCCTTCGAATGTTGGTGCCGCGCATGTACGGCCTAGGTGACTTGAGCCAGATCCTCGACGAGCGCGCTTATGCCCAAGCGCTCGCCATCATCGAATCGATGCGCGAAGACCTGGCCAAGGTCGTGGTGACGGATGCCTATCAGCGAGCTGCCGATGCTCTGGACCGACACAGTTTCGTGCTGCTGGTTGGCGAACCTGCTGCGGGAAAGACAACAATCGCCTCTATGCTGGCGATGGCGGCGTTAGACCAGTGGAACGCTTCGCTGTTGAAGTTGGATGAGCCAGCCGAAGTCGCCAAGCGTTGGAACCCAGACGAGCCGTCCCAGTTCTTCTGGTTGGACGATGCCTTCGGCGTCACCCAGTACGAAGAATTCCTGGTACATGGTTGGAACCGTGTCCTGCCGCAGCTCAAGCCCATGCTGCGCAAGGGCGCCAAGATCGTGATGACGTCGCGCGACTATATATACAACCAAGCGCGTCGAGACTTGAAGGAAAGCGCCTTTCCTCTTTTTAAGGAAAGTCAAGTAGTCATCGATGTCCACGAGCTCACCGGGCAGGAGCGGCGCCAGATTCTTTACAACCACCTCAAGCTCGGCAGACAGTCGAAAAGCTTTCTCACCGGTATCAAACCCTTCCTCGAAACCGTGGCAGAACACCCGCGTTTCATTCCCGAAATGGCGCGGCGCTTGGCCGATCCACTGTTCACCAAGGACTTGTTTATTGATTCGTATTACCTTGGTCAGTTCGTGGACAAGCGTGAGCAACTGCTGCACGAGGTCCTGCAGGGTTTGGATGACAACAGCAAGGCAGCGCTCGCGCTCATCTACATGCGCAACGATAGGCTGGCGAGCCCGATCGATCTGCAGCCCGCAGAGGTTGACGCGCTGCAACGCCTGGGCAGCGATCTTGGAGGCTGCATTAGGGGACTGGATGCGCTGGCGGGCAGCTTAGTGGTTCACACCAGTGCCAGCGGTGAGGCAGTGTGGCGCTTCAAGCATCCGACCATCGGCGATGCTTACGCCGCGCACTTAGTGCAAAGCCCGGAACTGCTCGGCATCTACCTACACGGTAGTGACCCGGAGCGACTGGTTGAGCAGGTCAGTTGCGGCGATGTTGGTATCCAAAAGGCTGTCGTAGTCCCCACTGCGCTGTTTCCAATCATGCTGAGCAAACTCGATCACCTTGGCGAAAGCAAAGCGCACAAGAGTTCCTGGCTGTCCGTGTTCGATGCGCGACGAAGGCGGCTAGGATTCTTGTCCAATCGCTGCTCGAAAGAGTTCCTCACAGCCTACTTGGACAAGCACCCCAAACTGCTCGCCTCCGTTTCCAGCCCGGGGCTGGTGCTCAGCGTCGTGCCCGAGGTGCGTTTGGCGGCACGCCTGCATGCCCTTGGCTTGTTGCCGGAAGCCAATCGGTTGGAATTTGTCCGTACCGTCAGTCAATACGCGATCGAAGGGCGCGACACCGACGCGCTGGATAACGCTGCGATTCGCGGCGTCTTCACCGACGCCGAGCATGCTGTCCTAGTGACTCAGGTGCAGACGCAACTGCTTCCGAAATTGCACAGCGTGCGGATCGACTATCAAAGCGACTGGAATTCGGACCGGTCTCGGGAAGATCATATGTGGTCGTTCGTGTCCTCTCTGGAAACCTTGCGGCGCTGCTATCAGTACGACCCGGCTGCGCTGGCCATCATCGACGCCGAGTCGAGTCGGGCCACCGACTGGATCAATGAGGACGAAAGCAACCCCACATCGTCGCCGCCGCGTAAGCTTGGCAAGCTCAAGCCGCTCCCTGAAGCGAACCAAGTGCGCAGCATCTTCGACGATATCGACGCTATCAAGGAAGCGTATGAGAATTAGTCGGAAGTTTTATTGGCCAAAATGCTGGCGATGGAGGCCAACTCGTTAATCACAAGGGCCGGCGATATTGGCTTATCATGGTACGCAGATCTAAGCAAGCACATAGGGATTAGGGAGCGTTATCGGGGGTAGGACAGAAGTCAGCTGTTGGACGGTGACGCGTGGGGGCGCTGTGGGCTGAGTGGGCAATTGCGAGCGTTCACGACTGCTGCCTATGATTGCGATTTCCTTGGAGGCACTGGCCATCATGCTGAACCCCTATGCGATAGAAATGAGTAGGGATGCCTTGATTGACGCCCTGCGCTATCTGAACGGCTTGAAGTTTGGAAGCAAGATCTGCTATGCGCAGGTGCCGGTTTCTGTGTCGATCGGCGGGAAGGTGTTGATCGACATCGAATCCTGCCTGGTGCGATTCGTTCACGATACGAACCACCATAAAGTTCAGATCGACGACCTCACCGATCATGACTTCCATGGCGAGTTCTCGGTTGCCTGGCAGGAAATGAGCTTTGATGAAGATGATGGTGTTCTGCTGATCGAAGGGACTGAGCAGAGCACAAAACAGAGGTACAAAACGTATCTCCACCTTCATGGTAAGCAGGCTTTTCGCAACTTCTGATGATTCAGTCAATCTGACCGACTTCATCACCCAGCTTTGCTGTACGTGCTGTCGTCCGATTCAAAGGTCAATTGCCGGTGCCGATGGCGCGACGACAACATGCGCCCGGCCAAATGCCACCGCGGCACACGCACAGAGACCTTGAGCATGGCGCTAATACGCTCTAAAAATATCCTTCACTTGTCATCCCACAGCGAATTCGACTTGCGGAGCAAGAATCGGTAGGTGGCAAATGCGGAAAGGGAATTGAATTTGAGGCGATTGTACTTCTTTAAGAGGCCGTCTGTTCCTTTCTTGGATAGTTCGAACATTTCTGCAGAATTTATTCGCTTATATTTTCGCGCAAGCTCTTCGCATTCACTGCTGCCCAATACATCCTGAAAGTACGTGGGAAAGTCAGTTTCGGAGCCGTCGGACAAGTTGCAGATATATGAGTGATCAATGTCCTCACCGTCGTAGCTATCATCAAGCAGCACATACCATTGGAACGTACTGAAGAGATCCACGTGACAGTAGAGCAGGTGATCTTTGCGTGATCCTACGAGCACAAGTGCATGGACAGGGTAGCTCGCACTCCTGAACGCATTGACCTCAAACTTGAACTCAACCGGGCTAACTGGCAGCGACGGCACAAGGAGAATCTTGTCCCGGAATGACTTTTTCTCAGCATCAATGATTAGCTTTAAATTATCACGAGATACGCCATTGTACGCTGCAAATCCAGCGGCTATTTTTGCAAATCCTTGCTTGAATATTTTATTATCAAATCCGAAGGGGAGCGTCACTCTCCCCCCCATGTCGTCATAGATGACAACATCCTCCCCTTGCACAATCACATTAGTGTTTAGTAGATGTTGCCTGTAGTTCTGACCAGTCTTCATTGAATTCGCATATATCACTCGCTTGACCTTATCGAAGTAGGGTTTTCTTGGAAAAAATCTGTCATTTTTGAAGATGACGTCTACAAGATGGTTATCGTGCGAGCCTCGCGCGCTCGAAGCACCCGGTCGGTCCCTATCAAAACCGAGTCGCAAGGTGAATCCTTCGAAAATCTTCAAGAATTCCTTGTCGATAAGCTCATTGAGATCCTGGTTGGCGCGATGCGACAGTATTTTCCTTGAACTGAGCGTGCCGTTCAGCGCGTTGTGGATGATGTGCTCGAGTGATTCGCAGTCGTCATCGGTAGGATGATCTCCATGCGACATCTTTAGCTGCACCCCCGTGAGATAGCAGATTCCCGATGCCTTCTTCATACTTGTCCTGTCACTCAGCCAGTGAATGCAATCTTCCCACGTTATTGGGCTGAGCTGCCGGCCATTGCGGACAACAGGAGTGCCATTGCCCGTGCAGAGCAGGTGCGTCTCGCCCGGCGCGCGACGATGACTTTTTGGGACGCTTCACCGCGCACCAATGCGCGGCGAAGGAGCAGCAGCGACAGCATCTGCGCAGGCCATGGCTGCGCTGGCGCCGCAGCTACCTTCTGCAAATGACGAACCCACGGCACGCATCTGAACCCGGCCGAAAGTGGCGGCCGGGGCTGGGGGGGGGTGATTTGGGATGTTTATCGGGGGTAGGGAAGGGCAGCTTTCGACCCGTAGCGGTCATGCGGTTCATGCCTTAGCTGCCCGGAAGCGGGCACTGGACGGGGCGGTTCGGGCCTATACGGTCGGACTCAGAGCAGTAGGCCTGCGCCAAACCCGGGACGATTCATACCCGGTCTTTCGGGGAACACAGCCCGGACAAGTAGCCGGAGCA
>NZ_NSET01000058.1 GCF_009192945.1 Xanthomonas maliensis | reverse complement strand
GCCGCAGCCATCGACCCCGCTCAAGTTCGACCTCGATCTGGTGCTGCAGGAGCACAACGGCGTCATCGTCGGCCGACTGGTTTACGCCACGGCCCTGTTCGATCGTACTAGCGTCGAGCGTTTCCTCACCGGCCTGCTGATGTTGCTGCGCGCGATGAGCGCGCACGACCAGATGCCGGTGAGACACCTGCCCTGGCTGGATCCTGTGCAACGCCAGCAGGTATTGACCAGGTTCGGCACCGGTACGCGCGCGGCGCTGCCCGCACTGCCGCTGCACCGGCTATTCGAGGCACAGGCAAGATCCACCCCGCAGGCCATTGCGGTGGTGACAGATCAGCAGCGTTTGAGCTATGCGACGCTTGACGCGCAAGCCAACCGACTGGCGCACCGTCTGCTTGCCTTGGGCCTGCCTGCAGGCGGGCGCGTGGCCATTGCCCTGCCACGCTCGGGTGCGTTGATCGTCGCGCAGCTGGCAGTGCTCAAATGTGGCGCTGCCTACGTGCCGCTGGACAGTGACCAACCACCAGCGCGTCTGCGTACGCTGATTGCCCAAGCAGGCATCGCCATCGTGATCCAGGACCGCGATGGCGTACTCGCACCGCCGGCGGTGGCATGCCTGGCAGTGACCGACGACGACGCTATCGAGGTCGATAGCAACGCGACGACGGCGCCCGCCATCGCGGTACCAGCAGCGGCCACCGCCTATGTGATGTACACCTCCGGTTCCACCGGCATGCCGAAGGGCGTGACGGTGTCGCATGCAGCGGTGTGCAACCTGGTGCTGCAGGACGGCCCGGCAAGGCTGCGCACCGACGACCGCGTGGCCTTCGCTTCCAACCCGGCCTTCGACTCGGCCACGCTCGAGGTCTGGGGCAGCCTGCTCAACGGTGCCAGCGTGGTGGTCGTGCCGGCTCCGGTGATGCGCGATCCGCAAGCGCTGGGCGCACTGCTGACGCGCGAACGGCTATCGGTCCTGATCCTGGTCGCTGGCGTCCTGCGCGCCTACGCACCGCTGATCGCCACCCCATTGAGCACACTGCGGTTGTTGCTGACCGGTGGCGATGTCGCCGATGCCAATGCCATCACGCAGGTGCTGGACGTCGGTGGCCAGGTCCGTGTGCTGCAGACCTATGGTCCGACCGAGAGCACCCAGTTCGTCACCGGAGTGGTGATCGACAGTGCGCCGGTGCCAGGCCAACGGCTGCCGATCGGTCGACCGTTGATCAATACACGGCTGTACGTTCTCGATGGTCAGGGCCAGCCGCTCCCCATCGGCGTCACCGGCGAACTGTATATCGCAGGTGCGCAACTCGCGCAGGGCTATCTGCATCGCCCGGATCTGAGTGCCGAACGCTTCGTCCCCGATCCGTTCGCCGCGACTGCCGGCGAGCGCATGTACCGCACCGGCGATCTTGCACGTTGGCGCGCCGACGGCCAGCTAGACTTCGTCGGCCGCAACGACACTCAGGTCAAGATCCGCGGCTTCCGTATCGAGCCGGGCGAAGTCGAGGCGGCCTTGCGCGCCTGCGACGGGGTGCACGATGCAGTGGTGATCGCTGATGGGGCCGAAGACAAGCGCTTGATCGCCTACCTCATCGGCGACGTTGCCGACCTCTCCACGCTGCCCGCCCAGCTCTCTACGCGCCTGCCCGACTACATGCTGCCGGCGGCCTATGTGCCGCTGGACGTCTTGCCGTTGACGCCCAACGGCAAGCTCGATCGCGCTGCACTGCCGAGACCTGACGTCGATGCGCTGACCAGCCAAGCCTACGTGGAGCCCGACGGCGAACTGGAAACCCTGCTGGCCACATTATGGTGCGAGCTGCTGGACGTACCGCAGATCGGCCGGTACGACAACTTCTTCGCCGTCGGCGGTCACTCGCTGCTGGCGGTCCGGTTGATTTCGCGCATCCGCAGCGTGCTCGGTCTGGAGCTGCCACTGGCGAGCGTATTCGCGGAACCGCATCTGCACGCGATGGCGCTCGCAGTGGCGGATGCGGCTGACCAGGCGCTGCCGGCGATCGTCCCGGCGCCGCGCGACATGCCGTTGCCGTTGTCCTTCGCCCAACAGCGGTTGTGGTTCGTCGCCCAGCTCGACCCGCAGGCACAGCTCGCCTATCTGATGCCCCTGCGCGTCCGGCTGCAAGGCAGGCTGCACGTCCAGGCCCTGCATGCCGCACTCGATCGACTGGTCGCGCGCCATGAGTCACTGCGCACACGCATCGACATCGTCGATGGCAAGGCCGTGCAGGAGATCGCAGGCGTCGATAGCGGGTTTCCCTTGATCGATATCGATCTCTCGCAGCAGGCAGCACCACTCGCCGAGATCCAGCATCACGCGGAGCAGGAAGCGACCACACCGTTCGATAACACGCATCGCACGCTCGTGCGCGGCCGTCTGCTGTGCCTGGCCGACGACGATCATGTGCTGTTGCTCACGCTGCACCACCTGGTGTCCGACGGTTGGTCGATGGACGTGTTGGTGCGCGAACTGAGCGCACTCTATAGCGCCTTCGTGCACGACCAACCCGACCCACTACCGCCGTTGCCGCTGCAATACGCGGACATCGCGGTTTGGCAACGCCGCTGGCTCGAGGGCGAGCGGCTGCAGCACCAGCGCGACTTCTGGCTGCAACACCTGCACGACGCGCCGACCGCACTGGAACTGCCCACCGACCATCCGCGCCCTGCGCAGCAGAGCTACTGCGGCGACAACTGCGCGCTGGTGCTGGATGCCGCGCTGACCGCGGCGCTGACGTCGCTGGGCCACCGCCATGGCACGACATTGTTCATGACGCTGCTAGCCGCCTGGGGCGTGCTATTGGCGCGGCTGGCGGGTCAGGCACAGGTCGTCATCGGTACTCCCATCGCCAACCGTAACCGCAGCGAGCTGGAGCCGCTGATCGGCCTGTTCGTCAACACCCAGGCGCTGCACATCGATCTACGCGGCGCCCCCTCGGTGGCCGACCTGCTGGCCCAGGTCAAAGCCACCGCGTTGGCGGCTCAGGACCACCAGGACCTACCGTTCGAACAGCTGATCGAAGCGCTCAATCCTGTCCGTCGCCTGAGCCACCATCCAATCTTCCAGGCCATGTTCGCCTGGCAGAACACCCCAACGGATACCCCAGCGTTGCCTGGGCTCGACGTGCAGCCGGTGATCGTGCCCGAGACGTCGATCAAGTTCGATCTGCAGCTGACGCTGCGCGAGCAGGATGGCGTCATTGTCGGCAACCTCGGCTACGCCACCGCATTGTTCGAGCGCCGTACCATCGAGCGCCACCTGGCCCAGTTCGTCACGCTCCTGCACAGCATGGTTGCGAACGACTGCATGCATGTCCGATGGTTGCCTTTGTTGCCTGCAGCCGGGCGCGCCGAGCTGCAACGCTTCAACGCCACCGAGAGCGATCTCGGAGGCAGCGGGACCCTGCATCGGGCCATCGAAGCACAGGCATGCCGCACACCAGATGCCATCGCGGTATGCCATGACTACAGCGAACTCAGCTACACCGAGCTCAACACCAGCGCCAACCAGCTCGCCCACCATCTGATCGCTCTCGGCGTGCTGCCGGAAGACCGCGTCGCCGTCTGCCTGCCACGCAGCATCGACCTGGTCGTGGCTTTGCTGGCCGTGCTCAAGGCTGGCGCCGCCTACCTGCCGCTAGATACCGATGTCCCGGCGGCACGTATAAAGGTGATGCTGACCGACGCGCAACCGCGCGTCCTGCTTGCCCAAAGTGACGCTAGCGCCTTGCTATCACTACAGGTCGACCTGCAGACCGTGTTACTGGATCAGGACGCTGCATCGTGGGCGTGCGCGCCGACGCAGCCACCCGAGATCCGGACCCTGCACCCGCATCATCCGGCCTACGTCATTTACACCTCCGGCTCCACCGGCACACCAAAGGGCGTGATCAACACGCATGCGGCCATCGACAACCGGTTGCAATGGATGCAACAAGCCATGCCATTGGACGCAGATTGCCGCGTTCTGCAAAAGACGCCGATTGGCTTCGATGTCTCGGTGTGGGAACTGTTTTGGCCGCTCCGCGTGGGTGCATGCTTGGTGCTCGCCCAGCCTGGCGGGCACAAGGATCCTGGCTACCTGTGCACGGTGATCGAACAGGCCAAGATCGACACCGTGCACTTCGTGCCGTCGATGCTACGGGTCTTCCTCGATGCCATGCCAGAAGCCGCCTGCCTCAGCCTGCGTCGCATCGTCTGCAGCGGCGAGGCACTGCCGGCGGATCTGGCGCAGCATGCACGGAAACGCTTCCCGCAGGCGCGCTTGTACAACCTCTACGGCCCCACCGAAGCGGCCGTCGATGTCAGCGTGTGGGAATGCAGTGAAACAGATATCCACAGCGTGCCGATCGGCCGGCCGATCGCCAATACCCGTCTGCATGTCTGCGATCCGCGTGGTCAGTTGGTTCCGATCGGGGTGGCCGGCGAGCTATGGATCGCAGGCGTGCAGCTTGCGCGTGGGTACTTGGGCCGTCCTGGCCTGACCGCCGAGCGCTTCGTACCCGACCCGTTTGCAGACGTCGCTGGCGCGCGCATGTACCGCACAGGCGATCTGGCGCGTTGGCGCGACGATGGCACGCTGGACTATCTGGGACGCAACGACGAACAGGTCAAGCTGCGCGGCTTCCGCATCGAGCTGGGCGAGATCGCCGCCGCCTTGCGGGGCTGCGATGGCGTCCGCCAGGCGGCGGTGATCGTCCGCGAAGAGGGCGGTGACAGGCGGCTGGTCGCCTATCTGGTTGGCGAGGACGCACCGAGCGCTGAGTCTCTGCGCAGCGCATTGGCCACACGTCTGCCCGAGTACATGGTGCCGTCCGCCTATGTGCAGCTGGACGCGCTGCCGCTGACGGCCAACGGCAAGCTGGATCGCCGTGCGCTGCCGTCGCCGGCCGCCGATGCGCTAGTCATGCACGCCTATGTCGCACCTGAGGGAGCATACGAACTCCTGTTGGCCTCGATCTGGTGCGAGTTGCTCGGGATTGCGCGCGTCGGCCGCCACGACAATTTTTTCGCCCTGGGTGGACACTCGCTGTTGGCGATCGGTCTGGTCGAGCGCCTGCGCCGGCATGCCTTGGCATTGGACATCCGCGCCTTGTTTACGCATCCGCAACTGCGGGAGATGGCGGCCGCGCTGCAAGCCAAGCAGGTCGCGGTGCCGCCCAATCGCATCCCCGCCGACTGCACTCGCATCACGCCCGAGCTATTACCGCTGATCGCGCTGAGCCAGGCCGACATCGACAGCATCAGCGCCCTGGTGGACGGTGGTGATGCCAATGTGCAGGACATCTATCCGCTTGCGCCGTTGCAGGCAGGGATGCTGTTCCACCATCTATCCAGTGCCACAGCAGATGCCTATCTGCAGACGAGCCTGCTCGCATTTGATACGCGCCAGCAGCTGGACCGCTTCCTGGATGCGCTCGACTGGGTGGTTGCGCGCCACGACATCCTGCGCACCGGTTTTGCGTGGGCCCAATTGCCGCAACCGGTCCAGGTGGTCTGGCGAAGCGCATCGGTCTGGCGGCACACGCATGCGCTGGACATCACTGCCGATGCCGATGCTGGGGCGTTGTTGCAGGCTGTCCTGGCATCCAAGCACTACCGCATCGATCTGCAACGGGCACCGCTGCTGCAGGCGCATATCGCCCACGACCCAACGCAGTCGCGCTGGCTATTGAACCTGGCCTATCACCACCTGGTGCTGGACCACACCACGCTGCACATCGCCTTGCAGGAAATCGAAGCCTATCTCAGCGAACAGACCGATTCCCTGCCAGCGCCCTTGCCATTCCGCAACTTCGTCTTCGAGGTCGCCAATGGGATCGCGGAGGCCGAACACGAGCGCTTTTTCGCCCAGATGCTGGGTGATGTCGAACGCACCACCGCTCCCTTTGGCCTGACCGATATCCATGGCGACGGGTCGCGTCTGCGCGATGTGCAACAAGCACTGCCGACCCCGCTGGCCGCGGCGATCCGCCGGCAAGCACGACGGCTCGGCTTCAGTCCTGCGGCATTCTTCCATCTCGCTTACGCGTTGGTGCTATCCAGCGCCAGCAACCAGGACGATGTGGTGTTCGGCACAGTGCTCTTCGGTCGGATGAACGGCGGCGCGGGCGCGGATCGTGCGCTGGGCATGTTCCTCAATACCTTGCCCCTGCGGTTGCGCCGCGACCGTAGGCCAGTGGAGCAAGCGCTGTTACAGACGCACGAGCGTCTGGCTGAACTGGCACGGCACGAGCACGCACCGTTGGCCCTGGCCCAGCGCTGCAGCGGGCTCGGTGCCGCGCAGCCACTGTTTTGCGCGTTGATGAATTACCGCTACAGCGCGGGCGGCAAGGTCGCGTCCTCCTCGCCCGCTAGCGATCGCGTCTGGGAGGGTGCACGGACGCTCGGCAAACGCGATGTCAACAACTATCCGCTGACACTTTCGATCGACGATCACGGCGACGGCTTTACGTTGGACGTGAATCTCGATCGCAGCGTCTCGGCCGAGCGCGTCCTCGCATTGATGCAACACGCCTTGCTGCAGCTGGTAGAGGCCGCGGAGCAGCGCCCGCAGACGCCCTTGCACACCCTCTCCCTCCTGCCTGCAGACGAACGCGAGGCGATGGTGACCGGGACCGGGACCGGGGCCGCGACGGGCACCCCAGCACGCTGCATCCATACCGTGGTGCAAGCGCAGGCACAACGCACCCCGGATGCCATCGCACTGCGGCAAGGTCAGCAGACGCTGACGTATCAGCAACTGGATGCGGAAGCCGAGCGGCTGGCGCGACAGCTGCAGTCCTTGGGCGTCGGGCCGGAAGCGCGGGTCGCGATCTACCTCGCCCGCAGCACGGCGATGGTGGTCGCCTGGCTGGCAACGCTGAAAGCCGGCGCTGCTTACGTGCCACTGGATCCCGCCTATCCGCCTGAGCGCTTGGCCTACCTGCTGGATGACTGCCGACCACGGGTCGTTCTCTCCAGCAGCGACCTGGAAGGACAATTGCCGAGCTGTCGCGCACTGCGGACCGCCCGCGTACTTGCGCTCGATTCCTGGCAAGCAAGCGCTGAGGGCGCGCCGCTAGCTTCCGTCACGACCCGCGTGGCAAGCGACGCATTGGCCTATGTGATCTACACATCGGGTTCGAGCGGCCGCCCCAAGGGCGTCATGGTCGAGCATCGGCAGCTGGACAACTTGGTCCGCTGGCATGGTCAACGCTTCGACCTGCAAGCCGGCGAGCACTGCACGGCCGTCGCCGGTCTGTCCTTCGACGCCGCCGCCTGGGAACTCTGGCCTGCCCTGTGTCACGGTGCCTGCGTGCAGCTGGCACCAGCCGACGTCTCCATAGATCCAGCGGCGCTGCTCGCCTGGTGGCAGCAGCAACACGTGCAGGTCGGCTTCCTGCCGACGCCGCTCGCCGAACTGGCGTTGCAGCAGGAACGCTGGCCGACTGGCTTGCGCCTGCTGTTGACTGGTGGGGATCGGCTTGGCCCGGTCCGGCAAACGTTGCCGTTCGAACTGGTCAACAATTATGGTCCGACCGAGAACGCGGTGGTCGCGACCTCGGGCAGGCTCGAGGCCGGCGACAGCTTGCCGGACATCGGCGGTCCCATCGTGGGCGTGCGTGCCTATGTGCTGGATCGCTGGGGTCAGCCGGTCCCGCTGGGTGCGGTCGGCGAGTTGTGTCTGGCCGGCGCCAGCCTGGCGCGTGGCTACCTGGGCCGCCCAGAGCTGACGGCCGAGCGCTTCGTGCCGGATCCGTTCGCGGCGCAACCAGGCGAGCGTATGTATCGCAGCGGCGACCTGGTTCGTTGGAACTCGGCGCGCACACTGGACTTCGTCGGTCGCAACGACCAGCAGGTCAAGATCCGCGGTGTGCGCATCGAACCCGGCGAGATCGAAGCGGTATTGCGCGGCTGCCCGAACGTAGGCGAGGTCGTCGTGGTCGCTCAGGCGACGCCACCGGCGAGCATTCGCCTGATTGCCTATGTGACCGGTCGGGCCGATCTCGCAGCCCTGCGCCTGCATGCTGCCGCGCAATTGCCCGAGCCAATGCGGCCAGTGGCCTATGTCGCGCTGGACACGCTACCGCTGACACCGAACGGCAAGTTGGATCGGCGCGCGTTGCCGGCACCGGACGACGCGGCCTTCGGCGTACGCGCCTACGAGGCACCGCAAGGGCCAGTGGAGGAACGCCTGGCCGCAGTGTGGAGCGAATTGCTAGGTGTCGAACGCGTTGGTCGCCACGACAACTTCTTCGAGATCGGCGGGCATTCGCTGCTGGCGATGCAGCTGGCATCGCGGGTGCGCACCCGAATGCATGCCGATCTTCCGCTGGACCGTCTGTTCGCCCACCCGCAATTGCATGCGCTCGCGCGCCAGATCCTCGTCAGCCGGCTGGAACGGCACGCCGGGGACACGGCCACGCGCTTGCTCGACCAAGCCAGAAACGAGGCCTGATCCGCCATGTCGTCGACCCCATCCCTGCCCTCCACCCTGGACACATTGGAGACCGACGAACTCGAACGTCTGTGGGCGCTGCTCGATGATGCCGATGCGAACTGTCGCGACGGCGATGCAATTCCACGTCGCAGCCCAGGTCAAGCGGTGCCGCTGTCGTTCGCCCAGCAGCGCTTGTGGATGCTGGCGCAGCTGGATCCTGCCAGCGCTGCCAGCTATCTCATCCCAACCGGCGTTCGCCTGCGCGGTCGCTTGCAGGTCCCGCTGCTGCAACGGACCCTGCACGCCCTGGTCGCCCGGCACGAAGCATTGCGTACGCGCATCGTGACGGTCGATGGCCGGGCCGAGCAGGTGATCGATGCAGATGGAGAGGGATTTTCTATGCTGTTCTTCGATCTGTCGCAGCACGCGGAGGAGGCACAGACGCAGGCGCAGCAGCATGCCTTGCAGGAAGCCACCACGCCCTTCGACCTGGCCGGCGGCCCGCTGATCCGCGCGCGTCTGCTGCGCCTGGCCGAGCACGACCATGTCCTGCTGTTGAGCATGCACCACATCGTGTCCGATGGCTGGTCCATGCAACTGCTCATGCAGGAGATGGCAACGCTCTACCGCGCGTTCGTCGATGGTCTGGACAACCCGTTGCCGGTGCTGCAGCACCAGTATGCCGATCTCGTCCTATGGCAGCGGCAACAGGCAGAGACATCGGGCTTGCAGCAACACCTGGAGTTTTGGCGCAGCCATCTGTACGCCGCCCCGGCGCAGCTTGCCCTGCCAAGCGACCGTGTCCGTCCGGCCTTGCCGGACCACCGCGGCGACCACGTGCAGATCGTGCTGGATGCCGCACTGACCGCTGCATTGGCGGAACTGAGCAAGCGCCATGGCGTCACCCTCTACGTAACGCTGTTGGCCGGCTGGGCTGCGCTACTTTCGCGGCTGTCCGGCCAGGAGCGCGTGGTGATCGGCAGCCCCATCGCCAATCGGCATCGTAGCGAGTTCGAGCCGGTGGTCGGTTTCTTCGCCAATACCCAGGCACTGCAGGTCGATCTCTCCGGCAACCGTACTGTGGCAGAGCTGTTAGCTCAGGTACGAGCCACCGCCGTGGCCGCCCAGGCGCACCAAGACCTCCCGTTCGAACAGTTGGTCGAGTCCCTGAACCCGGCGCGCGATCTCTCGTGCCACCCGCTGTTTCAGGTCTCCCTGAGCTGGCAGGACGGCGAACCCGCGCCGTTGGAGCTACCGGGACTGGAGCTGGAAGGCTTCGGCGCGCAGCATGTGAGCGCCAAGTTCGACCTGGAATTATCGTTGCGCAAGGCGGGCGACTGCATCGTCGGCAGTCTGGTCTACGCCACTGCATTATTCGATCGCAGCACGATCGATCGCCAGCGAAAGCAGTTCGTCCAACTCCTGTCCAGCATGGCAGCCGATCCGCAGGTCGGCATCACGCACCTATCGATACTTCCCGGCGACGAACGCAAGCAAGTGCAACAGTTCGCGGTCACCGAGACAACAGCGCTTGCGGCCGCGGCGTGTATCCATCACTTGTTCGAAGACCAGGTGCGTCGGACACCCGACGCCATCGCCCTGGTCGAGGGACAGGTCGCGTTGGGTTACGCCGAGCTGGACGCACATGCCAATCGACTGGCGCATCGGCTACGCAGCCTGGGCGTGGGTCTGGAGAGTCGCGTCGCGCTGTGTTTGCCGCGCGGCATCGCCCAGGTCATCGGCCTGATGGCCGCACTCAAGGCCGGCGCCGCTTACGTGCCACTGGATCCAGAACTGCCCGGCGAGCGTTTGGCATTCCTGCTGGAAGATAGCCAACCGCGTGTGTTGCTGGCATGCAGCGATATGGTGTCGCAACTGCGAAACATGAAGGGTCTGTCTGAGGTCGCCATAGTGGATCTCGATGCCGAGCTGGCGCTGGACGTGGGCGCTGTGCCGCAGGATCCAGGCGCACCAGAGATTCCCGATCTGTGCGCCGAACACCTGGCCTACATCATCTACACCTCCGGCTCCACCGGCCAACCCAAAGGCACGTTGCTCACGCATGCAGGTGCCACACACTACCTGCAATGGGCCATCCAGACCTATCGGCCGCAGCCCAGTGCTGTCGTCTCCTCACCGTTGGCCTTCGATGCGACCTTGACCAGCCTGCTAGCTCCTTTGCTGTGCGGCGCTCGCGTCGAACTGTTGCCGGAACACGGCACGCTCGATGCTTTGCGTCAACGACTGTGCGATCCAGTCCCGCTCGGTCTGGTCAAGCTCACTCCTGCACATCTGGAAGCGCTTGGGCAACAGTTGGCCCACCACACCGCACCGTTGCGCCCAGCGGTGATGGTGATTGGCGGCGAGGCGCTGTCGGCCGCCACTCTGGCGCGTTGGCAAGCGCTGGCACCGCGCACGCGGTTGATCAACGAATATGGCCCGACCGAAGCCGTCGTCGGCTGCGTCGTGCATGAAGCCAACGCAAACGATGCGCAGTCACCGAATGGCCATGTGCCGATCGGCCGACCGATCGCGCATCTACGCGTGTACGTCCTCGACACCTGCGGTCAGCCGGCTCCGATTGGCGTCGCCGGTCAGCTACATATTGCCGGACCGCAGCTGGCGCGCGGCTATCTCGGTCGCCCGGCCCTGACCGCCGAACGCTTCGTCCCCGATCCGTTTGCCGACCAGCCCGGCCAACGCATGTACCGCAGCGGCGATATCGCCTGCTGGCGTGCCGATGGCACGCTGGACTATCTCGGTCGCAACGACGACCAGATCAAGCTGCGCGGTATGCGGATCGAGCTGGGTGAAATCGCCGCCGTCCTGCGTCGCTGCGCGGGCGTCGCAGATGCGGCTGTACTGTTGCGCGAGGATAGCGTCGGCGCCCCCCGTCTGGTGGCCTACGTGGTCGGCGAGCACGCACCCGCTAGAGAGCACCTACGCACCACGCTGTCGGCGCGTCTACCCGCGCATATGCTGCCATCTGCCTACGTACAGCTCGAAACGCTGCCGCTCACGACCAATGGCAAGCTGGACCGGACTGCCTTGCCTGCGCCTGACCTCGATGCGCTGGCGATCCAGCCCTATGTCGTCCCGGAAGGCGAGCGCGAAGTCTTGCTGGCAACGCTTTGGCAGGATGTGCTCGCGGTGGAGCGGATTGGTCGCAACGATAACTTCTTTGCCTTGGGCGGTCACTCGCTACTGGCGATCGGCCTGATCGAACGCCTGCGCCAGCAAGGCTGGCAGTTGGATGTACGAGCACTGTTCACTACCTCCAGCCTCGCCGATCTGGCCGCGACGCTCACGCCCAGCGCCATTGACACCGACAGCCCGCCGCCCAATCGCATTCCTGCAGACTGCACGCGCATCACGCCAGAGCTGTTGCCGCTGGTGCAACTCAGCCAGGACGAGGTCGACACGATCGTGGCGACCGTCGCTGGCGGTGCCGCCAATGTGCAGGACATCTATCCACTGGCCGCGCTGCAGGAAGGCCTTCTGTTCCACCACGTGGCCGACCCACACGCCGATCCCTATATCAACACCACACTACTGGCGTTCGATACCGAGCAGCAGGCATCTGCGTTTCTTGCCGCCTTCGATGCAACCCTGGCCCGCCATGACATCCTGCGGACGAGCGTGGCGTGGAAACACTTGTCGACACCCGTCCAAGTGGTCTGGCGTCGCGCGCCCCTGCAGCTGCACCGTCACCTTCTGAAGGGTCCGGACGTGGCGGCGGAACTGATGGCATGGCTTCGATCACAACATCGACGGCTGGATCTGACCCAAGCCCCATTGATACAGGCGCATCTGGCCGAAGATGGGCCACAACGGCGCTGGCTGGTCGGCGTGGTCGCGCACCACCTGGTACTGGACCATACGACTCTGGCCTTGCTGATCGAAGAGATCGGCATGCAGCTGTCCGGCCAGGGGCAGGACTTGCCTACGCCATTGCCATTCCGCACCTTCATTGCGCAGGCGCAACAGACATCGTCGAGTGAACATCGCAGCTTCTTCACCCGCATGCTCGGCGATATCGATCACCCGACCATGCCGTTCGGCTTGCTGCAATCCTCCAACGACGATGTTCCGGCACGCCGGCATGCACCGGTACCGACCACGATCGCGCAGTCGCTGCGCACGCATGCGCGCCAACTCGGCGTGAGCGTCTCCACCCTGTTCCACCTGGCCTACGCGTTGTGCCTGGCGCATGCCAGTGGGCGCACAGACGTGGTCTTCGGCACCGTACTCTTCGGTCGCCTACAGGGGGGCGAAGGTACCGATCGTGCGCTGGGAATGTTTCTCAACACCTTGCCACTGCGGGTCCGCATCGACGCCAGGTCGATCGTCGACGCCGTTCATCAAACCCATGCGGACATGGCGGAGCTACTTGGGCACGAGCATGTCGCGCTGACCGCGGTACGCCAATGCAGCGCCATCCAGGCACCGCTGCCATTGTTCTCGGCCTTGCTCAACTACCGGCATGCGGTGCAGCCGTCAACGCACCGTCGCGACGCGGAGACATCGGACGTCTGGCAGGGCGTGCGTGTGCTCCAGGCCGAAGAACGCACCACGTATCCTGTATCGGTCTCGGTCAACGACGACGGCATTGGCTTCTCGCTCGACGTCCTGGTGGACCCGCGTGTCGCTGTCGAACGGGTCACCGACTTCATGCTGCAAGCGCTGCAGCAACTCGACGCTGCATTGCACCGGACAGCGCACTCTGCACTGTGTGCGCTGTCGGCACTTCCGCACGACGAAGCCGCCTGGCTATTGGGGCGTGCTGCGACGGAGTCCACCTGCGTAGCAGTGCCGCAGCACACGTTGTCTGCGTGCTTTCAGGCCAAGGTCCAGCAACATCCACACGCCACCGCCGTGATCGACGGTGCGCTAACCCTCAGCTATGCACAGTTGCACGCGCAAGCCACGCAGCTGGCCCGACGATTGCTGGCGATGGGCGTCGCCCCCGGCGACTGCGTCGCCTTGCTGCTGCCGCGCTCTGCTGCGCTGATCGTCGCCGAGATTGCGGTGTTGCTGTGCGGGGCCGCCTACGTTGCCCTGGATCCATCCCACCCTCCGCAGCGTCTGCGCAGCCTGGTGCGCGACTGTCGTGCCAAGGTGTTGGTGTGCGGCGCTGACTGCGACCTGGACAGCGAGGCGGCGCCGAAGCTGGAGCTGGAACTGTCGTCCCTCGACGACGAACCGACGCCGCTGACCCTGCTACCTCGCGCAGTGCCCACCGGCATCGCCTACGTCAGCTACACCTCCGGTTCCAGCGGCCAGCCCAAGGGCGTGGCCGTCTCGCATGCCGCCGTGCTGGCGTTCGCCCTCAACGGCGCGCATGCACCCTTGCAAGCGCACGACAAGGTGGCCTTCCTCGCCAATCCTGCCTTCGATGCCAGCACCTTCGAGGTCTGGGCCACCCTGCTGCATGGCGCAGCCATTGTTGTCGTCGACGGCGATACCTTGCTCGATCCGATCGCCCTGGCCCAACACCTGAGCGTCACCGGCGTCAGCATCCTGCACCTGACCGCAGGCCTGCTGCCTGGCTACTGGCAGGGCTTGCGCGACGTGCTGCCATCGTTGCGCTGCCTGCTCACCGGCGGCGACCGCGTCGATGCCGGCGCTGTTGCTACGATCCTGGAACAGGCGGCTCCACAACAGCTCTTGCATTGCTATGGCCCGACCGAGGCCACGACCTTCAGCCTCGTGCACCCGGTGCAGGCTGTCGCCCATGACACCGGCCATCTTCCCATTGGCCGTCCCTTGCCGGGCAGCTGCGTCTATGTCCTCGACCAGCACATGCACTTGGCCCCCATCGGCGTCACTGGTGAACTGCATATCGCCGGCGCACAACTCGCACAGGGCTATCTGCACCGTCCCGACTTGAGCGCCGAGCGCTTCGTCCCCGATCCGTTCGCCGCGACTGCCGGCCAACGCATGTACCGCACCGGCGATCTGGCGCGTTGGCGTGCCGACGGTCAGCTCGAGTTCCTCGGTCGCAACGATACCCAGCTCAAGATCCGCGGTTTCCGTATCGAGCCGGGCGAAATCGAGGCCGCCTTGCGTGCCTGCGATGGCGTGCGCGAGGCGGTGGTGATCGCTGATGGCACCGCAGACAAACGGCTGATTGCGTATCTCGTTGGCGACGTCAAAGAGCCAGCACTGGTACGTGCTCAGTTAGCCAGGCGTCTGCCCGACTATATGCTTCCCGCGGCCTACGTGTCGCTGGACGCCTTGCCATTGACACGCAACGGCAAGCTCGATCGTGCTGCGGTCCGGATGCTCGAACCCAAGACACTGGACCCTGCTGCGTATGTCGCACCCATGGGCGAACTCGAACAGATCGTCGCCGCACTGTGGTGCGAACTGCTCGACCTGCCACAGGTCGGTCGCCACGATAACTTCTTCGCTCTGGGTGGCCACTCGTTATTGGCCGTCAAGCTGATCGAGCGCCTGCGCCGGCTTGGCTGGGAATTGGACGTACGCCGCCTCTTCAGTACCCCGACATTGGAGGCGCTGGCCAGCGCTCTGCACGCGACCACCGCGCTTGCCGTGCCGGCCAATCGTATTGACCTGGACTGTACGCGCATCACCCCCGAGCTATTGCCGCTGGTCGACCTGAGCCAAGCCGACATCGATAGCATCATCGCCGGCGTCGACGGCGGTGCGACCAATGTGCAAGACATCTACCCGCTGGCCCCGCTGCAGGAAGGCCTGTTGTTTCATCATCTAAACGATGCGCAGGCCGACCCGTATCTGCACGCATCGGTATTGCGTTTTCCAGCGCGCCCTGCGCTCGACGCCTTTCTCGATGCGCTCGATCAGGTCATCGCCCGCCACGACATCCTGCGCACCGCCGTCGTCTGGAAGGCGCTGCCGCAACCGGTCCAGGTGGTCTGGCGTCGCGTCGTGCTCGAACGCCGGCGACATCTGTTCGACGGGCCAGACCCGGCTGCGCAACTGCAGAGCTGGCTGGACGGTCCCACTGCCGTGCCCAGCCTGCAGCGGGCGCCATTGATCCACGCCCATCTGGCCCACGATGCGGCCAGCGGGCACTGGCTGCTCGGTCTGCAACACCATCACCTGGTCATGGACCACACCACGTTGGCGCACGTGGTCGAGGAAGTACGCGCGCACCTGAACGGACAGCAGGCGCAGTTGCCTCCCCCGCTCCCGTTCCGCGAGTTCGTCGCGCACGCCACTGCCAAAGCTAGCATGCAGGCGCACCAAGCCTTCTTCAGCGAGATGCTGGCCGACATCGACGCGCCGACCGCTCCATTCGGTGTGCTGGCACCGATCCGCACGCCATCGTGCCTGCAGTTCCTGCACCACCCACTGCCCACGACGCTTGCGCAGACATTGCGTGCACAGGCGCGTCGTCACGGCGTGACCGCTGCAAGCGTGTTTCACCTGGCCTATGCGCTGGTGCTCGCGCGTACCAGCGGCCGGGATGATGTCGTGTTTGCCACGATGCTGTTCGGTCGCATGCACGGCAGTGCCGGGGTGGACCGCGTATTGGGCATGTTCTTGAACACCTTGCCGATCCGCCTGAGCGTGGCGCGTGGCAGCGTACGACAGGCGCTGCAGCGGACGCAGCAGGCGTTGGCGCGATTGCTGCCGCACGAGCATGCCCCGCTGGCGTTGGCGCAGCGCTGCAGCGCACTGGATCCCTCTGTGCCATTGCTGTCCGCGCTGCTGAACTACCGGCACGCCGGAGGAAGCAAGGAACTGAATGACGATGCCATACCGTCCCAGGATCCCTTGCAGCAGGTGCAACACATCAGCGGGCAAGAGCGCACGCACTATCCGCTGACGGTGTCGGTCAACGATCATGGCGTGGACGGTGGCTTCGCACTGGACGTACAGGCCGCGGCGGAGATCGGCGCCGAACGTGTGGCAGCGATGCTGGTGCATACCGTGCAAGCACTGACCCACGCGCTGGAACAGGCGCCGGACACGCTGGTGCGCGGCCTGGATCTGCTACCCGAAGAGGATCGTGCAAGGGTACGCGCCATGTCCGGCAGCAAGGTAGTGTTCGCCGACCGAATCTGCCTGCCAACGTTGTTCGAGCAACAGGTCGCGCATGCACCGCAGGCAATCGCCTTGATCGACGGGGATAGCGCACTGTCCTATTCCGAACTCGATGTCCGCGCCAACCAGCTGGCCCATCACCTGATCGCCCACGGCATCGGTCCGGAAGACCGCGTGGCGTTGTTCCTGCACCGCAGCCACGACCTGGTGGTGGCGATCCTCGCCGTGCTCAAGGCCGGCGCCGCCTATCTACCACTGGATCCGGCGTATCCGCCAGAGCGGCTGGCCTTCATGCTCGACGATGCACAGCCGCGCGTGCTGCTGGCCCATCGCAAGTTGGCGGACACGCTGCCAGCCAACCCCGCCATCGCCACGGTGCTGCTGGATGCCGATGCGAACAGCTGGACGCACCAGCCACCCCATGCTCCGCAGCGCAACGATCTGCTGCCGCAGCATCCGGCCTACGTCATTTACACCTCTGGCTCCACCGGCACGCCCAAGGGCGTGGTGGTGGCCCATGCCCAGGTCGTACGCCTGCTGCAGGCAACGCACGCCCAGGTCGCGCCGAGCCCGGACGATGTCTGGACCCTGTTCCACTCCACGGCCTTCGACTTCTCGGTGTGGGAGCTATGGGGTGCGCTGGCCCACGGCGGCCGCTTGGTCGTGGTGCCACAGCCTATCGCCCGCGATCCAGCGGCCTTCCACGCACTGCTGTGCGAGCAGCGCGTCAGCGTGCTCAACCAGACGCCGAGCGCCTTCCAGGCCTTGCTCGATGCCCAGCGCCACAGCGCGGAGCACCACGCACTGCGCCTGGTGATCTTCGGCGGCGAAGCCTTGTCGCCGGCTAGCCTGGCGCCTTGGTTCGCCCAGCATGGTCAGCGCACCACCCTGCTCAATATGTACGGCATCACCGAGACCACGGTGCATGTGACCGCGCATGTGGTGACCGAAGAGGATGTCGCGCGTCCCGACCGCAGCCCGATCGGCGCACCGCTACCGGATCTGCGCGCCTATGTGCTCGGCGCCGACGGCCAGTGCCTGCCGATCGGGGTGCCCGGCGAACTGCATGTGGCCGGTGCCGGCCTGGCGCGCGGCTATCTGGGGCGCCCTGCACTGACCGCTGAGCGCTTCGTGCCCGACCCGTTTGCAGACGTCGCTGGCGCGCGCATGTACCGCACAGGCGATCTGGCGCGTTGGCGCGACGATGGCACGCTGGACTATCTGGGACGCAACGACGAACAGGTCAAGCTGCGCGGTTTCCGCATCGAGCTGGGCGAGATCGCCGCCGCCTTGCGGGGCTGCGATGGCGTCCGCCAGGCGGCGGTGATCGTCCGCGAAGAGGGCGGTGACAGGCGGCTGGTCGCCTATCTGGTTGGCGAGGACGCACCGAGCGCTGAGTCTCTGCGCAGC
>NZ_NSET01000057.1 GCF_009192945.1 Xanthomonas maliensis | reverse complement strand
ACGTTGCCGCCGGCCTGCAAAGTAGAGCCCTTGGAGGTGGCGCTTTGCTGCTTGGTCTCGCTATCGCTCTTGCTGCCGCCTACGGTGACCGCGATGCTGATATTGGCCGCTTGCGCAGCGCCCTTGGCGGTATCAGCGTTGATGACGCTGCTGGCGGCCTGGCCCGCGCCATACGCGCTGTAGGCCGCCGACGCGCCCGCCAACGCCTGCATGCGCGTATCGCCCTGGGCCTTCTTGCCCGCCTCGGCGCTGCTCACCGCCGCCTGCGCAAGATTGAGCGCGGCCGAACTCAACGACACCGTCAACCCGCCTTGCTTGAAGGCCGTCTTCTGCGTGCTGTCGCTGGTGTCGTGCACCTCGGTGATGGCGATGTCCTTGGCCTTGGCGGTGATGTCGCCTTGCAGCGCCATCACATCGCTGCCGGTGATCGCCAGCGTGTTGCCAGCGGCCAGGGTGACATTGCCTTCCAGGCTGCCGACCGTGCTGCCGGTGTGGTTGACAGCGCTTGTGTCGGCCTCGGTCTTGACCGTTTGCTTGCCGATGGTGAAGCCGATGCCGCCGCTGCCCATCAGGCCGGATTTGACCGTCTGTTTGTCGTGCGCCTCGCTGTGCGTGCTTTGCGCCGTCTCCAGCGTCAGGTCGTTGCCAGCGGCCAGCACCACGTTGCCGGTGCCGACGATCTGCGCGCCTTGCGAGAGCAGATCGTTCCCCGCCGCGACACGCACGCTCTCGCCACTGAGCGAGCTGGTGACCGCCAGGCTGTCGTGTGATTCGTCGTGGGTGGTGACGGTCTTGCTGGACAGCGCGCTCTTCTTGCGCGTCTGCTGATCCACCACCGCATCATGCTGCTCCTGGGTGGCCAGCAGCTGGATGTCGTTGCCGGCGGCCAGGGCGATGCCGCCGGTCTGGCTGGCGATGGCGGTGGAGGCCAGGGTGAGGTCGCGGCCGGCTTGCAGGACGATGTTGGTGCCAGCGCCCAGCTGGGTGCCGCGCACGGTTTCGTCGGTGCTGGACGCGGCCAGCGAGTGGCTCTTGGTGACGCTGCTGCGGTCGCTGGAGCTGCTGTCGATCGCCGCCTGGCTGACGATGTCGCGCCCGGCCTGCAGCGCCAGGCCCTTGCCGGCGCCGACCTGGGCGGCGGTCAGGGTCAGGTCGTTGCCGGCCGCCAGCACCACGTTGCCGGCGCCTTGCACACTGCTCACCGCATGCGTGGTCTCGCTGCTGCGCTGGAAGTTGCGGTCGTTGGCGGTGGTGTCGGTGCTGTGCGAGAGCGTCTGCGCGCCCAGGGTGAGGTTATTGCCGGCCACCAGTTGGGTCAGGCCGTCGCTACCGGCGTTGTGGATCTGTGCCGCCTGCAGGGTGACGTCGCCGCCGCCCATCACCGACAGCACGCCGCTGCCGGTGGCGCCGGTGACGTACAGGCCGGCCACGCGCTGGAGCTGGGTGGTGCTGTACTGGTGGTAGCCGCCGCCCTGGAGGGTTTCCACGGTGGAGGCGACGGTGACATCGCCGACCGCCTGCACGCTCAGCGCGTCGACAGCGGTGACGCTGGCGCCTTCGATGCGGATGTCGCTGGCCGAGCGCAGCCCCACCTGGTTGCCGCTGATGCTGCCGCCCAGGTGTTCGATGCGGCCGGCGTCGATGGACACCAGCTGGCGACCGGCGATGGTGCCGGTGTTCTTCAGGCCGCCAGCGTCCAGATCGCCTGATAAGTTAATCTGACTTCTAAAATCCTTCTGGTTACCACCAAGGGTTAGACATTAAAATCCATCTAATTTTATCTCGACCATCCTCAGTAGAAAGCAAATCGATAGGACGCTTCTTATCCAGAATAGGTATACGGGTATTAAGCCAAGCAACTGACCTCGAATGCAGACATCCCCACAATGCCTTTTCAATATCATCACATCTTACAATCCGACTAATCTCCCGCGTTATATCATTATCCACCCACTCCTCGGAAAATGAATTCGAGAAATTAACCCAATTATTTCTATCAAACATTAATGGAGATCCTCCGGATTTTTAAATAAAATTAAATTTTCTCCATTTTTTTTCTGAGCAGAAGGTGCAAGTATCGCTTCATATCCCTGGTCTCTCGCCCACGCGCTAATTCTTTGGGGTGACACATATGAGTTTCCCCCATGTGAAACTTCAGTCAAGTCCTCCATGCTAACACCCAGAGCTTTGCGTACTGCAGGATTAGTTAAATCGAGTACGCCACCGACATTGACATTTTTAGAAACAAGTATCTTGCCGTCTAACGCATCATAGCTCGCAACCTCAGCAGCAGCCGTAGAAGACTTGGTACCTGCATAGATTGCTCCAATTCCTTCTGGCGAGTATCTATGATTAGCTGATATATTCCCAGGATACATGCGCCATGTACCTTCGGCATACTCCGGAGCAGTATATCGATAAATTAAACCCTGGTAATCAACCGCACCAGACCCCGCATATGTACTCCTCGACCACGCATTTGCCGCTATTTCTAAATTAATTGCACGATTCGCAGCTACCGCCGCTCCTACGGATGGAGCCATCTGCGTAAATCCATACAGCAGCTCAGCCGTAGCAGGCTGCAATCCTAGCTTTTGCAGCGCTTGACCACCCAGGGTCGATGTAGCCTTCCCACTGAACAATGTAGTCGAACCAGCAGCAGCATTATCTGCACCTGCAGCTGTGAGGTACACGGAGGCCACGCAGCCGATGACGAATTCACACGTCGGGGCAAGCATGATACCCCCTGCTGATTCCGCTGCACCACCCAACATCTGCAAACCGCCGAGCGCGCGAGTACCTACTTGGTTTTTCGTGGCCCAATCACCGATAGCGTCCACTCCATCATATGCAAATAGATGTTTGTTTTCCTCCCACGCACTGCCTGCTGCGTAGCCATACGTCGTTTGCGACTGCGACTTGAGCCAGTCTCGATCTTCCTGACGCTCGGGTTTGTTCCCCTCAACCTCGATTGCCGCCCAATATTTTTTCTCATCCGAGCCATCTGGATACTCTGCTGAGCACTTTACCAACGCACAGGCAGCGGCGACCAAATCGGCTTCACGTTGTGGGTCACCGTTTGCCATTTCCTTCAAGCGAGCAACCTCGTTTTGGTTACTATCTTGATGCAACTGCCGATTATTGGTATCGGCATTAAACGCCGTCGCCGCACCTGCTCCGCCGCCAGTGACGGCACCCAGCCCCGCTGCTAAGCCTGCTCCCACTGCTTCCCGTACGCCATCGGGTAGGTTCTTGGTCAGCTCGTTGAGCATCGGTGCTGCGGTGGCGGCAGTCGCCGACCCCAGGGCGCCTTGCACACCTCCCCCCAGTAGGCCCACCGCCGTGTGCGCGGCCACGCGATATTCGCCGCCTTCATCCCATTTGGCCGCTTCTTCCTCGTTGCCTTGCAGGCGCAATTGATTGGCCTTGGTGGTGGCGTAATCACCCACGAACTTGCTCGCCTGCTGCCCAAACGTCGCGGTGATCTCCGCACCCGCACTGACCTGCTGTTGCAGCTTTTGCCCGTCCCAGCCCTTCACCAGGCCGTTGGCGCTGTCGCCGGTGTGGACGTCGCGGTTCAATGCCGCCAGCACGTCACTCACGCTTTGGCCGGTCATGGCCTGCTGGCCGGCCTGGTCGGTGATGACCACCGTGCCGCCGCTGATGCCACTGGCCGTGGTCGAGGTGCTACTGCCGCTCTTGCTGGAGTAGCCCGCGCTCCCACCTTGCACGCCGCTACCCTGGTTCTGCCAGGACCAGTTGCTGCCATTGTTGGTGGTTGGTGGCGTCTGGGTTTCGGTCTTGGCTCCGTCCTTGCCATCGCTGCCGCCGGCCGCATAACCGCCCGAGAGGCTGATGCCGGTGGCTTTGTAAGTGCTGGTGTTGGTGATGTCGCTCACCGTCAGCGTGCCGGTCTGCAGGCGGTTGGCGCCAGCGTTCACCGCCGCCTGGGTGCTGGCGATCACCGCTCCCTTCAGGTCGGTATTGCCGCCCACGCGGATATCAAAACCCCCATCGCCGGC
>NZ_NSET01000056.1 GCF_009192945.1 Xanthomonas maliensis | reverse complement strand
TAGTGTTAACAGGCCCTAGTGACAGGCCTTGCCTTCCACCGTCATTTGCGCAGCAAACATCGACACCTGCGGAATCTTCCCTGCAGCAGCCTGCTGCTTGGCCTCTTCCAGGTAGATGCGCGACTGGCCCTGCCCATCCAGCTGCGGTTTCGTCTCGACCGGCTTGCGCCACACACGTACGACCGCCTGCTGCGCCGGACAGGCTGCGCTGGGGACGCGGATCAGATCATTGAAGATCCACCCGGAGGCGACGCTAGGTGCCGCCTGTGCGAAGTCGACGAAGCGTGCGCGCGGCTGACAGGTTGGGCTGCTGCGCACTACCGAAAACCGATACGGCTGCGCGGTATCGCCAGTGAACACCCCTTCCAGCCGCGCGCAGGCCTCGGGAATCTGTCGCAAGGTGTGCACGGCGCCAACCGCCTGCGCCGTGCCTTGCGCACGCTGCAGTTCCGGTGCCGGCTCGGCGGCAAGCACGGGGCCGGCCAACACCATCGCGACCAGCATGGCGACATGGATACGCATGAACACTCCTGCTTGATTGGCTGACCGCAGGCTGTCACGCAATAACTGAACCCCGCGCCAAGGCGATGCGGCTGGCGGGCACGCGCACCGCGGCGCATACTCGGCCACGATCCGGCCACATGAACATCGCGACGCGCCTGACGGCCACAACCGGCCGTTCGCTGAGGTTACTGTTCGATTGTCCGCGCGCCTCGCCCTGCGTTCGTCCGACCGGACGACATCCATTCGCTTGGGAGGGGTCATGCTGGAACACTATGGGTTGATGCTCGCGCTGGGCTGTGCAGTCCTTGCAATCGTCTACGGGATCGTATCGGCGCGCTGGGTGGTCGCGCAGCCGGCCGGTAGCCCGCGCATGCAGGAAATCGCCGCAGCCATCCAGGAGGGCGCGCGCGCCTACCTCAATCGGCAGTACCTCACCATCGCCATCGTCGGCGCAGTGCTGTTCCTGATCGTCGGCTTCTTCCTGAGCTGGTATACGGCAGTTGGATTTGCCATCGGCGCGATCCTGTCCGGCCTGGCCGGATACATCGGGATGAATGTCTCGGTACGTGCCAACGTCCGCACTGCCGAGGCAGCCCGTCATGGCCTGGGCAAGGCGATGGATGTCGCGTTCCGCGGCGGCGCGATCACCGGCATGCTGGTCGTTGGGCTAGGACTGCTGGGCGTTGCCGGCTATTACGCGGTCCTGCAGGCCATGGGACTGGCACTGCAGGACAACCTGCACGCGCTGGTAGGCCTGGCGTTCGGTTCGTCGCTGATCTCGATCTTCGCCCGTCTGGGTGGCGGCATTTTCACCAAGGGCGCGGATGTCGGCGCCGACCTGGTCGGCAAGGTCGAAGCCGGCATCCCCGAGGACGACCCGCGCAACCCCGCGGTCATCGCCGACAACGTCGGCGACAATGTCGGCGACTGTGCGGGCATGGCCGCAGATCTGTTCGAGACGTATGCGGTCACCGTGATCGCGACCATGTTGCTGGGCAGCCTCACCCTGGCCGAAGCGGGGCCGCACGCGGTGCTCTACCCGCTGGTCCTGGGCGGTGCGTCCATTATCGCGTCGATCGTCGGCGCTGGTTTCGTCCGGACCAAGTCCGGCGGCTCGATCATGGGCGCGCTGTACCGCGGCGTGATCGTCTCCGGCGTCCTGGCCGCACTCGCCTATTGGCCGATCACCCAGGCCTTGATGCGCGACAATACCCATGGCGCACTGGCCATCTACGCCTGTGCACTGATCGGACTGGTACTCACCGGCTTGATCGTCTGGATCACCGAGTACTACACCGGCACCGAATACAAGCCGGTGCAGCAGGTCGCCGCCGCCAGCACCACCGGTCACGGCACCAACATCATTGCCGGGCTTGGGATCTCGATGAAGTCCACCGCGCTGCCGGTGATCGCCGTCTGCGCCGCCATCTGGGGTGCCTTCCACTTCGGCGGACTGTATGGCATCGCGATCGCCGCGACGGCGATGCTGTCGATGGCCGGCATGATCGTCGCACTGGATGCGTATGGTCCCATCACCGACAACGCCGGCGGTATCGCCGAGATGGCCGAGCTTCCGCCAGAGGTCCGCAACGTCACCGATCCACTGGATGCGGTCGGCAACACCACCAAGGCGGTGACCAAGGGCTATGCGATCGGCTCGGCCGCGCTGGCGGCGTTGGTATTGTTTGCCGACTACACCCACAACCTGCAGGCGGCCCACCCCAATGAGGTGTTCGCCTTCGATCTGTCCGACCACACCGTGATCATCGGCTTGCTGATCGGCGGCTTGATCCCGTACCTGTTTGGTGCCATGGCAATGGAAGCGGTCGGCCGTGCCGCCGGCGCGGTGGTCGAGGAAGTGCGCCGCCAGTTCCGCGAGCTGCCCGGCATCATGGCCGGCACCGCCAAGCCGCAATACGATCGCGCGGTGGACATGCTGACCCGCTCTGCGATCGGCGAGATGATCGTGCCCTCGCTGCTGCCGATCGTCGTGCCGTTGGTGGTCGGCCTGCTGCTCGGGCCCCGGGCGTTAGGCGGCCTGTTGATCGGGACCATCGTCACTGGCCTGTTCGTGGCCATCTCCATGACCACCGGCGGTGGCGCCTGGGACAATGCCAAGAAGTACATCGAAGATGGTCATTTCGGCGGCAAGGGGAGCGAGGCACACAAGGCTGCCGTCACCGGCGATACGGTCGGCGACCCCTACAAGGACACCGCCGGCCCGGCGATCAACCCGTTGATCAAGATCATCAACATCGTCGCCCTGCTACTGGTGCCATTGCTGTAGCGACGGCGCAGCTGCCGGCCCGGCCCGGCGCACGGCGTCGCCGGGCCGGACCGGCGACGCTTGCCATCTCACAAGCAACCGATCAAGCCGTCGTAGATCGGCGGTGCACCGTGCGGCAGCGGCTCGAACAGCGGATGCGCCACCGCCAGCGCGCGATACAGCTCCGCCAGGCGCGTACCGGCGCGCAACGGCGCCGTGCAGCGCCAGGTGCGCGCATCGACAGCCAACGCGCCGGTCCGCGGATCGATGCTGATCTCGCTGGCGCCAAAGCTCCAGGCACACTGGCGCACCACGCCAGTTACCCGGTGCACCGAGCAGCGCAGCCGCAGCGGCTTGTAGTCGCTGAAATCCCCAGCGCAAAAGGTGTCGCCGCAGATCTGGTCGAAGTCGTGTTCCAGCCGGCGCTCCAGATCGGAGAACGCTTCCCAGCCCTCCGAGGAGGCGGGCCAGTCCACCGCGTCGACAAAGGTGGGGGGCGGGCTGGCGGCTGCAGCGCCGCCAGACACGCTGGCGCAGCCGGCGAGCAGGACGATGGCGAGCAGGGGAAGGGATCGGGACATGGGCGGCTCCTGGGCCAAGGGGACGAGCCATCAGCCTCGCGCGCACCACGATCCGGCGATATCGGACTCAACCACGTGCTGAACGCGGACTATGCCGCATGCGCGTGTCGGCCCCTCGCCCATTCAGGAACGCTGCACCGCAACAGCCGAACGCGTAGAATCGGCGCCCACACTCAGCTGACGCCTCGGAGCACCCGCATGGGCCTGGAACTGGTCACCGCCGGCAAGAACCTGCCGGAAGAAATCAACGTCGTCATCGAGATCCCCAAGGATTCGGAGCCGGTGAAGTACGAAGTGGACAAGGCCAGCGGCGCGATCTTCGTCGATCGCATCCTGTCGACCCCCATGCGTTATCCCTGCAACTACGGCTACGTGCCCAACACGCTGTGCGGCGACGGTGACCCGGCCGACGTGTTGGTGGTGCTGCCGCTGCCGTTGGTGCCGGGCTCGGTCGTGCGTTGCCGCCCGGTCGGCGTGTTGCGGATGAGCGACGAGGCCGGCAGCGACGAGAAGATCCTGGCCGTGCCGGTCGCCAAGATCTTCAGTGGGTACGCCCACGTGGAAGACATCCAGCAAGTATCCAGCCATTGGCTGGAGCGGATCGGCCACTTCTTCGAGCACTACAAGGACCTGGAGAAGGGCAAGTGGGTCAAGCTGGATGGCTGGGGTGGCGCGGAGGAGGCCAAGCGGATCCTGACCGAATCGATCGAACGCTACAATTCCGACGCCGCCTGAGCGGCCGAGGCCGGCACGTCGTAGCCCTGCGGCATGGGGCGATCGGGGTCACGCTTTTGCCGTGATCCCGATGACCGCAGCGGCCGGATTGAGTACATTGCGTACTGCATTGACCGGTGCGTCTTGCCGGTGACTCTTGGGGAAGTGCCTTGCGTATTCTGTTTGTTGGGGACGAAGTCAGCCTTCCGTCCAACCTGGTCGATTACATTGCCGATCTCGGCGACCAATGGCAGGCGCAGCAGGTTGCCGATGGCAATTCGGCGATCGCGGCGGCGGCGTTGTCGCCGTTCGACGCCGTCATCGTCGCACCCGTCCTGCCGGATCTCACTGCCGCGACCCTGCTCGGACAGATCCGCACCCTGCGTCCGGATACCACCCGCATTGCGCTGATCGATGCCCAGGGAGGCCAGCGCACGCCGCCGGCCCGCATCATTGGTGTGGCGCATCGCTTCCTGCCGCTGCCGCTGGCGCCGGAAGTGTTGCTGGAAGCAGTCACCAGTCTGGAAGAGCTGCGGGACTTGCTCAGCAATCCGCGCCTGCGCGCCGCCATCGGCCGGATCGAAAAATTACCCTCGCCGCCGCACCTGTATCTGAGCCTGATGCACGCGCTGGAGGAAGAAGATGGCCCGGATGCGGCAGAAATCGCCAAGCTGATTGCCGGCGACCCCGCGATCGCCGCGAAAGTGCTGCAATTGTGCAACTCGGCATTCTTCTCCGGCGGCCGCAGCATCACCGATCTGCGCACTGCGGTGACCCGCCTGGGCGTGGCCACGTTGCGCGACCTGGTCCTGGCGAGCGAAGTCTTCTCGGTCCAGACCCTGAGCCCGGCAGAGCGCGCGGCGATGCAGCGTCGTGCGCTGCTGTCTTCGCGCCTGGCATCCAAGGTCCTGCCGCCGACCAGCGCCGAACTGGGCGCCACCGCAGCGCTGCTGGCTGATATCGGCCTGCTGCTACCCGGCGTGCGTGATGAACGCGAGCCGGTAGAGGACGGCGACGATCGCCTGGGACACACCGAGGCCGGCGCTTACCTGCTCGGCCTGTGGGGCCTGCCGATGCCCATCATCGAAGCCGTCGCATTCCACCGCCATCCGCAGCGCTCGAGCCTGCGCAGCTTCTGGGTGACCGGCGCGGTGCATGTCGCAACCGCACTCGCCAGCGGCGAGCCGGTCGACGAGGAATATTTGGGCAAGGTCGGCGTCATCAGCCGACTGCCGGCGTGGCGCGAGCAGGCCGAGACCTTGCTGGGTTTGACCGAGGCCTGAGCGCCGACGCTCTATTGAAATCGGCCCCGGCGTCAATCCTCGAAGGGAAACGCCTGGTGAGTTCAGTGAGGGCAGCAAGTGATCAAGCTCCTAAAGTGGGCGCACGCTGGCGCTAGCTCTCGACACAATCCCAGGCAAGACGGCTGGTAGTCACAGCCAGCCATCAGTTCGAGCTGTGACCTAGCCGAGATCGAGACAGGCAGCGCGAGTGCGCACCACGGCCCACCTGGACGCGTGCCCTACTCTTCTATGCACTCGTACAAGCGGATCGGCGCCTAATCGCAGCAATTGCAGGCGGCCAGAATGTCGCCACGACTTGTAGCACAAAGTCATTTCGCCGCATTGCGTGCCGCAGATGACACCGCCGAGTCTCATCAGGACATTGAAGAAACGCTGCACTCACCGGCGCGGATGTTAGGGCCGTGGATACGCCATGCGCGCGGCCGATGACGTGATCGAGCCCTAGATCCACAACAGGCCCATCAGGCCCCAGAGATGATGACGCCGGACGCGGCCTAGACCGCTGCCCTCACGGCTAGACTGCGAATAATGGTGGATTGCCCGTGGGCCTAAAGCGTGTCATGTCCTTTGAGGTGAGCGCGGAGGGTCCTGTGCCGCGTGGAGACAAGGCCCGCAACGCTGTCTCGGCGCGCCCCAGGACGCTTCCCGCAAGCAAGGTTGCCCGTCAGCAGCACGGAGCGTGCGCCGCGCAGCCTGCCACGCAGCACCCGCTCCGCGCCGCTGACGGCCAAGGCATCTCATCTCAAAGTGCCTACACGCTTTAGCCAGGACTACGTTGGCGACACTCACAAAAAAAGCGGGCCTTGCGGCCCGCTTTTTCTAGACTTCGATGATCAGAAGCGCTGGTTGTACTGCATGAACAGGAAGCGGTCGTAGTCGAGCATCGGGTCGATCGCAGCCGTGCTGCTGTTGGTGATCGAGTAGGTGATCGGCGGCTTCTTGTCCCAGATGTTTCGGGCACCGACGGTCACGCTGCCGTTCCACGGAGCCTGCCAAGTGACAGAGACGTCCTGATAGGAGATCGAACCCTTCTTGTTGGCGCCGGTACCGCCGCCCCATGCCGGATTCGGCGTCTGGTAGTTCGGTTCGTTGCACTCGATCCCTGCCGACGCATCCCAGCAGTAGTCACGGAAGCCGCCGTAATAGCGCAGATCCCAATTGGCAGACAGCGAGCCCATCGACCAGTCCAGACCCACGGTGGCACGCACGCGCGGGAAGTTCCAGTAGCCTGCATCGTTGGCCCACTCGGCACCGTACTGCGCCTGCGTCTTGTAGGTCGCAAGGTAGTTGGTGTCGAGATTGACTGCGAATTTACCGTAAGCCGTTTCCGGCAGACGGTAACGCACGCCGAAGTTGTAACCCTCGGTCTCCAAGCGACCCAGGTTGACGTTGCCGCGGCTCAGCGTGTTGACCTGACCGGTGATCGGATCACGCGTGAACTTGGCGCAATAGTCTTCCAGATTGTTGAGGTAGCAATTGTTCAACACATCATCGGCCGTCAGCGCAGTGATGATGTTGGAGATCGAAATGCGGTACCAATCCAGCGACAGATCCAGACCCTGCACCCACTGCGGGCTGTAGACCATACCAACCGTGCGGGTGATGCTGCGTTCCGGCTCGAGCTCGGCGTTACCGACACCGGCATTGAACGGGGAGTTGCCCTGCACATCGCGCTTGGTGACTGGGTTGTTTGCGGTATCGGTCTGGCGGAAGTTACTCGACAGGCCCTGCGCAGAACAACGCGCCGCCACACCGGCATTGCCCAGCGACCCAAAGGTGGCATCGCACGGATCGGTGTAGGGGTCGAAGCTCTGCGAACCGCCACCGAAGGTGTCATTCAAGGTGGGTGCACGGAAACCGGTGCCGTAGGTACCACGCACCAGCAAGTCGTCGATCGGCTTCCAGGTGAAGCTGAACTTGCTGTTTGTGGTGTCCCCAAAGCGGCTGTAGTTGCTGTAACGCGCGGCAACGTCGAACGACAGCTCCTTGGCGCCCGGCAGATCCTTCAACACCGGAACCAGCAGTTCCAGGTATGCCTCGTTGGTCTGGTAGCGACCCTCGGTCGGCTGTGCGGCCAGGTCGGTTGTGTAACCAGCGCTGGACAGCATGTCAGGATAGTCGTAACCACTGATCTGACGGTGCTCAAAGCCTGCAGCGAAGCTCAGCTCGCCGGCCGGCAAGTCGAACAGGCCACCGGTGATGTTGGCGGTCCACTGCTTGCTCAGGCTTTGCTGCGTGGACTGACCCAGCGCATTGATGTACTGCAGCGCGTCCGCCGTAGAGGCCGACGGGCCGCCCAGGATGTTGAACGGGGTGCACTGGCCCAGCGCATTGCTGGTGCCCAGCGGCAGCGGGCTGGCAGCGGTACCGCACTGCACCTGACCCTGTGCATTGAGGAACGACGGCCCCAGCGCCTTCTGCAACGCCAACAGATTGATGTTGCCGCGAGAAACCTGCGTCACATCGTACTTGTTGTAGTTGAAGCCGACGTCCCAGTTCCAGCCATGGCTGCCGACATCGAAGATGCCTTCCAGCGCCGCATCGAAGTGCGTGGACTTGACGTTGCTTGCGGTCGTGCGCGGCAACTCAATGGTACGGCGGAACCAGCTGGTGATGTCCTGGCCGATCGGGTTGTAATAGCTGCTGCCACTGATCGCTACCGGGAATTGCGGCTGCGACCTGGCATTCAGCGGGTAACCGGCGATCTGGCGGTTCGAGTCGCGCTCGGAGTACATCGCCGTCGACTTGAAGGTCAGGCTATCGGTCAGGTTGTAGCTACCGGTGGTGAAGACCGACTTGTTCTTGCTGGACTGCGACAACATCATCTGATCGACGGAGTTGTAGTAGTCGTCCACGCCGGCGCCAACATGATAGTTGGCCAGGTCACGCGAATCGGCGCCGACGCCCTTGCCATCGAACGAACCAGTGTGGTTGAGCACCCACTGATTCGGCGTCCAGGTCCCCTGGCTGGCATCAACGATGTTGCCGTCGCCGTCGAGATAGTTGCCTGCGCCGGCAGTTCCGGCGGCACGCGGATCATTGAAACGCCCCCAAGGACCGGTTGCGCTCAGGCTGTCGGTGATGTGGTTCGGGCCGGATTGATAACGGGTCAGCGCACGAGACTTCGCCCAGACCGGATCTTCATTGGTGTAATTGACGCCGAAGACCAGCGAGGCACGGTCGGTAGTGGTGCCGGCAGTGAAGGAGTACTGCTGCTTGGTGCCATCGCCACGGCTGTTCTGGCCGAAGTATGCCGAGGCTTCAGCGCCGTCGTAGTTCTTCCGCAGAATGATGTTGACCACGCCTGCCACGGCGTCGGAGCCGTAGATCGCAGAGGCGCCGTCCTTCAGGACTTCGATGCGCTCGATCAGCGAGCTCGGGATGGTGGACATGTCGCTCAGACCGGACAGGCTGCTGGTCCAACGCTTTCCGTTCACTAGCACCAGGGTACGGTTTTCGCCCAGGTTATACAGGTTGATGTACTGGCCACCCTGCTCCGGATCGGAGGTCAGCACAGCAGCCTTGCTGTAGGTCTGCGTACCGGCAATGGACAGGTTCTGGAGGATGTCGCCAACGCTGACCAGGCCGGACTTCTGGATGTCCTGCTGGGTGACGGTGAACACAGGCTGCGCGGTTTCAACGTCAACCGAGCGGATGCGCGAACCGGTGATTTCAATGCGGTCCAGAGTCGTGGTCGACTGGGCGGACTGGTCTTGTGCGTTGGCGGCGAAAGCCGGCGTCAACGCGATCGCAATACCGGCTGGCAACAGGCCCAGCCGCACTGCGGGAGTGCGAAGGTTCATCAATCTCTCCAAAGTTCGTTAGTGGCACGTTAAGCGCCCCGAGCAAATTACGTTCGCGTGAACGCGGTCGCTTTGCGCGTCAGGCCACGTGGCTTTGCCGAATCTGGCCGATTGAGTGTTTGGTCGCGATAGTGCGAGGCGGACACGCCGAAGCGTGCACGGAACGCGCGCGCGAAACTGCAGCAATTGTCGAAGCCGCTGGCAGCGGCGACTTCACCGATCATCATCGAGGTATCGCGCAGCAGATCGGAGGCGCGCTCCAACCGCAAGCGGGCCGACAGTGCCTGCGGACTCTCGTCGTAGAGGCTCTGGAAGGTCTTGGACACATACCAGCTGGAGAAATTGGTGAGCTGGGCCAGTTCGCTGATGCGGACCACCCGGTCGCTATTGCCCTCCAGATAGAGCCGTGCCCGTTGCATGCGTCCGAATACCTGCCGGCGGCGACTGCGCGAACGTCCCGGACACCGCTGCTCCTGCTCGATGAATTCACGCTGCATCGCGGCCAGATGCAACAGCAGCGGGCGCACTTCTGCATGCTCCCGCCGTTGCGCCGCGTTGCGCCATAGCCGCAACGCAATGCGCAGGTCGCCACGCGAGAGCTGGCTACGCCCCGGGTACAGGGTGGCGTCGGTCAGTTCCGCCAGCGAGTGCATGCTGCTGCTGTCCAGGCTGACGCCCACGCACAGGCCACCGCGATCGGCTTGCACGTGCGGATGCGAGTCCTTGTCGAATGCGATCCAGTCGCCGGCGCGCAGACGGAAACGCCCTTCCTTGGACTCGACCCAGGCGCGCCCACGCAACTGAATCCACACGGTGAAGGTGGCGGCGGCGGTCCGGAGACTGCCGAGACGGGCGACCGCCAGGCAGGCGCTTGCCAGCACTCCCGTCTCGTCCACCCACGCTGCAATGCCACGATCGGCACTGATGACCTGGTACATGCGCCCGCCCTCTATACAAAAGAGGGCGCAGTATTTTGCCGAATCTGGCGGCAGTCAGGAGGTTTGCACGAACTTGTGCTGAAATCCTCACGAAGCGCGCTATGAGAAAGTTACGAAGCCAGCTTTCCGAGAAAAATCAAGATATTGGAAATGAATCCGAAGGGTGGAGGAACGCTCGCCGGCAGCTCCATGAAGCCGATGGCACTGCCATCTTCCTCGGCCAGTGCCAGGTAGAGCGCGCCGTCGTTCTGGTCGACACTGAAGCCGTTGAGCGCGGTGTACTTGGCTGCGTCCATACAGTGCCCACTGCCGCTGTGAAGATCGCCGTCGTAGGTCGCGCACTCGTCGGTGGACGACAAATAATGCACCGCCGCCCCTGGGCCAGGCGCCCAGCTGCGAAACCGCCAGCGTGACGGCTCTTTCGCATGCAGCGGGCGCAGCGAGTCCGGCGCCAGACTGGGCGCAATCTGCCACAGACCCGGACTGGAGATGCGCGTCAGCAGCACTTGGCCGTTACTGCGATCCAGGTGCAGTTGCGAGACGTCCGGCAGCGTCGCCAGCGGTCGCCACGGAACCCTGCGACGATCGTAGAGCGTTGCCACGACCCGCCCATCCGCTGCCGCCGCCAACACCAGGATTTGCCGCGGATCCGGTACATGGATGGCTTGTACCAGTTGCCCTTCTGGAACCGGCAGGACCTGCGCCTGACCACTGACCGGCTCCACTTCGTACAGCACCGCCCGCCCCTGATCGTCGATGCCCGACACCAGTGCGCTGCGACCGTCGGCCGACCAGTCCGCCGCCTCGCGCGTATCCGGTCGAATGCCCTCGATCAGTCGCGCGGATCCAGGCTTGGTCACATCCCCCCACCAGAGGCCATAGTCGCCAGAGCGATTGGAGGCGAACAATAATTGACGCCCGTCCGGCGCGATCGACGGCTGGGTATCGCGTCCACTGGATGGGAACAGACGGCGTCGGACATACCCACCATTGATCGCGTCGCGAACGACCTGGAACAGCGCAAATTGCGGCCGGCGCTGAACGAAGACCAGGTGCCGGCCAGCCACGTCCGGTGCCTGCGCATCGTCCACTCCGAGATCGTGCAGGCTGCGATCGTGCAGGCTCAACCGGTACAGCCGCGCCTCGCTACCGACCCGTCGCGCCACCACCAGACCGCTGCTATCAGGCAACCAGCTCCAGCCGCGGATCTCGGCCAGGTCGTCGTCCAGGCGTTCGGCCCGACCGCCGTTGGCTGGCACACGCCACAGATCGCCCAACTGCGGATTGCGCAGGAACACGATCCAGCGCCCGTCGGGCGAATAGCGCGGTTGATAGTCGAAGTCCTTGGCGTCGGCGCTGTAATGCAACGGCTGCCATGCCCCCGACTCCAGATCGAGCGTGCGGAGATGCGGGCCGCCGTAGGAACCGGTCATCGTGCCGAATAGCAGGCGGCGACCATCCGGCGACCAGCTGAAGCTGAGCATGTCTGCGCCATCGCAACGGGCCAGCTCGCGCGCATCGGGCTGCCCATTGGCGGCCGCAACCATGATTCGGCAACTGCCATCAGCCCCGGTGCGCGCGAATGCGATCTGCCGCCCATCGGGTGACCAGGCCGGCAACCGGTCCGATGCCCCGGGTGCGGGCGTATCCAGCACGCGTGGATACGCATTGTTAGTCGTCTTGACCAGGATAGAGGTTCCAGGCCGGTCGTCGGTCAGCGAGGCATACGCCATCATCGCGCCATCCGGCGACAGACTGGGCGTCAGATCGAAGCCGCCACCGGCGGTAATGACCTGGTATGGCCGTTTGGGGCTCACGAACGGGTCGACCGCGGTCGCATCGGTCGTCGGCCCGCGCCACCACACCACCGAGATCACGACCACGGCCAGCAGCAGCGCGACGCCGACCAGCAGCCAGCCCAGGCGGCGACGCGAGCGCGATTCACCACGACTGGCAGGCTCCTGAGCTGTCTCCACACCCGCACTGCCCGATTGCGGCGGAACCGGGACCGGTAACGCGGCAGCAACCGGCGGCGGATGACGCGGGGCTAGCTCCGTCGGTCCTGCCGGCGGTACGAATTCATTCGGTGCCGATGCCGGCGCCGATGGAGTGGCCACTGGATCTGCCGACTCCTCCCAGCTCACGGGTGCCAGCAGGCGATACCCGGTCTTGGCGATCGTCTCGATATAGTCCGACCGCTGTCCGCCATGACTGGCGAACGCCTTGCGCAGCTGGGTGATCGCCTGGGTCACGACATCGTTGGTCGGCAGCGTATCCGGCCACACCTCGGCAAGCAGTTGTTCGCGGCTCACCACCTGGCCCGCCTGTCGCGCCAGCGTCGCCAATACCGCCACGGCCTTGGGCGCCAGTCGCAGCGGGCGCTTGGCGTCCGGCACATGCACTTCCCGCGACGCCATATCGACCACGCAACTACCGACCCGCAACCGGCCCATCGGTATCGCAATGGCAGTGGGAACACTCATCGGGCTGATGCGGACTCGGCGCGGGTATTACCAAAGACGCGCCGCAGACCCACGCGACACGCCAAATTCAGCAAAGAAGCACAACCAACTGTGTCATGCATCCAATGGCAGCGGATTTTACGCTAGTCCCCGTTGCTTCCTATATCAGGTGGCGGCGCCAGGCACTCTCTCTCTCGCCGAAGCATTCAAATAATCTGTCATTCCATTCGCGCCTCTGGCGCGTTTTTTTTAACTTTCATTCAGGCGAACATCCATGCAGAGCGAGCTTTCGCGCGCGTGGTGCCGCGCGCCGGTTCACACGGCACTTGCAAACAGCCGGTGAACCTGCTCACAAAAAAATGAACTGCAGCTAAGCGCGCACATCATGCGTGACACGACGCAAACAGCCTCTCCGCATCACGTAGCGCGATAGAGCTCCGCTCCGTCGGCAAGAAACTGGGAGGATTTCTCCCGCATGCCCGCCTCCAACACATCCTCTTCACGCATCGCGTGCTGAGAGGCGTAGTCGCGGACGTCTTGAGTGATCTTCATCGAGCAGAAATGCGGACCACACATGGAGCAGAAGTGCGCGAGCTTATGGGCTTCCTTGGGAAGCGTCTGGTCGTGCAACGCCATGGCCTTTTCCGGATCCAGACCCAGATGGAATTGGTCATTCCAACGGAACTCGAAGCGTGCCTTGCTGAGGGCGTTGTCGCGCACCTGCGCCCCGGGATGCCCCTTGGCCAGATCGGCAGCATGCGCGGCGATCTTGTAGGCCATGATGCCGTCGCGGACGTCCTGACGATCCGGCAGCCCCAGATGTTCCTTTGGCGTCACATAGCAGAGCATGGCCGTGCCATACCAGCCGATCATCGCTGCACCGATGGCGCTGGTGATGTGATCGTAGCCGGGTGCGATGTCGGTGGTCAGCGGCCCCAGGGTATAGAACGGAGCCTCGCCACATTCGCTTAGCTGCTTGTCCATGTTCTCCTTGATCAGTTGCATCGGCACGTGGCCAGGACCTTCGATCATGGTCTGCACGTCGTGCTTCCAGGCCAGCTTGGTCAACTCGCCCAGCGCCTCGAGTTCACCGAATTGCGCCGCATCGTTGGCATCGGCAATACAGCCCGGACGCAGGCCATCGCCGAGCGAGAACGCCACGTCGTAGGCCTTCATGATCTGGCAGATGTCCTCGAAGTGCGTGTAGAGGAAGTTCTCCTTGTGATGCGCCAGGCACCACTTGGCCATGATCGAGCCGCCGCGGGAGACGATGCCGGTGACACGGCGCGCCGTCAGTGGAATATGTCGCAACAGCACGCCGGCGTGGATGGTGAAGTAATCCACGCCCTGTTCGGCCTGCTCGATCAAGGTGTCGCGGAACAACTCCCAGGTGAGTTCTTCGGCGCGGCCATCGACCTTCTCCAGCGCCTGGTAGATCGGCACCGTCCCGATCGGCACCGGCGCATTGCGGATGATCCACTCGCGCGTCTCATGGATGTGCTTGCCGGTGGACAGGTCCATCACCGTATCGCCGCCCCAGCGGATCGCCCAGACCAGCTTCTCGACCTCTTCGGCCACACCCGAGGACACTGCGCTATTGCCGATGTTGGCATTGATCTTGGTCAGGAAGTTGCGGCCGATGATCATCGGCTCGCTCTCGGGGTGATTGATGTTGTTCGGCAGGATGGCGCGCCCGCGCGCGATTTCGTCGCGAACGAATTCCGGGGTGATGCGCTGCTGGATGGATGCACCGAAGGCGTGTCCGGGATGCTGCGCCAACAGGCCGGCATCGTGCACCGCTTCCAGGCGCTGGTTCTCGCGGATCGCCACGTACTCCATCTCGGGAGTGACGATGCCGCGACGCGCGTAGTGCATCTGGGTGACATTGGCGCCGGCCTTCGCGCGGCGGGACAAGATCCGGCCGGGAAAGCGCACCGCCGCCAGCTTCGGATCTTGCGCGCGCGTGCGACCAAACGCTGAGCTCGGCCCAGCCAGCGCCTCGGTATCGTCGCGCTCGGCAATCCACTGCGCCCGTAGCGCCGGCAGGCCGGCGGACAGATCGATGCCGACTTCCGGATCGGTGTACGGGCCGGAGGTGTCATAGACGGTGACTGGCGGATTGTCCTGCCCGCCGAACACCGTCGGCGTGCGGGTCAGCACGATCTCGCGCATCGGCACGCGCAGGTCTGGCCGCGAGCCGGTGACATGGATCTTGCGCGAACCGGGAATCGGCCGCGTCACCGATTCGGAGAGCTGCGCGGTCTGCTGGATCAGGGAACTGGGCACTGTACTCATCGACTTCGTCCTGGGCGGGCCCTGGCGGGCGGGACGAAGCGGCGGCGCATGCCGTCAACGCAAGTACCCAGAGGGCGAGCAGGCGAAGGAACGGCTGCGAAGCTTCCCTACGGCGGTATGAGCCGCGTCAGGTTCGAAGGGACTGTCTCAACCGGCTGACCACATGGCCGCAGGTACCCCCGCTTCAGGGCGGATTAGAGCACGAAACACTGCCGCCTCCCAGCACACGGCATGCGGACGTGCGCCTCTGGCCATTGCAGAAGGAATCGATCAGCTAAAACTTCTAAGTCATATTTCACATCAACATCCATGGAGTTCAGTCGAATGGCATCGACGATCCCTACCGCCCACTCACCGAGACCGAAGCGGCCGCGCTGCAGGCGCGCTGCCCAAAGGAGTCGGATCATTTGCAATGCCAGGTAAGGTGTCGACGGATTCGATGCCTGCGACGGCCCGATGGTCATTGATGGCACGCTCGATCTGGACAGGACGTCCTGGTCGTGATCGGCAACCTGCGCGCGCGGCCATCTGCAACGGCGGTATCTACGTGTTCGGCGATCTCGACTGCCAGACCTTGGCCGGTGCGTCTTACTGCGACCGCATCTTCGGGTGTCTAGAGCGTGTTATGCGCTTTGAGATGAGATGCGTTGGCCGTCCAGCGGCCGCTCCGTGCCGCTGACGGCCACCCCTGCGGGAAGCGTCCTGTGGCGCGCCGATACCGCGTTGCGCGCCTTGCCCAGGCGGCCAGCCTGGGCTGCAACGCACGCCTTGTCTCGACGCGCCACAGGACGCTTCGCACTCACCTCAAAGCGCATAACACGCTCTAGGCCACGCCCGGGTAGGTGCGGTGTTCGAGGACGGGCGCTCCTTCGAATTCCTCGACAGCGTGGAAGCCGAACTCATTGCGCCGGAGCGCAACTTGGTGATTTTGCCCGAAGGTGCCCGGGCCGGACGCGACTTCCGTTCCGGCATGGATGCCGAGCAGGTCCGTGAGACGGTCGACCCCAGCGTCATCAATGACAAAAGCGAGCCGGACTACGGCCTGGTCTGCGCCACGCTTGGGGAAGGAAGCTCGCCACTACGCTGACACGGCACGCCCCCTCGCCCGTCCCTGCATGGCCTGCGCCGTGCCCGGGCACGCAACAAGCATGCTCGCGCCCGCCGCACCCGCCTGGGCCGGCGCGTCGCTGCGGGAGGTAACAGACCGATCACCACGCCAGCGACGGCTGGCCAACCATGACCGGAGAGACAGACCGAACGTGCCTTCCATCCGCCAGCAGCCATGCTGGTTGCGGACCTGCGTATGGGTTCGCTATCGTCTTCACATTCGGGGGACAACAAGGACGTCAACGATGCTGCGACTGCAGATGCTCGCCTGCGTGGCGATGCTGGTGGCATGGCAATGGGCGGCCGACGCAAGGGCGAGCGATGCTCCGCCGGCGGAGGCATTCGTCGAATCAAGCCCCATTTCGTCGCCGAGAATGTCCCCGGATGGCCAGCATCTGGCCGTCAGCGCCGATCTTGGCGATGGCAACTACGCCTTGGTGGTCTACCGGCTGTCGGACATGCAGTACACCGCGTTGCTGCGGCTGCCACGCTACGAGCTTCCGGTACAGATTTCCTGGGTCAGCAACCAGCGCTTGGTGCTAGGCAAAGGCCGCAAGCTCGGCAGCCTGGAGGAGCCAGTGCCGATGGGCGAGATCATCGCCACCGACCTGGATGGCAACAACCAGCGCTACGTTTACGGCTACCAGCAGAGCACGCGCAATGCGGGGCTGGAACGCGGCTTCGGCTATATCCAGGGGACCCCGAGCACGCGCAACGGGCATTTCTACATGCGCCGGCTGTCGCTCGGATCGCGCCACTCGATGTTGTACGACGTGGACGCCACGACCACGACCCATCGGCTCATGGCTGACATCGACGTCCCGGGGCTGGGCTTCATCCTGGATCAGGACGGCGTCCCCCAGTATGCGTACGGCGACGACGATAACGACAAGCCGCAATTGTTTCGCCGCAACGGCAATGGCTGGGTGGCCATGACCGACGTGCAGGACAATTGGCGTCCGATCGGCTTCCTGCAGCCTGGTCGTCTCTACGGTTGGTATAGCCAGTCGGGCGGACCGGATGCGCTGGTCGCCACCGACCTAGCCGGCGGGGACCGCAGCGTACTGGCGTCCGATCCCTTCTACAGCGTCGACGATCTGCAGTGGGGCCTGTCCCCGCAGCCACCATTCGCGGCCCGGCTTGGCGCCGCACGCACCGATGTCAGCTACTTCGCCCCCGAGCGCAGCGAAGCCAAGTTGCACCAACAGTTGCGCGCAGCGTTGCCCGGGCAGTACGTGGATTTCATCAATTTCACCGACGACGGCAACCGCGTGCTGCTCAAAGCCTATAGCGATCGCGATCCCGGCGCCTGGTACGTCTACGATCGTAATGGCAACACCCTCAAGCGCGTCATCAAGGCACGTCAGGCTCTGCCAATCGAGCAGATGGGCGAACGCCGCATGGTGACCTTCCAGGCACGCGACGGCCTGTCGCTGGATGCAGTGGTGACCCGCCCGGCGTCGGCACCCAAGGGCGTCGCCCTGCCAACGATCCTGCTGCCCCACGGTGGCCCGCACGCCGATGGCGACGGCTGGTCCTTCGATACCGACGCGCAATTCCTCGCCAGTCGCGGTTATCTGGTGCTGCAGGTCAACTACCGCGGCGGTCGCGGCCGTGGCTCCCGCTTCGAGCATGCCGGCTATCGCCAATGGGGAGAAAAGATCCAGGACGACCTGATCGACGGCGTGCGTTGGGCGATCGCCCAAGGTCTGACCGATCAGACACGCATTTGCAGCTATGGCGGCAGCTTCGGCGGGTATGCCGCGATGATGGTGCAGGTCAAGGCACCGGAGTTGTTCCGCTGCGCGGTGGGCCTGGCCGGCGTCTACGATCTGCAGATGATGTACGACAAGGGCGACATCCAGCAGAGCGATTTCGGCATCAACTATCTGCAGCGCGCGATCGGCCACGACCAGGCCGATCTGGCGGCGCATTCGCCAGTGTCGTTGGCCGACCGGATCAAGGTGCCGGTGCTACTGGTCCATGGCGAGGAAGACCAGCGCGTCCCGCTTGCGCACGCCAAGAGTCTGCGGGCGGCGCTGACCCGCGCCAACAACCCGCCCGAGTGGATGGCCGTGCCCAAGGAAGGCCATGGTTTCTACAACAACGCCAACCAGATCGCCTTCTATCGCACGCTGGAACGTTTCCTTGCACAGCACCTGGGCAACGCATCCGTGACAGCCGCGGCACCGGCCGCCGCCGCGCCGTAAGGTCTCCGACCCGATGCGGAGGCAGCGGGTTGGCTCCTTGCTGCTGATCGCAGGAGCCAGTGCGGCACTGCTGCATGACCGACGCCGCCCAAGCAGGCGCCGGTGTCCCTGGCGACTCGCAGCTATCGGATAGCGACTGGAGGCCAACGCATCTCAGCGTCGGCCGCATTGGCGTGAGCGAACACTGCAGACCGGGCGCGCCCTGCGGCGAGGCGCTCGTCTCCCGCAGCATCGTCGGCGCGAGAGCTCACGCACCGCACGGGCTCACCGACCGATACCTGCCAAGACGCTCGACGCCGGCATGTCTGGCCAACGCTGCCCCGCCACTGGCGGCACCGGTGCGCGGCGTCGATAACGACTCAGTCCAAGGTATATCCCACCCGTAGCCCGCCCCAGTGCTTGCGACCGACGAAGATCGGCGCCGACAGATCGAACATGATCTGACCGGTATCGCGACGATAGACCTGCAAGCGATACGGATCGGTGTGCGCACCGACACTGCGGCCGACGCGATCGGTGAATTTGCGCTTGGTGCGATTGCCCACCAGATCGCGTTTGGGATCGCCGGTCAATGGCTGGGTGAAGCGCAGATTGTGAGTGGGCACATAGCCATCGGGATTGGCACAGATCGCAAACACGATCCACGGATGCGCCTCCAGCAACGGCTCCTGCAACGCAGGTAGCAGCTGATCGCAGAGCGCATCGAAATCGGTGTTGAACTTGGCCGGCTCCACACCGGCAATCGGCGTGTAGGTCCGCGCGAACAAGGCTTCCTCGGCGATCTGGCCGCGTGCGATGGCCTGCGCCAATGCCGCACCGATCTTGCCGGCTGTGGCGACGGCGAGCGTCTTGACCTGGGCGTGCCGCGGCACCTGAAGCGGATCGGCCGGCAGCCGGAACAGGCTCACGCAATCGCGCAGGGTTTCGGTGCCGCGTTCCAGCGCTTCGCTGCGTTCGGCCACATGCGCGGCATGCTGCAGATTGCTGTGTCCCAGCGCGACCACGCCATCGACCGCCTGTTCGATGCCGCGGATTTCGCCGTCCTGTGCCTGGATCCGGCCAGCAACCGCCGTCATCGCACCGCTGGCCTGTCCCAGGAGTGCGGTAATGCCGTCCAGCACCTGTTCGGTGCTGCGCGCCGAGGCGGCGCCCTCGCCCACTGCCGCACTGGTCTCGGCGAGGATCGCGCGCACGTCGCGCGCAGCGACGGCCGCGCGCTCGGCCAACCGACGGATTTCCGTGGCCACCACCGCAAAGCCGCGTCCGGCCGGGCCGGCATGCGCGGCTTCGATACCGGCGTTGATCGACAGGATATTGGTCTGAAATGCCACCGAATCGATCACCTCGATGACCTCGCCGGCACGCGCAGCGCGCCGTTCCACCTCCAGCATGGCCTGGCCAAGCGCATGGGCAGCGGTCACGCCCTGACGTGCACTCTCGTCGGCGCTACCGGCCAGGGCGATGACCTGCGCCAACTCGGCAGTGACCGCGTGCAGGTTGTGGGACAAGCGTTCGACCGCCCCGCGGGCACCCTCGAGCGCTTCGGTCTGCGCCTGCGACTGGCGGACCAGTTCGTCGTTCTCGGCCACCAACGGCGGAACCTCCGCCGCGACCTGCACCGACAGCGCCACCGCCTGACGGATCGCCTCGGCCAGATTGCCGAAGCCGGCATGTAGCCGGCGCCCCATCTCCGTCTGCGCCAGATCGGCCGGCAGCCGCAGCTCCAGTTCGCAGGCCGACAGCGCCTGCGCCGCATGCTCCAGCACGGTACGGTCTTCGTGTTCGAGCTGTAGGCGCGCCACCAGCGGCGCCAGCAGCGGCGAGATCGGCACGGGCCGGCTGTCGTTTGCCAGACGCGAGGCCTCGCGCAACAACGCGGCGGTTTCCACATGCGGCAGCGACAACAGCCACCCACCGTGCTCGCGATCGCGGACATAACGCACGCGTTGCGCCGGATCGGCGCTCGCCGACGCCCATACGCCCTCTTCGCCGACCAGCGACTCGACCGCCAGCCCCCACAGCACGCTGGCGGGCGCGCCCAGCAGCTCGCTCGCGCTCTTGCCGAGGACGTCCTGGCTTGCGCGATTGCAGGCGACGACGTGCGCTTGCGCAGACAACCGCAACAGACCGACCGGCGCTTCCGGCAACATGCCCGCACCGGTACGTGATTGCAGATCCGGGGATTGCATCGATGTCATGACCGTCTCCTGCGACCATCGGCTGGCAGCTCCGATGATGCTCTAGTGTGGTGGCTGCGCGGCAAGCTCCGTCAGTAGCCGGCCGCCTGCCCGTCCTTGCGACTTTCCGAGGCGCCGTAATACACCCCGCTGACCGGATCGCGCGCGATCGCCTGGTAGCCGCCATACGGCCCGTCGGCGAAGACGATCCGGTGCCCCTTGCGCATCAGCGCGCGAATGGTGTCGTAGGAGAAGCCGGTTTCCAGATTGAGTTCTCCGCCGTCGCGCATCGCGGTGGCCTGGCCGGTCGGCTCGGTGGATCCTTCGTGCTGGATGCGCGGCGCGTCGCCAGCTTCCTGCAGGTTCATGTGGAAGTCCACCAGGTTCATCACGATCTGCACATGGCCTTGCGGCTGCATCGCCCCGCCCATCACGCCAAAGCTCAGCCATGGCTTGCCGTCCTTGGTCACGAAGGCCGGGATGATGGTCTGGAATGGCCGTTTGCCCGGCGCGTAGCCGTTGGGATGGTCCTTCTTCAGCACGAACATCTCGCCACGGTCCTGCAGGATGAAGCCCAGTCCCGGCGGCGCCATGCCGCTGCCCATGCCGCGGTAGTTGGACTGGATCAGCGAGACCATCATGCCGTCGGCATCGGCCACGGTCATGTAGATCGTATCGCCCTCCTCCAGTTGCTTGGGCGTGCCGGGCTGTACTTCCTTGAGCGCCTTGTCCATCGAAATCAATGCGCGCCGCTGGGCGGCGTAGTCCTTGGAAATCAGTTTGGCCAGCGGCGCCGGCTGGAACGCCGGATCGGCATAGAAGCGAGCGCGATCGGCGAAGGCCAGCTTCTTGGCCTCGGTGAACAGATGCACGTGCTCGGCGGAGCCGAACGGGATCTTGGAAAAATCGTAGCCTTCCAGGATGTTGAGCATCTGCAAGGCGGCGATGCCCTGACTGTTGGGCGGCAGTTCCCAGACGTCGTAACCGCGATAGTTGGTGCTGACCGGCTCGACCCACTCGCCATGATGGCTGGCCATGTCCTCGTAGCTGAGGTAGCCGCCATTGGCCTTGAAGTAGGCGCCGATGGTGCGGGCGATCTCGCCCTTGTAGAACGCATCGCGGCCGCCGTCGGCGATCTGCTGCAGCGTGTTGGCGAGGTTGGGGTTCTTCCACAGCTCTCCCTTGCGCGGCGCGCGGCCGTCGATGGTGAACTGCTCCTTGAAGCCGGGATATTGCGAGAGCCGTGGGACCGAGCGATCCCAGTAATAGGCGATGGTCTCGGCCACCGGATGACCTTCGCGGGCGTAGCGGATCGCCGGGGCCAGGTTCTGTGCCATGGGCTTGCGCCCGAAGCGCTCGTGCAAGGCAAACCAGCCATCGACGGCGCCAGGCACCGACACCGGCAGCGGGCCGGTGGGCGGGATGTCCTTGAGACCGCGGCGCTGGAACTCTGCCAGCGTCAACGACTTCGGCGAGCGACCCGAGCCGTTGTAGCCGTAGAGCTTCTGGGTCTTGGGATCCCAGACGATGGCGAACAGGTCGCCGCCCACGCCATTGCCGGTCGGCTCCATCAACCCGAGCGCGGCGTTGGCGGCGATGGCCGCATCCACCGCCGAGCCACCGTCGTGCATCACCTGCAATGCGATCTGGGTCGCCAGCGGTTGCGAGGTCGCGGCCATGGCGTGCGGGGCGATCACTTCCGAGCGAGTGGCAAAGTCCTGACCGGTGATGCGGTCGGCCGCCAGCGCCAGCGGCGTGGACGCCAGCAGGAGAGACACCAGCAAGGCACGGCGATGGCGCATACGACGATTCCCCAACGAGACGAACAGGCGCTCACGATACCAGCGGGCAGCGTCTGCGGACGCGGCCGATCCGAGCACGGCGTCGCGCACCGGCCGCTCGCAGCGGCGCAATCGCTGCCTCGACGACGAAGTTTCAAGCGCAACCATGCAGCTAACGGCCTTATTTGACGCGCTGGATCACGCAATTGGGACGGTTTCAAGCGCAAGGGTTGACACACATATCACGCCGATGGTTATCTCAGCTCCATGTCGCACCGACCCGCCAACACCGATGCCCGTTTCAGCACGCGCAACAGCGCGTCGGCGTCGCTTCTCGTCCTCGTACTTATTATCTCGCCCAACGGTGCGGGACGGGACTTCGTGTAGGCGACAGATACACAAGGCTTCCATCAAACCCCGCATCGGCAACGGCGCGGGGTTTCGCGTTTCAGGGATCGGCAAAAGTTTCGAATGACATGAACAACGGCACGCACATCCACTCGCTCGGCTCCACCTGCAACCGCTCGCCGGTGGCCGTGCTGCGTCGCGTGGCCGTTGCGCGTTCCGCCCTCTCCTCTGCACAGCCGACCGCACGCGCTGCGGCTGGCTGACTCTTCACCCTCCCAATCACCGCAAGGACCCCGCAATGAGCAACGACATCCAACCGAAAATCGCCGTGATCGGCTACGGCAGCCAGGGCCGTGCACATGCCTTGAACCTGCGTGACTCCGGCTTCGACGTCACCGTGGGCCTGCGCCCGGGCGGCCCGACCGAGGTCAAGGCACAGGCGGACGGCTTCCGCGTGGTCTCCCCGGCCGACGCCGTGAAGCACGCCGACCTGGTGGCCGTGCTGACCCCGGACATGGTGCAAAAGAAGCTCTACGAAGACGTCATCGCACCGAACATCAAGCAGGGCGCGTGCCTGCTGTTCGCGCACGGCCTGAACGTGCACTTCGGCATGATCGCGCCGCGTGCCGATCTGGACGTGGTGCTGGTCGCACCCAAGGGCCCGGGTGCGCTGGTGCGGCGCGAGTACGAAATCGGCCGCGGCGTGCCGTGCATCTACGCGATCTATCAGGACACCAGCGGCAAGGCCGAACAGTTCGCCCTCACCTATGCCGGCGGCCTGGGCGGTGCACGCGCCAACATCATCAAGACCACCTTCAAGGAAGAAACCGAGACCGATCTGTTCGGCGAACAAGCCGTGCTGTGCGGTGGCGCGTCCTCGCTGGTGCAGGCCGGTTTCGAGGTGCTGGTCGAGGCCGGCTACCAACCGGAAATCGCCTATTACGAAGTGCTGCACGAACTGAAGCTGATCGTGGATCTGTTCTACGAAGGCGGCATCACCCGCATGCTGGAGTTCGTCTCCGAGACCGCGCAGTACGGCGACTACGTTAGCGGACCGCGGGTGATCGACGCCAGCACCAAGGAGCGCATGCGGGCCGTGCTCAAGGACATCCAGGACGGCACCTTCACCAAGAACTGGGTCGCCGAATACGAAGCCGGGCTGCCGAACTACAACAAGTTCAAGCAGGCCGACCTGGAGCATCCGATCGAGCAGGTAGGCAAGCAACTGCGCGCCAAGATGGTGTGGCTCAACGGCGAGCAGCAAGCCACGCCGGCGCCAGCCAAACAACAAGCGGCGTAACCCGGCCGCCTCCCCCATCGCAGAACCCCAAAGGTCCGCACCGCATGAACACCTCCGCACACAGCGCGCCCCGCAATGGCGCGCGCTGGCTGACGCAGGCCCTGGAAGCCGAAGGCGTGGATACGCTGTTCGGCTATCCGGGCGGCACCATCATGCCGTTCTACGACGCCCTGGTGGACTCCCGTCTCAGGCATATCCTCGTCCGCCATGAGCAAGGCGCTGCGCTTGCCGCAAACGGTTACGCTCGCGCCAGCGGGCGGGTTGGCGTCTGCGTGGCCACGTCCGGCCCGGGCGCATCCAATCTGGTCACCGGCATCGCCGACGCGATGCTCGACTCGGTCCCGATGGTCTGCCTGACCGGCCAGGTCGCTACGCCCTTGCTGGGTACCGACGCTTTCCAGGAGCTGGACGTGTTCGGCATGACCATGCCGATCGTCAAGCACAGCTTCCTGGCCAGGCGGGTGGACGAGTTGCCGGAGATCGTGCGTGAAGCCTTTCGGATTGCCCGTGAGGGCCGCCCGGGGCCGGTGTTGATCGATCTGCCCAAGGACGTGCAACTGGCCGATGCCAGCCACTTGCCGGCGCACGTGCCGGCGGTGGCCGCCGCACCGGCAGCGCCGCAGGATGCGCAACTGGCCGAGGCGCTGGCCGCCATTGCCAGCGCCGAGCGTCCGATCGTCTATGGCGGTGGCGGTATCGCTCTGGCTGGCGCGGTGGACGCCTTCCGCCGCTTCGTCGAGGCCACCGGATTGCCGACCGCCCTCACCCTGCGCGGGTTGGGCGCGCTGCCGCATGGCCATCCGGACTACCTGGGCATGCTGGGCATGCATGGTACGCGTGCTGCCAATATGGCGATCCAGGAATGCGACCTGCTGGTGGTGGTGGGCGCACGCTTCGACGACCGCGCCACCGGCAAATTGAGCGAGTTCGCGCCATTCGCCCGGGTCATCCACCTGGACGCCGACGCGTACGAAATTTCCAAGTTGCGCACCGCCGACGTTGCCGTGCCCGGCGATGTGGCCACCAGCCTGAAGGCGCTGAGCGCGGCACGCGCCAACTGCGAGGCCTGGCGCAAGCGCTGCTTCGCCAACCGCGAGAAGTTCGCGGCACGCTACGACGCGCCAGGAACCGATGTGTATGCGCCCGCCCTGCTCAAGCGCCTGAGCGAAGTGGCGCCGGCCGACACCATCATCGCCTGCGATGTCGGCCAGCATCAGATGTGGGTCGCCCAGCATTGCCGCTTCAACCATCCGCGGAACCATCTGACCAGCGGCGCGTTGGGCACGATGGGGTTCGGTCTGCCGGCGGCGATGGGTGCGCAATTCGCCTGCCCGGACCGCACCGTGGTGCTGGTCTCCGGCGATGGCAGTTTCATGATGAACGTGCAGGAGCTGGTCACCATCGCGCGCTGCAAACTGCCAGTGAAGATCGTGCTGCTGGACAACAGCTCGCTGGGCATGGTGCGGCAGTGGCAGGAACTGTTCTTCGCCGAGCGCTACAGCGAGATCGACCTGTCCGACAACCCGGATTTCGCCGCGTTGGCGCAGGTGTTCGGCATTCCCGCCACTCGCGTGGTGGCCCGTAGCGACGTCGACGGCGCGCTGGCCGAGCTGCTGTCGCAGCCTGGTCCGGGCCTGCTGCACGTGGCAATCGACGCGCGCGCCAACGTCTGGCCGCTGGTGCCGCCCAACAACGCCAACAGCACCATGCTCGACAGCAATCCCGCGCATGCGGCCAAGGAGACGGCACATGCGTTACCGGCTTGAGCTGGTGTTGAAGCCGGCCGAGGGCGCGCTGGTGCGGGTGATCGGCATGACCGAGCGCCGTGGGTTCCGTCCCTGCGCGATTCATGGCGTGACCACGGCCGACAGCGGCCATTGGCACGTGCGACTGGACGTGGACAGCGCACGCCCGCCGGAAACGCTGCGCCTGCAATTGCAGAAGGTCTACGACTGCGAGTCGGTCGAGATCGCTGCGCTGGAAACGGTCGAGGCCGCCGCATGAGCGCATCCAGCTCGCACGCCGACCACCGCATGCTCCGGAGGTATCTTCTTCCGGCTCGGCCGACACCGTGTCGCAATGCCTGATTCCGGCCGCCCTGCCATGCAGGACCCAGACGTAGGCGACGTCGCCGTCAGCGTGGCCGACGTACTGGCCGCGCAGGCCCGGCTGCGCAAGTACCTCTCGCCCACCCCCCTGCACTACGCCGAACGCTTCGGCGTGTGGCTCAAGCTGGAAAACCTGCAACGCACCGGCTCCTACAAGGTGCGCGGCGCGCTGAATGCGTTGCTGGCAGGCCTGGAGCGCGGCGACGAACGCCCGGTGATCTGCGCGTCGGCCGGCAATCACGCCCAGGGGGTGGCCTGGGCCGCCTACCGGCTGGGCGTGCAGGCGATCACCGTGATGCCGCATGGCGCGCCGCAAACCAAGATCGCCGGCGTCGCCCATTGGGACGCCACCGTGCGGCAACATGGCAACAGCTACGACGAGGCGTTCGCCTTCGCCCGCGATCTGGCCGAACAAAACGGCTACCGCTTTCTGTCCGCCTTCGACGACCCGGATGTGATTGCCGGCCAGGGCACGGTGGGGATCGAACTGGCCGCGCATGCACCCGACGTCGTCATCGTGCCCATCGGCGGCGGTGGACTGGCTTCCGGCGTGGCCCTGGCCTTGAAGTCGCAGGGCGTGCGGGTGGTCGGCGCCCAGGTCGAAGGCGTGGATGCGATGGCACGCGCAGTGCGCGGCGATGTGCGCGAGATCACACCGGTAGCGACGCTGGCCGATGGCGTGAAGGTCAAGATTCCTGGCATGCTGACCCGACGCTTGTGTACCAGCCTGCTGGACGACGTCGTGATCGTCCGCGAGGCCGAGTTGCGCGAAACCCTGGTCCGGCTGGCCCTGGAAGAGCACGTTATCGCTGAAGGCGCCGGCGCGCTGGCATTGGCCGCCGGTCGCCGCGTTGCAGGTAAACGCAAATGTGCGGTGGTCTCTGGCGGTAATATCGACGCAACCGTGCTGGCCACACTCTTATCCGAGGTCAGGCCGCGTCCGCCACGCAAGCCGCGCCGCCGCAACACCGAACGCCTTCGCAACGACCGCACCGCCAAACCGACGCCCGCCGCTCCACCATCCCGCCCATCCGCAGCCGCATTGCCGCCTGTCACCGCCATCGCCGTAGAGGAGTCTTCCTGGTGAACACGACCGTATCCGACCAGACCCCCCGTATCCGAATTTTCGACACCACCCTGCGCGACGGCGAGCAGTCTCCCGGCTGCAGCATGACGCCGCAACAAAAGCTGGTGATGGCACGTGCGCTGGATGCACTCGGCGTGGACATCATCGAAACCGGCTTTCCCGCCAGTTCGCAGTCCGACCGCGAAGCGATTGCGATGATCGGACGCGAACTGCAGCGTCCCACCTTGGCGGTGCTGTCGCGCTGCCTGCAGGCGGACATCGAGACCTCGGCGCGTGCGCTGGAGGCGGCCGCCAATCCGCGCCTGCATGTCTTCCTGTCGACCAGCCCGCTGCACCGCGAGCACAAGCTGCGGCTGAACCGCGAGCAGGTACTGGAGTCGATCCATCGGCATGTCACGCTGGCGCGCAGCTTTATCGATGACGTGGAGTTTTCCGCCGAGGATGCGACTCGGACCGAGGAGGACTTCCTGGCCGAGGTGACCCGGGTCGCCATCGCCGCCGGTGCCACCACGATCAACCTGCCCGACACGGTCGGCTTCACAACGCCGGAAGAGATCCGCGGCATGTTCTCGCGCTTGATCGCCAGCGTCGACGGCGCCGACAAGGTGATCTTCAGTGCCCACTGCCATAACGACCTGGGCCTGGCGGTGGCCAACTCGCTGGCAGCCGTCGAAGGTGGCGCCCGTCAGGTCGAGTGCACGATCAACGGCGTCGGCGAGCGCGCTGGCAACTGCGCATTGGAAGAGATCGCCATGGCGTTGAAGGTACGTGGCGCTTTCTACAATCTGGACACGTCCATCAACACGCCCCGCATCGTCTCCAGCTCCCAGTTGCTGCAGCGCCTGGTCGGCATGCCGGTGCAACGCAACAAGGCGGTGGTCGGCGGCAATGCGTTCGCGCACGAATCCGGCATCCACCAGCACGGCATGCTGCGCCATCGCGGCACCTACGAAATCATGCGGCCGGAAGACGTGGGCTGGGAGTCCTCGCAGATGGTGCTGGGCCGCCACAGCGGCCGCGCCGCGGTGGAGCAGCGCTTGCGCGCGCTGGGCTATCTGCTGGAGGAAGAAGAGATCAAGTTGGTCTTCGAGCAGTTCAAGGCCTTGTGCGAAAAGCAGCGCGTCGTCACCGATGCCGATTTGCAGGCGCTGATGCAGGACACCACCGTGCAGGAAGGCTACCGGCTGGCGTCGATGACCATCAGCGACGTCGGCAGCCGCGCCAATGCGCTGGTGGAACTGTCCGATTCCGAAGGCAATCGCGTCGCCGAAACCGCCCAGGGCAACGGGCCGGTGGATGCCCTGTTCGGCGCCCTGGCCTCGGCCACCGGCGTGAAGCTGGAGCTGGACAGCTATCAAGTGCATAGCGTCGGCATCGGTGCCGATGCGCGCGGCGAAGCCAGCCTGAGCGTTCGCCACGATGGCGTCGAGTACGAAGGCACCGGCACCAGCAAGGACATCATCGAAGCCAGTGCACTGGCCTGGCTGGACGTGGCCAATCGCCTGCTGCGCCAGCGCGAGCGTGGCGTGATCGCTGGCCGCACTGCAGCGGTGGCCTGACGCAAGCGGCATCACGATGCCCTGGTCGGCGCATGGGGGCGCCGGCTGGGGAGTGGACGGCGGCACGCGTCAGCTGGACGCAGCCGCAAGGGGCGAATAGGGGCGAATAGGGGCGAATAGGGGTAAACAGCTGGTCGGCATGATCGCCCGGCGATCCAGCGTAGGGTGAGCATCCCCCTCTGCCACTGCGACATTTCCATCAGGTGTGGCCGGTCTTCGGTAGGCCACAACCGTCGCCCCCCTGCCCACGCCCGCACGGCGCGGCGAAGTGGCCGTGCTACTCTCGGCCTCTCTTCGGCAGACGGCCGCCGGCCATGACACCGCGCCCGCTGCGAACGGGATCCCCAACCTCTGCAAGCAGCACGCTCACCGCGCAATTGCTCGATGCGTTGGGACGGGAGGTCGTCGCCGGCACGTATGGCACGCAAAATTTCCCGACCGAAGCGGACATTTCCCTGGCCTACGCGACCAGCCGCAGCGTCACCCGCGAGGCGATCAAGATGCTGACCGCCAAGGGCTTATTGTCAGCACGCCCGCGCAGCGGCATCGTCGTGCGCCCCGAGCAGAGCTGGAGCCTGCTCGACCCGGATGTCTTGCGCTGGATGCTGGAGCGCAAGTTCTCGCATCGCCTGCTGCGCTCGTTCACCGAAATGCGCCAGGGCATCGAACCGATGGCGGCCAAGCTGGCTGCGCAGCAGGGCGACACCGAAGCGATCGGCAAGATCGAGCAGGCCTTGCAGCGCATGATCGCGGCCGGTCGGGGCGAGGACGATCACCTGTCATCGGACGTGGCATTCCATGTCGCGATCCTCGACGCGACCGGCAATCCGTTCTACATGCAGTTCCACGAACTGGTGAACACGGCCCTGACCTTCTCCATCCAGTTCACCAATCGCGTCCGCGGACATACGGCCAGCATTCCCGCACACCGACGCGTCCTCCATGCGATCAAGCGCGGCGATGCGGACACGGCGCAGGCGGCGATGTTCGCCATCATCCACGACGTCCTGCGACTGATCGACCGCGAACAGCAGCGACAAGCGAAGACGACGCGACGCTAGGATCACTGCCAGATCACCATGCAGGCCGACACCGCGGGAGATGGACCACCCACGCGCGCGCCGCGTTGCGCAAGTAGAAGCGGCAGATGCGCACCACGTCTTCATCGGTAACAAGGACCCTCGCTAGATGGCGGAGTTGCGCGTCTGCGCGATGGCAAGCGTCTGATCGCATACCAACACCGCTGGCGCGGCGTTGGCCAGAACACGCAGGCAAACATGCCGCGGCCGGCACCGCTCCATACGCGGATATACAGGCACGCCGTCCTGCAACGTCCGACACGCACTGCAAGTCACGCTGATGCCAGCTTGCTGCGACGCAACGTGCACCCTCTCGATTTGTCATATAAATCTGCACACACGCAAACAGTCCCGCTCGCCACCGTCCTTGGACGTCGCCGATCGTCGGCACGGCGTCATCCTTCATCGCGTACAGATTCACACCGATGTCGGTGTCGATACCAAGGTCGCTCCTCAGAACCGGAGAGAGATCGAATGACACGTCGTGCGTCCGTCAAATCGCGTCATCCCGTGCATCGGCACTCCCTGGCCAGTGCGCTGGGCCTGGCGATGCTGACCCCGGCGCTGGCATGGGGACAAACCCGCCCCGCACCGCGCCCCGAGCAAAGCGCCCAAGGCGAGCAAGAGGCCGCACCGGCGCAGGCGGCCAGTGGCGACGTGACAACGCTGGACAGCGTGATGGTGACCGGCGTGCGCGAAAGCCTGCGGTCGGCGCAGGCGATCAAACAAGACGCCACGCAGATCGTGGATTCGGTGCAGGCACAGGACATCGGCAAGCTGCCGGACGCCAACACGGTAGAGGCGCTGCAGCGCATCACCGGCGTGCAGATCCAGCGCCGCTATGGCGAAGGCGCGACCGACTTCGATCACCGTACGCAACCGGCTGTCACCGTGCGCGGCCTGACCCAGGTGCGCAACTTCCTCGACGGCCGCGATACCTTCTCCGCTTCCGGCGGCCGCACCCTGGATCTGGAAGGCATCCCACCGGAACTGCTGGCGGGCATCGACGTCTACAAGAATCCGCCCGCGAACATCATCGAAGGCGGCGTCGGTGGCGTGGTGAACCTGCGCACGCGGCTGCCGTTCGACGCGCCGGGCCAAGTCATCAGCGCCACCGCAAAGGGCAACTATTACGATCGCGCCGACAAGGCAGGCGGTTCGGCGTCTGGTCTGTACAGCGATCGCTTCACCACCGACATCGGCGAGATCGGCGTGCTGTTCAACGTCGGCTACGGCCGCTCCAGCTACCGCCAGGACGGCATTCTGACTGGACCGTTCGTCGCGGTACCCGATGGTGTCATCGCCGGCGCGCCCAGCAATGCGCAGATCCCGTCGGGCTTCCAGATCTACGACGATGGCGGCGACCGTAAACGCTTCGGCACGGCGGCAGCATTGCAATGGAAGCCCTCCGATACCGTACTGGTGACCGGGCAGTTCCTGCGCAGCTCCTATGACTTCTACCGGCAGGGCAAGTATTTCTACCAGGCCAATCGCCTCGACACGGCCTCCCCGCTGGCCGGCGCCCCCTTCACCTTCGATGCGCGCGGCTACGCGACCTCTGGCGCGCTGGACGACCAGCTGTTCGAATCGGCGCGCTACGACCAGGACCTGACCTCGACCAATACCAACTACAGCCTCAACCTGCGCTGGAATCCCAGCGAGAAAGTGGCGGTCACCTTCGATGCGCAGTATCTGACCTCGTCCTACGATGCCGACCGCAATGGCTTCGTGATCTCGCTATACGACCGCGCTTCGGAAGATCGCACCACCGCGGCCAATCGCTCGATCGTCGACTTCGACCTGCGTGGTGGCAGCCCACGCTTCAACGTGCGCGATCCCGCGCTGCTCACCAACCCCAACAACTACGGGCTCAGCTATATCGCCGATGCGCTGACCCGCAACGATGCCGATCAACTGGCACTGCAATCGGACGTGGAGTACTTCACCGAGGGCGGATTGTTCACCAAGCTCAGCGCCGGCGTGCGCTACGCCGATAGCACCATCGACCTGCGCGGCACCTGGAATGCCGCCTGCCTGGGCGTGACCGGTGCCGATCGCGATTGCTCGACCAGCCTGGTCTACCCCTCGGTCTCGGCGCATCCGGAACTGGTGCGCAACGGTCCATCGCCGGACTTCTTCGACGGCAAGACCCTGACCGGTGGCGTGCTGTACCCGGAATTCGCCGCCGGCAACGGACTGTTCGAGCGCACCGCACGCACCGAAGCCCTGTTCGGCTTCGCGCCGCAGACGGCATTCAAACCCAGCGACCTAAATCACCAGACCGAAAAAACCTGGGCCAGCTACCTCACCGCAGACTACGACACCGAGCTGGCCGGCCTGCGCCTGGATGGCAATCTCGGCGTGCGGTTGGTCAGGACCACCACCGGCTCGGAGGGTGCCGTCTTCCTGAGCGATGGCAGCATCACCCCGCTGTCGGTGGAGCGCACTTACAACGACGTGCTGCCGAGCTTCAACTTGCGCGCGCACTTGAGCGAGACGCTGCAGGCGCGCTTTGCCTATTCGCAACTGATCGCCCGGCCCAACTTCGACCAGATGTCGACCAACGTGACGCTGGGGGCGTCCAACCAGCTGAATCCGATTACCGGTCGACCCAGTGGGTCCTCGGGCAATCCGCTCCTGCGACCGATCACGTCCGACAACTACGATGCGACGCTGGAATGGTATTTCGCCCCTGCCGGTTCGCTCACCGCCGGCGTGTTCTACAAAAAGGTCAACGGCTTCCTGGCAAGCGGCACGGTGGTACGCAACTACAACGGCCAGGACTACGACATCAGCACCTCGCTCAATACCGGCAATGGCACCATCCGTGGTGCCGAATTCGCTTACCAGCAGTTCTACGACTTCCTGCCCGGTTGGCTGAGCGGGCTGGGGTTCCAGTTCAACTACACCTACGTGGACAGCAGCGTCTCCAATCCTTTCGCCACCGCCGGCTCGGATATCCCCACCACGGTGCCGTTGGAGAAGTTGTCCAAACACAGCTACAACGCGGTGGCGCTCTACGAGAAGGGTCGCTTCACCGGACGCCTTGCCTGGAGCTGGCGCGGCGCTTACCTGGACACGACGCAGGGCAGCGGCGCAAATGGCATCCCGCAGTACCAGAAGCCGTATGCCTCGCTGGACGCCTCATTGAACGTCAACCTCAACGACCACGTCGCGCTGTCGTTCGATGCGGTGAACTTGAACAATCGCATGAACGAGATTTACATCGGCACGCCAAGCGCGCCGTTGCGCTACGAGCTCAACGACCGCCGCTACGGCGTCTCGGTGCGAGTCACCTACTGATGCGTCTTGCGCTCCCTACAGGAGATGAAACGGGCCGCCACCGCCGCAGGCGGACCGACCTCGCCCGCGTGATGAGCAGACGCGGGCGCGCCACGATCGTGCGCGCGCCGCTATCGTCACGCCCGCGCTGGCGACGGCCGTGACAGCGGGCGAGCCACTGCGTCATCTCGTTATCGTCGGTGGTGGCACCGCCGGCTGGATGGCAGCGGCGGCCTTGGTACGGGTGATCGGGACGCGGACCACGCGCATCACCCTGGTCGAATCCGAGGCCATCGGCACGGTGGGCGTCGGCGAAGCGACGATTCCGCCGATTGCGCTGTTCAATGCACTGCTCGGCATCGATGAAGACGCTTTCCTGCGCGCCACGCAGGGCAGCTTCAAGCTGGGCATCGAGTTCGTCGACTGGCAACGTCCCGGACATCGCTATTTCCATCCATTCGGCACCTTTGGCATGGACATCGGCACCGTCCCGTTCGACGGGCTGTGGCGGCGCATGCATCGCGCGGGCGCAGCCGCACCGCTGGCGATGTATTCGCTCAACACCGTGGCGGCATCGCGCGGGCGCTTCATGCGGCCGCAGCAAGGCGATACGTCACTGTCGCGAATGGGTTACGCCTTCCACTTCGACGCCGCGCTCTACGCGCAGATGCTGCGCCGCTACGCCGAAAGCCGCGGCGTGATGCGGGTGGAAGGCACGATCCAGCAGGTGCTGCGGCGCGCGCCCGCTGGCGACATCGAGGCAGTCGTGATGGAATCGGGTACGCGCATCGATGCCGACTTCTTCATCGATTGTTCGGGCTTTCGCAACGTGCTGCTCGACGGTGCCCCCGGCACGGAATTCCAGGACTGGTCGCATTGGCTGTTCAACGACCGCGCAGTGACGGTGCCATCGGCTCGCTCGCCCGCATTTACGCCGTTCACCCGTGCAACGGCCCGGGACGCCGGCTGGCAATGGCGGATTCCGTTGCAGCATCGCACCGGCAACGGCTATGTGTATGCGAGCGAGCAACTGTCCGACGATGCGGCCGCCGCGACCTTGCTGGCCAATCTGGATGGCGAGCCGCTGTCCGAGCCGCGCCTGCTGCGTTTCCGTCCTGGCCGGCGCGAACGCTGCTGGTCCGGCAACTGTCTGGCGCTGGGCTTGGCCGCGGGCTTCCTGGAGCCGCTGGAGTCCACCAGCATCCACCTGATCCAGGCCGGCATCGCCCGCTTCCTGGAGATGCTGCCCGACCGCGCCGGCAATCCTGCCGAGATCCGTCGCTACAACCGGCTGATGGCGCAGGAGTTCGACAGCATCCGCGACTTCATCATCCTGCACTTCCATGCGACCGCGCGTGCTGGCCACTACTGGGAGCGCGCACGCGCCATGGCGATCCCAGACAGCCTGGCCGACCGCCTACAGAGCTTTGCGCACTCTGGCCGGGTCTTCCGCGACACCGACGAACTCTTCAGCAAGACCAGCTGGCTGGCCGTCTTGCACGGACAAGGCGTGGACACGCACGGTATCGATCCGCTGGCCCTGGCGATGCCCGCCGCGGAAGCGAGCGCGCGACTGCAACGCATGGCGGCAACCACGGCACAGTTGGTGGACCGCATGCCCTCGCATGAGGATTTCGTGCGTGCACACTGTGCCGCCTCGTGACGATCCATCGACAACGACAGTGCCCCGCCCCGGAGACCGACTGCATGCAGCTGCCATCGAGCAACACCTCTTCCCCGGCAAGGTCGACGCGCCGGCGGTGCTACGCCGCGATCGCCCTGCTGTTGGCACTGCTGCCGCCGCTGATGCTGCAGGCGCAGCCCAACGGCTTCGCGGCCGCTGCCGACGGCAGGCGTAGCTTTACCGTGGACGGCAAGCCCTGGCTGCTGCTGGGCATGCAACTCAACAACAGCAGCGGCACCGGTACGCAACTGCGGCAACTGCAACCGGCGCTCGCCCGCAGCCAATGCAATACGGTGATGGCGCCGGTATCGTGGCAGGAGCTGGAGCCGGTGGCCGGTCGCTACGACTTCGCCAACGTGGACGGGCTGGTGAACGAGGCGCGGCGGCAAGGCCTGCGCCTGGTGCTGCTGTGGTTCGGCACCTGGAAGAACGGCGGCATGGCTTACGTTCCCGACTGGGTGAAGCGCGACACCCTGCGCTATCCGCGCGTCATCGACGCCGATGGCCACCCGGTCGAGGCGCTCTCGCCGCTGGCGGCAGCCAGCCGCGATGCCGACGCGCAGGCGTTTGCCGCATTGATGCGGCATCTGCGCGACATCGATGGCAAGCGCCGCACCGTGCTGATGGTGCAGGTCGAAAACGAAGCCGGCACGCTGGGCGCCGACCGCGATCATTCTGCCGCGGCGCAAGCGCTGTTCGCCGGCCAGGTGCCGGCCGACATGCCCGGCGCTGCGAGTGGCAACTGGACCGCGGCGTTCGGCGCGCGCGCGCCGGAGGCCTTCATGGCCTATCACACCGCACGCTATATGCAGGCGGTCGCGGCGGCTGGCAAGGCAGCCTACGACCTGCCGCTGTACATCAACGTCTGGCCACGCGAACAACCCGGTCTGCTGCGCCCCGGCCTGTCCTCGCCCAGTGGCGGCGCGGTGTCGTGGTTGTTGCCGATGTGGAAGGCGCTGGCGCCGGCGATCGATGTCATCGGCGTGGACAACTACGACACAAACGTCGCGCCTTATCTCGCCATCGCCCAGGCTTACGATCGCAAGGACAATCCGCTGTTCGTACCGGAAACCGGCGGTTCTGCCGCGCACGCACGGCATATGTTCCTGGTGCTGGCGCGGCCCTATGCGGTGGGCATCGGCAAGTTCGGCATCGACGCTGCGTTCGGCCTGGACGCCGACGGTCGCGAGAGCATCGATCCGGTCGCGGTCAATTACCGGTTGCTGCGCGAAGCGGCGCCGTTCCTGCTGCCGTTGCGCGATGCCGGGCGGGTGCAGGCGGCAGTGGAAGAAGATGGCATCGCCAACGTGCCGCTGGCCTTCTCGCAGCTGGATGTGGCGGTGCGCTTTGGCGAGGTGTGCGATGGCTATGGCGGGCCACGCGGCCAGGGCAACCAGGTGCCAAGCGGCCGCGTGCTGGTCGCCGAAGTAGCGCCGGAGCGGTTCCTGATCACTGGCGCCAATGCCAACCTGATGTTCGCCGAACAGCTGGGCACGCGCGGCCCGGTGCAGTTGCTCACGGTCGAGGAAGGCCATTTCGAGGCCGGGCGCTGGGTGCGCGAGCGCACCCTCAACGGCGACGAGACCTATTTCGGCTTGCGCCTGCCAGAGCGCGGCAGCAGTTTGATGGTGACGCTGCTGCAGGCTCACCGTGACTAACATGGCTGGTCGGGGCTGCTCGCTGCAGCTGTGGCGCTGCCTGCGAATGTGTAGCAGCGTGCTTGCGGCTGCGGCGCTGGCGCTGCCCTGCCTGGCCGCGCCGGTCTGCGTGGCCGACGCACCGATCCACATCGCCTTGCGGCCGGAGTTGCAGGCGCCGCAAACCCGCTTCGAAGGTTTCGGGACGGCGCTGGCCTGGTTCGCCAACGTGACCGGCACCTATCCGGAGCCGCTGCGCAATCGCCTGGCCGACCTGCTGTACGGCCGCGATGGCCTGGGCTGGGTGATCGCCCGCTACAACATCGGCGGCGGCAATGCGGCTGACACTCCGCCGTATCTGCGCACCGGCGCGGCCATCCAGGGATTCTGGCGGCAGCCCAGCGGCGCCGTCGGCAAGGACTGGTGGCATGCCGACGATCCGGCGCTGTGGGACTGGTCGGCCGACCAGGGCCAGCGCTGGTGGCTGGATGCGATCCGCGCACGCGTGCCCGCACAATGGCGGATCTTCGAAGCGTTCTCCAACTCGCCGCCGTGGTTCATGACCGTCAGTGGCCGCGTTTCCGGCGCCGAGCACGGACTGGACGACAATCTGCGGCCCGGCCAGGAAAGCGCGTTCGCGGCCTACCTCGCTGAGGTCGTCGACACCTTGCAGCGACGCCACGGCATCGTCTTCCGCACCTTGTCGCCCGTCAACGAGCCCAACACACCCTATTGGTTCGCCGCCAACACGCAGGAGGGCGCGCATTGGAGCGTGCCGGCGCAGCAACGCATCCTGCAGGCCAGCGATCGCGCACTGCGCGCACGCGGTGTGCAGACCCGGGTCGCGGCCATGGACGAAACCAACGCCTTGGGGTTCATCGGCAATTGGTCGGAGTATTCGGACACCACCAGGGCGGTGCTCGGCCAACTCAATGTGCACAGCTACGACAGCACCGGACAGACCGGCGTACGCGACATCGCCACGGCCAGCGGCATCCGTCTGTGGATGTCCGAAGACGATCTGTCGCCATCGACCGTGGCCGAGGATGCCGACGACATGCGCCCGGCGCTGGCACTGGCCGAACACATGGTGCTGGACCTCAAGCGCCTGCAGCCTTCGGCCTGGGTGTTCTGGCAGGCGATCGAAACCTCAGCGGCCGGCAAGCCGGGCGCGGCCCGCCATTGGGGCCTGATCCGGATGGATCTGAGTACCGAGGCAACAGCCGAGCATCCGTTCGTGATCACCCGCAAGTACTGGGCCATGGCCAACTTCAGCCGCTATCTGCGTCCCGGCATGCGGCTACTCCCGGTGAACGATATGGATACGGTGGCGGCGCTGGCGGCCGATGGGCGCACACTGGTGCTGGTGCACGTCAACACCGGACTGGCGGCACGGCGCTTGACGATCGCACCGGACATCCTGGGACCGGGCGCCTGGGCGCTGCAGGTGGTCGTCACCTCGCAAACGCGAGCTGCGGAAACCACCTGCAGCAGCACAGTCAGCGATGGCGTGCAGGCCGCGCTGGCGCCAGCGCGATCGGTGGTGACGATGATCCTGCACAAGCGCTGAGGCGGCTTGCCCAGGCACCCGGCAGCGCGCAACCAAGGCGCTGCCGCGGCGTAGCGCCGATGACGCCAGCACACCGACGCTGTGCTGGTACCGTGCAGCGACAGCGTCATCGCCGCACGGGCGGTCTATCGCAGGCAGCGGATCGTTGTCGTCGCTGCAGCGCGGTCCGACTGGCGCCGAGGCGATTGCACCTACCTGCGGTGCATGCCGGTACGCAAGCCGGGGTCGGTGCCCGCCGCGAACGGCGACCACCAACGCCCCCTGCGGACGGCGTTTTACAGCGCTGCCACTACGGCCTCGCCCATCTGGGCGGTACCGACCTTGGTGGTGCCTTCGGACCAGATGTCGGCCGTGCGCAGGCCCTGGTCCAAGACCTTGCCGACCGCACGTTCGATGGCGTTTGCGGCCTCGGCCTGCGCGAAGGTGTAGCGCAGCATCATCGCCACCGACAGGATGGTGGCCAGTGGATTGGCGATGCCCTTGCCGGCGATGTCAGGCGCCGAGCCGTGACAGGGCTCGTACATGCCCTTGTTGTTGGCATCCAGCGACGCCGACGGCAACATGCCGATCGAGCCGGTCAGCATCGAGGCCTGGTCGGACAGGATGTCGCCGAACATGTTGTCGGTCACGATCACATCGAACTGCTTGGGCGCGCGCACCAGTTGCATGGCGGCGTTGTCCACGTACAGATGCGACAGGGCGATGTCCGGATAATCTTTGGCCACTTCCTCCACGACCGCGCGCCACAGCTGGCTGGACGCCAGCACATTGGCCTTGTCCACCGAGCACAGCTTCTTGCCGCGCAGGCGCGCCATCTCGAAGCCGACCTTGGCGATGCGGCGGATCTCGCCCTCGCTATACGGCAAGGTGTCGTAAGCCTGGCGCTCGCCGTTGTCCAGCGTGCGATTGCCGCGCGGCTGGCCGAAGTAGATGCCGCCAGTGAGTTCGCGCAGGATCAGTAGGTCCAGCCCGGACACCACCTCGGGCTTGAGCGTGGACGCCTCGGCCAGCTGTGGATACAGCAGGGCCGGACGCAGGTTGGCGAACAGACCCAGCTGCGAACGGATCTTCAGCAGGCCGCGCTCCGGACGCAGTGCCGGGTCGATGCTGTCCCATTGCGGCCCACCGACCGCGCCCAGCAACACTGCGTCGGCGGCGCGTGCGCGCTCCAGGGTTTCGTCGGCCAGCGGGCTGCCGTATCTGTCGTAGGCGGCGCCGCCGAGATCGTCGTACGCCAGGGTGACGCCGAGGCCGTGCTGCGCATCGATGCGCGTCAACACCTTGACCGCCTCGGCCATGATCTCCGGGCCGATGCCATCGCCGGGAAGAACCAGAATCTGCTTGCTCATGCAATCCTCGTGGGTCGGCGCCGCAGCGCCATGGGAATCAACGTACCGCCCACAGCACCAGCACGTCGGTGCTGAACGAGCCATCGGCAGCAATCTCGAAATAGTCGCGCACATCGTCCACAGCGGCATCCTGCAGCGCGCGGATCGCTGCGCGTAGCACCGCCGGTGTGCGCATGCGGTCCACCCAGCTCAGGTAGTCCAACTGCAGACGTTGGCAATGATGTCGCTGCACGCACAAGCCGGATTCGCCCAGCATCTGCAGCCACTGGGCCACGCTGTAGTCGCGCACATGGCTGGTATCGCGCAGCAGTTCGATTGCCTGCAGATGCGTGTCCAGCAACGGCAGGCCCGGTGCCACCACGTCGATGAAGGCCGCGATGCCGCCCGGCCGCAACACCCGCCGCACTTCGCGCAGCGCCTGACCGACGTCGCTCCAATGATGCGCCGAATAGCGGCTGACCACTGCATCCATGCTGCCGGTTTCGAACGGCAAGCGCTCGGCCACGCCTTGCAGGGTGCGCAGCTGGGTCAAGCCACGCGCGGCAGCGGTGGCCGCCACGACGTCCAGCATCTCGGCCGAGAGATCGTAGGCCACCACCTCGCTCATCAACGCGGCCAACTGGAAGCTCACATGTCCGGCGCCACAGCCCAGGTCGAGCAGGCGACCGTTGCGATGCGCTTGCAGGCCGGCGCGCAGTTCAGCGAACTCGGCACCTTGCGCATGCACATCGCTCTGCAGGTACGCCTGTGCCTGCGCGCCGAACTGCGCAGCGACGTGCTCGCCCAAGCTCTCGGCGCGCAGTGAAGATCCCGCCGCGCTCACTGCAGGGCGCCGAACAACCAGGGCTGGCGGGCGCGATGCGCCTGCTCGAAGCGGCCGATCGCGTCGGCGTCCTGCAAGGTCAGGCCGATATCGTCCAGACCATTGAGCAGGCAGTGTTTGCGAAAGGCATCGATCTCGAAGGCGTACTCGATGCCATCGGGGCGACGCACACGCTGGGCGGCCAGGTCCACCGACAGCCGATAGCCTTCGATCGCCAGGCACTGTGTGAACAAGGCATCGACCTCGGCGTCGGCCAGCACGATCGGCAGCAAGCCGTTCTTGAAGCTGTTGTTGAAGAAGATGTCGGCGAAGCTGGGCGCGATCACCGCACGGAAGCCGTATTCGTCCAACGCCCACGGCGCATGCTCGCGCGAGGAACCGCAGCCGAAGTTTTCGCGCGCCAGCAACACGCTGGCCCCCTGGTAGCGCGGGAAATTCAGCACGAAATCGCGATTGAGCGGCCGCTGGCTGTTGTCGCGTCCCGGCTCGCCGACGTCCAGATAGCGCCATTCGTCGAACAGATTGGGGCCAAACCCGGTGCGCTTGATCGACTTCAGGAATTGCTTGGGAATGATCTGGTCGGTGTCGACATTGGCGCGATCCAATGGTGCGACCAGGCCGGTGTGGGTCGTGAAGGCTTTCATGGCAGGAACCTGGATAAAGGGACGGGTAGACGCGAGCAGGCTGCGGGTCGGCGCGGCTAGTCCGCCGACAACGCCGGCAACGTGCGCACGTCGACGAAGTGACCGCTCACTGCCGCCGCCGCCGCCATCGCCGGACTGACCAGGTGGGTGCGCCCGCCGGCGCCCTGGCGGCCCTCAAAGTTGCGGTTGGAGGTGGAGGCGCAGTGCTCGCCGCTGCCGAGCTTGTCCGGGTTCATCGCCAGGCACATCGAACATCCCGGTTCGCGCCATTCGAAGCCGGCGTCCAGAAACACCTTGTCCAGGCCTTCGGCCTCGGCCTGCGCCTTGACCAGGCCCGAGCCCGGCACCACCAGCGCCTGCTTGATCGTCGCGGCGACCTTGCGGCCCTTGGCCACGGCCGCAGCGGCGCGCAGGTCCTCGATGCGCGAGTTGGTGCACGAGCCAATGAACACGCGGTCCAGGCGGATGTCGGTGATCGGCTGGTTGGCACGCAAGCCCATGTACTTCAGCGCGCGCTCGATCGAATCGCGTTTGGTCGGGTCCTGTTCCTTGGCCGGATCGGGCACGTGTTGGTCCACCGCTACCACCATTTCGGGCGAGGTTCCCCAGCTGACCTGCGGTTTGATCTCGGCGGCCTGCAGCTCCACGACCTTATCGAATGGTGCATCCGGGTCGGAGACCAGCGTGCGCCACAACGCCACCGCCGCCTCCCACTGCGCGCCCTTGGGCGCGAACGGCCGGCCTTTGACGTAGTCGATGGTCTTTTCGTCCACCGCCACCATGCCGACCCGGGCACCGGCTTCGATGGCCATGTTGCAGATGGTCATGCGGCCTTCCATCGACAACCCGCGGATCGTGCTGCCGGCGAACTCCAGCGCATAGCCGTTGCCGCCGGCGGTGCCGATCCGCCCGATCACCGCCAGCACGATGTCCTTGGCGGTGACGCCCAGCGGCAGTTCGCCCTCGACCCGCACCTGCAGGTTCTTCATCTTCTTGGCGATCAGGCACTGGGTCGCCAGCACGTGCTCGACCTCGGAGGTGCCGATGCCGTGCGCCAGCGCACCAAACGCGCCATGGGTGGACGTGTGCGAATCGCCGCAGACCACCGTCATGCCCGGCAAAGTGGCGCCCTGCTCGGGGCCGACCACATGCACGATGCCCTGCCGCTGGTCGTCCATCTTGAATTCGAGGATGCCGAAGTCGTCGCAGTTCTCGTCCAGCGTCTGTACCTGCAGTCGCGACACTTCGTCGGAGATCGCCTGCAGGCCGCCCTGGCGCTCGGTGCGCGTGGTCGGCACATTGTGGTCGGGGGTGGCGATGTTGGCGTCGATCCGCCACGGCTTGCGGCCGGCCAGGCGCAAGCCCTCGAAGGCCTGCGGCGAGGTCACCTCGTGCAGGATGTGGCGATCGATATAGATCAGCGATGAGCCATTGTCGCGATGCGCAACCTCATGCATGTCCCACAACTTGTCGTACAGCGTCTTGGCAGTCATCACGGCAACCCGGTGCGTTGGCAGGGAGCGGACCATGGCCCGCAAGGCTGTTGTCGATGCTAGGAGCTTGCCCCCGATGAAGCAAATTCATATTGTTTATTCAACAAATGAATTTTGGGAATACATTTGGACCTTGCCAGCCTCACTGCCTTCGTCGCCATTGCCCAGAGCGGCAGCTTCTCGGCCGCCGGAGAAGCACTGCACCTGACCCAACCAGCGGTCAGCAAGCGCATCGCCCTGCTGGAGGGGCAGTTGTCGGCACGGCTATTCGACCGCCTCGGCCGTCAGATCGTGCTGACCGAAGCCGGACAGGCGCTGCTGCCGCGCGCGCGCCGCATCCTGGCCGAGCTGGAAGACACGCGGCGGGCGCTGGAACACCTGGGCGCCGCCGGCAGTGGTCGCCTGAGCCTGGCCACCAGCCATCACGTCGGCCTGCACCGGTTGCCGGCGTTGTTGCGCCGATTCACCACCGAGCATCCGCACGCCACCCTGGACATCCAGTTCCTCGATTCGGAACTGGCCTATGCCGCGGTACTGCGCGGGGAGGTGGAGCTGGCGGTCACCACGTTGGCGCCGGATACCCAGGCGCCGCTGCGCGCGCAACCCATCTGGCAGGACCAACTGCAGTGCGTGGTGGCGCCGGATCATCCGCTGGCAATGCTGGCTGCGCCCACGCTCGAGCACATCGTGGCGCATCCGGCAGTGCTGCCGGATGCGGGCACCTTCACCCACCGCATCGTCGCCAAGCGCTTCGCCGAACGCGGACTGATTCCGCACCTGCGCATGACCACCAACTATCTGGAGACGATCAAGATGCTGGTCTCGGTCGGGCTGGCGTGGAGCGTACTGCCGGCGCGCATGATCGATCCTCCGCTGGTGACGCTGCCGCTGCCGGAACTGCAACTGTCGCGCGCACTCGGCTGCGTCACCCATGGCGGGCGCACGCTGTCGCGCGCCGGCCAGGCCTTTATCGCTCTGCTGCAGGGGCAGGCCGATGCAGCCGAACCCGCGGACCGGTCATCGGCATGATGCGGCGACCAGCGCCGCCTGTGCGTTCGGCGCGCTGATCGCAGCGCACCGATCACGTCACAACGGCCAGCGCACCGACACCGCGTCGCGCACCTTGCCCGACGCGCCACAGGGCGCTTGGCACTCACCTCAACGCGCATAACCCGCTCTAGTGCTGCACCAGGCGATCGCGCCCCTGCCGCTTGGCCGCGTAAAGGCGACGATCGGCCAGCGCCAACAACTCGCTCCAGCTGGCAGCCTCGTGCGCCATCGCCATGCCCATGCTGGCGGTGCAGCGCACCAGGGTCTCCTGCGCCGGCACGCCGATCGTCGCCAGCCGTTGCCGCAAGCCCTCGAACACCACGCGCGCGGCATCGCCGTCCAACCCGATCACCGCCAGCAGGAATTCCTCGCCGCCGTGGCGCGCTGCAAAGTGCTGCGCGTTCTCGCGATCGGACAGCACCTCGCCCACCGCGCACAACACCGCATCGCCGGTCTCGTGACCGTAGGCGTCATTGATGCGCTTGAAGTGATCGATGTCCATCAACGCCAGCGCCACCGATGCGCCGTCGGCCTGCGCACGCTCCAGCCATTGCTGCAGCACGCGCTCGGCTTCGCGCCGATTCGGCAAGCCGGTCAGCACGTCGTGACTGGCGCGATATTCCAGCTGCCGCATCAATGCTTCGCGCTCCTGGCTGGCCTGCTGCAAGGCCAGGTTCTTGTCGCTCAGCTCGCGGGTACGCCGTTCGATCACTGCATTGAGCTGCTGCTGTCGGCGGCGATAGCTGGCGGTGCGCCACAGATACAGCGCGTAGATCAGGCTGGCCAGACCGAGCAGGCCCAGCGCCAGGATCTCGCTGCGGCGCCACCACGGCGATGCCAGCTCCAGCACCAGCCCGGCCTCGCCCAGCAGATCGCCCCGTCGCCAATCCACCGGCAGCGACATCGCCTGTACGCGGAAACGGAAGCGCCCTGGCGGCAAATTGGTATAGACCGCCTCGATGGCCCCGTTGGCATCCACCCAATCCGGGTCGAAGCCTTCCAGCCGATAGCGGTAGCGCACCTTGTCCGGGCCGCGGAAATTGAGCCCGGCATAGCCAATGGCGATGCGGCGGGTGTCTGCGCCCAGCCGGTGCGGGCCGGTCAGCGGCAGTTGCAGACCATCCACCACCAGGCGTTCGAACACGATCGGCACGCGGTGTCCTTCTTGGGTGCCGACACGGCTCGGGTCGACCACGCCCAGGCCAGCAGACGTCGGGAACAGCAGTTGCCCAGACCGGGTCAGCCAACCGGCCGGCGCGCTGCTGCCGTTGCTTTGATTGCCCGGCATGCCGTCGCTGCGATCGACCACCTCCACGCTCAGCTGATCGCGGGTTCCCGCATCCACCTGGTCGAAGTCGCGCCGCGCGATACGGAAGACACCATGGTTGCTCGACAACCACAGATGGCCGCGGCCGTCGTCGATCACCCGAAACACCTTGTCGCGCGGCATGCCCACGCGATGGTCGTAGACCCGGAAGCGCTCGCCTTGCAGCCGCAGCAGCCCGCGGTCGCTGGCGATCCACAGGTCGCCATTGCGATCGCGCAGGAAATCGAAGGCGTTCTGGCCGGGAAAATCCTGCTCGCCCAGCCAGGCGCGCGTACCACCATCGGGCCACAACGCGGTCATACCGCGATCGGTGCCGATCCACAGGATGCCGGTGTCGTCGTGATACAGGACCTGCACCGAACCATCGGGGACGCCGTCGGCAGCGGTGTAGCGGCGCAGTTGGCCATCGCGCCAGCGCGCCAGTCCGGCGGTGGTGCCGATCCACAGATCCTCGCCAACCGGCAGCACGGCGCGGACCGATTGCGAGGGCAAGCCCTCGCCTGCTCCGATCCGCTGCCGGATCTGACCCTGCGCATCCAGCCGCAGCACGCCCTGGCTATAGGTTCCGGCCCAGACACCGCCGTTGCCGGCGTCGGCCAGCGCCAGCACCGACTGCTCGGCTTCGCGGCCATGGTTGGCCGCGGTCAACGGTACCCGTGCGATGCGCGCATCGCGCCAACGGTCCAGGCCCACCGAACTGCCGATCCACACCGTGCCATCGGCGGTCTCCAGCACGCAGCGCACGTAGTCCGAGGCCAGGCCATCGTCCTGGGTGACGCCATGCGCAGCGCCTTCGGCCACGCGGAACAGGCCATGGGTACTGCCCGCCCAGATCAGGCCTTCGGCATCCTCCAGCAAGGCTGGGCTGACGACGCCGGAAAGGGGGATCTGTTCGTCCGCGACGCCGGCGCCACTGTGGACCACCAGCATGCTGGCCGAAGACAGGCTCATCCACAGCTGGCCATTGCGATCCAGCAGCACCGCATCCACCCGCTGACCGGCACGCAGGCGCTGCAGGCCGCCACCGCGCCCCCACCACCACACGCCGTCGTCGCCCGCGACCAACAGGCCGCCTTGGCGGTCGCTGGCCAGCCGGCGCACGGCGGTACTGCCCATGCCATGTGCCTGACCCCAGGCAGCGGCCGTGCCATCGCGCCCCAGGCGGTAAAGACCGCGGTCGGTGCCGATCCACAGATCGCCGGACGGATCGGCCTGCAGCGCGGTGATGCGCGCGCGTGGCAAGCCAGCCTGCTGGCCGATGTCCTGCAGGCGGCCGTCGACGTCCATTCGATACAAGGTCTGCGGCGTGCCGACCCACAGCGCGCCATCGGCGCGCCGCAGCAAGGCACTGACGGCCAGGTGCCGCGCGGCAGCGTCCCCCAACTGGCGCCAATGCCCGTCCTGATAGTGATACACCCCGTCGAAGGCAGTGCCGAACAACATGCCGCCAGCGCTGTCGCGCGTCACCACGAACACCCCGCCCAGCTCCGCACCGGGCGTGTTCTGGCGGTCGAAGACGGTGAAGTCGCGTCCATTGAAGCGCGCGGCGCCTTCCCAGGTGCCCAGCCAGATCAGGCCGTCCTCGCCTTGCGCCACCGCATGCACCAGGTTGTGCGGCAGGCCGTCGTCCATGCTCCAGCGGGTGACGGTGTGATGGACGCTGTGCGACAGCGGCTGCGCCGCCCCCGGCCAGGCGATCCACAGCAGACATCCGAACAGCAGCCACGCACCTGCCATCCGCAGCAGACGCCTGCCGCGGACGCCGCTGATCTGCGTGCCCTCCCCCCCGATCTCCACTCGCCCTGCGCCCCCCTCCGGACTGCTGGCGGCCGCCATTGCGTTGCCGTCAGACGCAGCAAAATTTATCACCGCGCCCTTCGCGCCCGCGCTAGGTGGATTCCCCACACCCACCGGGC
>NZ_NSET01000055.1 GCF_009192945.1 Xanthomonas maliensis | reverse complement strand
AATAGGTCGCCGTGCTGATGCCGACTTGGCGACAGACGTCTTTGACTGGAACGCCTGCGTCGGCCTGCTTGAGCGTGGCGATGATCTGTGTCTCGGTGAACTTCGATGTGCGCATGGAACCTCCTGACTTGGGAACGATGCCAGAAAGATCTACTTATGCGGTGTCTGCGGATCGGGGGAGCTTACGGGTGTGCTGCAGCAGGCGATGCTGGCGGTAGACGAACCTGCGCGGTGCGCCGAGCGCGTCCTCGGCTGCCACCAGGTCGCCTTCCACACAGCGATAGGCCACCAGCTGGTGGCTCAGGCGCGGCCGGGTGTCGCCCAGCGAGGCTGGCACCACCTACTCCTGCTTTTCGGCGGCCTCATCAAGCCAAGCGATCAAAGCCTCATTATCAGCATTATTTAAGCGGAGGGCGCGCTCCGTATTCGAATAAGAAGGAGGAGTCAATTCGACATTGATCAGCACGTTACTTCTAGGCTGATTCAATTCAAAAATCCCCTCTGCATCCAGTTTCGCCATTACCTTTTCCATTGAAGAAACTCTTACATCAAGCTCTAGCAGCCATGCATCTCTTGAAAGCTGATCTATTGATGGCCTAGCATTGAAGATACTTTGTAGCTCGAAAAAATCTTGGCCAGAATAATCCACGTACGGAGAGTCAGCATAGGACCATTTAACAAAATCAAAATAATCCACCGCCTCCACACCCTTATCTTTTTCCCTCTGCAAAACCTGCTTCGACCAAGCGGAAATGAATGGAGGATGCCCCTCCTCTGTAGTCACCAGGACACAATAATAGAATGACTCATCTTTTTTTTCATTAAATAAACCAAGAAATGCACTTTTCGCGCATTTATAAATCTGATCTACAAGATAACCATCAGCCATAAAACACCTCAATTTTAAACGCGGCAACCTCTACCAATCGCCCTTAGTTCGCGTCTTAAAGCCCTGCGAATAGCCCTGTCACCCCGCCCCTGTTGTGTCATTCTTTGAACGACGCCCTGCAATCTTGCACGCACATCTCTGTGAAATTTCCCGGTGTGCATTTCATTATGAGGACGCGGATGACCGACAGCAATTCCATTGGCTGCGTCGTTAATGCCAATTCTATACCTAGCAAGAATTGCGCGGGAGTCAACTGCTGGAGCCCAATGCCCTGATGCTCCTGTAGAGGCAACGATATGGCCAGCGGCCTGTCCAGGGGAGACAGATCGCCCCTCCCTTGCCATGTTTGCGCGGAGAATATCAGCATTAATTTGCGTTAGGCTAGCCATCAGACCCAACGGGTCAATCCATTGAAGTGGATTCAACCCGTAGCCGTACAAATTAATGCCGCCATTTAACCGCAATGGATCCAGGGATATGTAACCACCCATGTAACCATCATAATACCGATGCAAATTATAACTGAGGTCAGTTTCGCTATCGAAATACTGCCCTTGGAATCTCAAAGGATTCTCAACCTCTCCGGCGAAACTCTCATCAAAGCAACCCCAGGCGCTGCAAATTTCAGACCAAACCACGCCTCCAGAACTATCGATCAATTTTGCAGGGCAACCATTTGGATCTACGTGATAATAATAGGAAACTGATTCAGGCGACCGCGATTCATCGCGCCCCTCTACGCCAGCAAATACATCATCGCAAACCGAATCTATTGGCGTGATGCGCTCAGAAGCTGAATACAGAATTTTTCCTATTTTTTGCTTATCTTCCAAATCAGTCGCAGCCTTGGTGCCCGAGAATTGACTACCAAGCCTAAAGTTACCATCCAACGATCCAGCTAGAGGTGCACTTTGGGCCTTCGCCTTAGCACTCAAAATTTCCCTAGACTCTTTACCAAGAATAGTTTCAGCACCCAAATTACCTAGCGAACGATCCTTCTGCGCTGAATTATCGAGCGAGTCCTTATGCTTCGGGGATACTCCTTCCTCCCGACCCAGGCCATCCCGTTTGCCACTAGGCTTAACCGGGTCAGCATCTCCCTCAGACATACGCCGCTGAAAGTTAGCTATCAAACCAAAACTTCTAACTAATAAAGCGAATGGCATGAATGTGTCCGGGTAATACACATACTCCCGCACCCGCTCATGCAGCTTGGCGAGTTTCTCCTTGCGTCGCTTGGCTTCGATCAGGTTGGCGACGTTGCCGACCCAGACCGGGGCGGCATCTGGGTCGTCGTTGGCGTGCTTCACTTCGCCCAGCAAGGCGTCGCCGTCCCAGTAGAACCACGTCGTATGGGTCGGGTTGCGCTTGAACACCCGTCTGCCCAGCGGGTCGTAGCCGTAGTGGGTGACCTGCCCCGCCTTGCTGCTTTCGGCCAGGCGGTGGTTGGCGTCCCAGCGTAGTTCCAGGTCGTCGGGTGCGGGGCCGTGGGGGCTGCCCTTGCGCACCAGGTCGCCGGCGCGGTCGAAGACGTAGTGCACGCCCTCGTAGGTGCCCTCGCGGGTCCACTGCACCTGCTGCGCGTCATCGCCGCCGACCACCTTGCGCAATTGCACCTGTTGCACGCGCGTGGCCAGGCGGTCGCCGGCCGGGTCGTTGAAGAAGCGTTCGATCCTGCCTTTGGGGTCGGTGTGCTGCAGCAGCCGTCCGATGGCGTCGTAGCGATACTCGTCCACGCCTTGTACGCTGTCGCGGCGGTGGGTCAGGTTGCCGGCGCGATCGTAGTCATAGTGGGTTTCGAACAGCGGCACCGCGTCCTTGAGCACCGCCTGGGCGGTGAGCAGGCTGCGGCCGTCGTAGGCGAAACGGCGTTCGACCTGCGCGCTGAGTTGCTCGCGGGTGGCGCGCCCAAGCGCGTCGCGCTCGATCAGGATCGGGGCGTCGTCGTTGATCGCTACCGACACCACCTGGTCGCGCAGGTCGTAGCCGAAGGCGATGCGATTGCCGGCCGAGGTCTCGCGCAAGACGCGATTGCCCACCGCGTCGTAGCCGTAGCCGACACGGAAGCCGTCCTGCACTTCTTCCAGCAGCTGGCCCAAGGCATCGAAGCGACGGCTGGCGCTGCGATGCGGGTTGCGCAATTCGACCAATTGCCCGCGCCGGTCGTAGACGAAATGTTCCTGTAGCTGCTGGCCGGGCTGCCGCACGTCGGCCAGCGTCTTGCGTACGATCCGCCCGAGCGGGTCGGTGGCATAGGCAATCCGCTGACCCAGCGGGTCGTACGTCGCGGTCAGACGGCCGGAGGCGTCGTAGTCGTAGCGGCGGGCCTGGCCCCAGTAATCCACTTCCTCGACGATGCGGCCCAGCGCATCGCGCTTGAGCTCATAACGTTCGCCACGCTGGTTGATCACCGCAACCAGCTGTTCCTCGCTGTCGTAGCGATACTCCACCGTGTGCCCGTCGGCCTGCAGGCGCTTGCCGATCTGGCCGATGCCGACGTACTGCAGCCGAGTCTGCGCGCCAGCCTCATCCACGTAGAGGATGAGCTGATCCTCGGCATCGTAGTCGCACTGCACTTCGCCGCCGCCCGCTGAGCGCAGGCGCAACAGGCGGCCCTTGGCGTCGTACTCATAGGTGCTGGCATGGCCGAGCGGATCGTGCTGGCTGCGTAGCCGGCCCAGTGCGTCGTGCTCGAAGTGGCTGCGCTGCCCCAGCGCGTCGATCAGCGCGGCGAGCAGGCCGTAGCGATCGTATTCCAGCTGCGTGGTCGCGCCGCGCGCATTGGTATGCGCGCGCAGCTGCCCATGCGCGTCGTAGACGTATTGCGCTGCCGCGCCGAGCGGGTCGGTCTGTTCGACCAGCAGCCCGCGTGCATCATGGCGCTGCTGCCAGGCGTGGCCATCCGGATCGGAGACGGCGATCAGGCAGTCGTCGTCGTCGAAGGTCTGGCTCAGCGTGCTGCCGTCCGGGCGGGTCAGCGTGAGCAGATTGCCGCGATCGTCGTAGTCGAAGCGCGTGCACAAGCCTTCCGGATCGGTGACCGCCACAGTACGGCCGACCGCGTCGTACTCGAATACCGTCACGCCGTCCAACGGGTCGATCTCGCACAGCGGCAGGCGATGCTCGTCGAACTTGACCAGCGACACGTGTCCCAGCGAATCGGTCACCGCGGTCTCGCGCAGCAAGTCGTCGTAGGCGAAGCGATAGTCGTACAAACCGCCGTCGCCCCAGCTGTGGACCACGCGCCACTGCCGGTCGTAGTCGTAATAGAACGACAGGCCGACCCGGTCGGTGTGCTGCAGCAGGCGATGCTGGCGGTAGACGAACCTGCGCGGTGCGCCGAGCGCATCCTCGGCCGCCACCAGGTCGCCTTCCACGTAGCGATAGGCCACCAGCGGGTGGCTCAGGCCAGTGGCCGGGTCGTGCAGGCGCAGCCGGTCGATCCGCCCGTGGCGCGCTTCCACTTCGATGAAGCGGCCTTGCACGCCGTCCACGCCGCTCTCCACCACCCGCACCAGGTGGCCATCGCGGCGTTCGAAACGCCAGTGATTGCCGCAGGCGTCTTCGACCTGCGCGATGGGCAGACTGCGCGCACGCGGCAACACCGCGACGCCCGCTGCTGGCAGGTCGGCGAAGCGGTGGCGCATGCCGTCCTTGCTGCGGACCAGCAGGTCGGTGCCGTCGCGCGACAGCCGCGCGCCATCGACGAACTCGCGCACCTCGCTGGCCGTCGCGTCCGGCAACTGCGGGAACACCGCCACGCCGTGGCCATCGTGGAACAGCACCACGCCATCGGCCTCGATCTCCAGGCGGATGTCGCCAGGCGTCTGCCAACCATGTCCGCAGACGCCCGCCTGCTCGGCCTGCGCCGAGCTGTAACGGCGCGTCCACGTCAACGGTAAGCGGCCGGGAATGGCGAAGTCTTCGTGCAGCACTGACACGCTGCCGTCGCGGATATCCACCGGCTCGGCGCGCAGCACCTTGCACTTGAGGAACCCCGAATCCATATTCTTGAACACACGCTGCCGCAGACCCTTGAACGCCTCCGCCGCGCGCGCGCCCAGCTTGGAGCGACGCAGCGCTCCCAGGCCGGCGAAGGCCGCGTGGAAGAGCATCGCCATCAAGGAAATGGTCAGCGGCCCGCCCACCTTCACGTTGGTGGGAATGGCGACGTTGATGCCGGTCGGCAGCCACAGCGACCGGAACGGCTTCTTGAGCTTCTTGATGCGGAACGGCGGGATCAGCCCGGCGAGATTGCAATCCAGCACCGGGGCAGCAAGTCGCGAAAACGGGTCGCCATCGGCGGTGACCGTCTTGCTGCCCATGAAGATTTCTTCGCCGTCGAACTGCGGGCCCATCGGCATGCTCAGCTGCGGCGTCCACATGCCCAGCGGGATGTGGATGTCCAGCCCACCGGTGCCGGCCGTGGCGCGTTTGACCCCGTTGACGGTGACGGTGGCGCCGATGAACGGCAGATAGTCGAACGGATCCAGTACCAACCCGATGTGCGGGGTCGGCAGCGGAAACGGCGGCATCGAATACATGTGGATGTCGATGCCCAGCTGCGGATCGAAATGCTTGGCGGCAGTACTCATCGGTCGCGCTCCTGCGTCTACAGTGCCCGCGCCAGCGCGCGCAGGAAGGCACGCACTTCATCGCGGTACTCCATACCCAACCAGATCACGATCGCCATGCCGAGCAGGATGAAGACGGCCAGCACGGCCAGTTTGCGCGAACTCATGCGGTGGCCTCGGTGCGCCCGGCCGCTTCTGCCGCCGAGGCGGCGATGGAGGGCTGGGTCAGTGCGGCGGGATCGGGAAGCGGTTGGGTCGCCGGCGGTTGCGTCCAGGCGGGAATCTCGTTGTCCAGCGGATGGCGAATATCCGGCAAGCCATTCCAGGTGGGATGCAGGAATTCACGCCCGACCGCAACCACCTTGCGGAAGAATTCATCGCCGCCCTGGATCACGCGCTCGCGCTCCTGGCCGACCCGATGGAAGGCCTGTTCCAGCCCGGCGTGCAGCGTCGCCTCGATCTGGTCCAGCTGCGCCGGCACCGGTTGCGCGCCCAGCCGCGCGGCCTGCTGTTCGGCCTGCGCGTGCAGGTTGCTGACGGTTTGCAGATACGCGCTCGCCAACTGTTCCAGCTTTTGCGCGCGCGGCTTGTCTTGCAGCATCAGCAGATCCTGCAGCACCTGCGGCAAGGTCGTGGTCTTGCGGTCCTCGCTGGGCAAGGGTCTGGCCGCGCGAATGGCCTCCAGGCCGTAGTTGCGCGCGGCCTCGCGTTGACCGTCCTGCGCCATGCAGAACGCCGCCATTCGGTAGGCTTCGATGACGAACAAGGGATTGGGGATCTCTGCGGCAGACTGGGCAGCCGACAGGTAGCTCTGCGCGGCGCGCCCAGGTTGGCCAGCCGCAAACCACGTCCCCGCTTCGCCGAACCAGCCCTGCATCAGCAGATCGCGTGCGGCCGGATGGCCGGCGGTCAGCGCTTGCGTCGCGCAATCGCGCGCCTGCCGATAGCTGGTGATCGCAGTGGGATATTGCTGCTCCTTCAGCCAACCGCCGGCCAACATCATGTTCAGCACCACCTGTTGGTCGCTCCAGCCCTGCCGCTGCGCCAGCGCCATCGGACGCTCGATGCGCTGCGCAAGCTGGGCTGCGCTGCCGCGCTCCAGCACCAGCATCAGGTCGCTGAGCATCTGCCGGTAAGCGACCGACGGCCCCGCCCCACCCGACTGCGCAGCCACCTCGCGCGCGATGTCGAACATGTCCACAGGCGGAGCGATGCAATGGGCACGGGCGCCATGCCGCTCCAGCAGCGGCTGCCAACGCGGATCTTCGTGGGTATCGATCAGCACCAATCGCACCGTGGGCGACGGCCCTGCAGTCAACGCCGCGTCGACCCAGGCGATGAAGCTGTCCTGCGCGGTCAGGCGCTCGGGCTCCAGGACCACCGCCAGATAGCGCAGGTAGTCTGCATGGTGAGCCGCAAACGAATCGAACACTGCCAGCGTGCCGGCGGCGGTATCCGGATGCGCCGGCCCGGGGCCGCGCCAGCCCAGTTCGATCCCCTGCTCGCGCAGCTCGCTCTGGCTGCCCAGGTAGCTGGCCGACAGGGCCAGCTTCACCGCGCGGCTGTAGCCAAAGCTGGTGTCGAAGCATGTCTCCAAGCGCAGAAAGTAATCGGGCGCGTTCCAGTCGCCAGGATGTTTCTGCGCTTCGAAGAATGCGGCCAACAACCGCATCGCATTGGCGGGCACGCGCCATACCAGCAATCGCAGCGCAGGATCCTCGCTGGCCTGCATCCAGGCATCGCACAGCAGCGCGATGCGTTGTTCGACCGGATTCTTGCTCACGGTTCGGCGTGCCCTCCCAGGCGTCAGCAATTGAGCTTGATTTCCGCCCCGTTGACCGAAACGCCCGACCCGTCGATGACGATGGTCGAGCCACCGGCGGAAATGCTGATCTTGTCGCCGAGGATTTCGATCGCAGCACCGCCGACGGTCGCGAGCAGCTTGGTTCCCGACGCCAGGCTCATGTCGCCGTTGGACATCGTCGTATGCGTTCCGGTGACGCCATGCTCCAGATTGCCGTCGACACTGACGGTGCGGGCGCCGACGTTGATGTCCTCCACCGGCCCCTGGACGCTGCGCTTATCCAGCCCGGTGATGGTGACCTCGCGGCCCGCACTGAGCTCCTCGGTGGCCTTGCCGATCACCTGCCGCAGCGAGGTCTGGGTAACGGTTTCCTTCCAGGTGCCCGTGCGTTGACTGGTGTAGTTGCCGGTCAGGGTACTGACGAAGTTGCCGGTGATGGTTTCGACATAGCCCGCTGCGGCAATGGTCTTGGTCTGGCCGGATTTGAAGTTCTCGGTGACCGCGCCGGTGACATTGGTGGTGCGCGTGCCGGTGACGCCCAGCGTATCGGTGCCGGTGACGGTGATACCGCGGTTGGCACCGACGGCGATGGTCTGGTTGGCGCCGACCGTCAGCGCATGATTGACCGCCACGTTGGTGGACTTGTTGTTCTGGATCGAAGCGTTCTGGTCGTTCAAGACCGTGGTGACCATGTCGCGCTGTGCGCGCATATTGAACAACTCGCCACCGGCACTGTCGTGCATCGACAACTCGTTGTAACCGCCACCCTTGACGGTCTTGGATTTCAGTCCGCTGACTTCCATGCCGAACGGCGGCATGTTGTCTTCGTTGTAGACGCGGCCGGTGATGATCGGCCGGTCGGGATCGCCGTCGAGAAAATCGACCACCACTTCCTGGCCCACGCGTGGCGGCGATACGCCGCCCATGTCGGCACCGGCCCAGGGACTGGCACTACGGATCCAGCACGAGCTGGTCTCGCGGAACGCGCCCTGGCGATCCCAATGGAACTGGACCTTGACCCGACCATAGCGATCGCAATACAGCTCCTCGCCCGGCGGCCCCACCACCGTGGCCGTCTGCGGACCCGGCATGCGCTGCGCGGGAGTGATGCGCAGCGGTCGATAGGGAATCTTGCGGCGCAGGACCTGCACGTTGCATTCGAAGCTCGGCGCCTGTGCATCGCTCAGGTCGCTGGAGAAATTGTTGCGTCCCTCGCGCTGCAATCGCACAACGAAGAATTGCCGATCTTCCTCGCTGCGCCCGATGAAGTCGGGATGGCGCTCCAGTACGAAGCTGCCGCCGCAGACCAGCCGACTGCTGTTGCCCTCGCCTTCGAACAGCTTGGTCGGCCAGGCCGCCTCCTCGCTGCGCAGACCGGCCAGGGCATCGCCGACCCGGCTGTCGGCGAAACGCGCGGCGCCGTCGTACTGATAGCGCTCCAGCTGCGGCAACACACCCATCGGAATATCGCGTCCATTGCTGGCGGCCAGCGCGGTGCGCGGTTGCTTGAAGTCGAAACTCTTCAACGCGTGTGCGCTGGGACCGACGCGCCGACGCGCGCGCCAGCGATGCATGCCGGGGCGCTGCAAGGTGCCTTGGTCGGACACGAACTCGATCGGCGCCGGTTGCCCAAGCGCTTCCGACGCAGTGGAGTCGTCGGCCAGCACCATGGTGTGGGCGTCTTCGCTGTGGCGGAACGCGTAGTAGATGCCCGCATCCTCGAGCAGTCGCGAGACGAAGCTGAAGTCCGACTCGTTGTACTGCACGCAGTAGCTCAACTTGGGATAGCGCCCGGCATCCAGGTCGTGCGCGAAGTCGGCAAGCTGCGGATAACCATCGAACACCTGTTCGACGATCTCCAGCACGTTCATGTCCTGGAAGATCCTGCAATTGCTGGTGTATTGCAGGAACGCGAACCAGGGCGCGATCTCGGCGCGGTAGGCGCTCAACTCGCCCTGTTTGCCGACGTGGGCGAATTCGCGCACGTAGCCGTGCACGATGCGTCCATCGAACTCGTCGCCCAGGCTCAGTTGCAGCGGCTGGCCGACCAGTTGCTTGAGCTGCAGACCGTTGTAGGTCGATAGCAAATCGATGTCGAACGTATACGGTGAGGACACCTCTTCGGTACCCGAAAAATGCTTGACCACGAAGGTGTCGGGGTCGAGCACGGTCTTGACGCGGATAAGGCGTCGATCCTGCGCGAGCCGCAACATGTCCGGCCCGGTAAGCATCGCTTCTGCATGCACGGCATCTCTCCGATCCATTGCATTGCCACGACTGCGGCGCGGCACGTTCCATGACAGGTGACAGGAGGCGCGACTCCTGTGGTCGGCCCTAACCGACCGCATCACTTTGCCTGATCGCAAACGACCGCGCCACCGCCCTATTCAGGCGGTGGCGCTTTCACATGACGTCGACGATTGCTGCGGCGCACGATCGCCGTGCAGGCCTCAGTGCGGCTTGTACAGTTCGCTGAGACGATCCGGGGTGCCGGCGATGCGCTCCAGGTGCGGATACAGCAGGCCACCGTGGTAGTCGATGCGCACGGTGTCGTAGCGGTCGTAGCGTTTGACCAGCAATTCGATCGGCGCATTGGTGCCCTTGGCCGCCGTCACCGCGTCCTTGATCACCTCCACACTGAAGGCGCGCCCATTCACCGCCACGATGGTATTGCCGTTGATCAGGCCGGCGTTGAAGGCCGGGCTGTCCCACAGCACGTCGCCGATCTCGCCCGAGCCTTCCAGCACCAGGCCCAGCGAATAGGTCAGGCTGACGTCGTTCTCGTTGCTTTCATAGGTCTTGGTCGCCAGATTCGGCTGGTCGTTGTAGACCAGCTTCCAACCGTTGGCTTCCAGGCCGCCGATCAGCGAGCCATGACCATCCATGCGCGCGCGCAACAGCGTCGCCCAATCATAGGGCGCCAGACCATTGAGGGTGGCGACGATATCGTTGAAGGTGTAGGTCTTGACGTCCCAGTCGCCATTGTTCATGCCGAAGAAGGCCTTGGCGAAATCGTCGATGGAGCGCTTGTTGTTGCTCAGCGCCCGCAGCTTGCTGTCGACCTCCAGCCACATCATCTGCCCGGCGGAATAGTAGTCCTCACTGAGCTGGTAGCTGCGATACGCACGCGGGCGACGCAACGACATGGTCGGATCGTTGGTGGTGTCCTGGATGGTGCGCCAGGCCATGCCCGGGCGACCGCGATCGTAGGTCCCGGCCACGCCAGCCAGCATTTCGCGCGCCTGTTCCTGCGTCCACAGCCCCGAACGCGCCGCCAACACCTCGCCCCAGAACTGGGTCTGCCCTTCGTACAGCCACAGCAGGCTGTCGCCCATCGGCACATTGAAGTTCGGTGTGGCCAGGTCGGCGCCACGGCGGTACTTGCCGTTCCAGGAATGATTGAACTCATGCGACAGCAGGTCGCGCATGGTCCAGCTCTTATCCCACTCGGTGAAGTAGTTGGTCGGGCCGCTGTTCTCGCTGGAACGGTGATGCTCCAGGCCGATGCCACCCAGGCGCTTGGTCAGCGCCAGCAGGAAGTCGTAATGATCGAAATGGCGCGCGCCGTACAGCTTGTCCATCTGCTGCACCAAGGCCGCATGCGCCTTGATCTGCTCGGGCTTGGCCTCCAGCGACTTGGCCTCGTCGGCGAAGACGTTGAGGTAGACCGGCTGCTTGCCGCTACTCAACTCCACCCGCTTGTAGTACTTGCCAGCGAACATCGGTGAGTCGACCAGGTCGTCGAAGTCGATCGGCTTGAAGGTCACCGTATCGCCGACGCGCCGTTCGGTCTCCATCGCCGTGGCGTAGCTCCAGCCAGCCGGCAGGGTCACGCTGGCCTGCGCCTTGATATTGCGGGCGAAATAGCCGGCCGGATACAGCGCCGTGGTATTCCACTGCAGGTTGAGCATCTCCGGCGTCATCATCACCCGGCCCTGGTTGCCGGCCTGCGGGGACAGGAACTTGAACTCGGCCACCAACTCGCGTGCGCCCTGCGGCACGTCGATCTTGAAGGCATAGACATCGAACTGGTCGCGGGTCCAGGGGATCACCTGGCCGTCGACCTTGATCACCAGGCCAGCGAGCTTGTCGATCGGCCCGGTCGGCGAATGGTTGCCGGGAATCCACTGCGGATACAGCAGCGTCATCGGGCCGGGCTTGGCCGGCATGGTGGTCTTGACCCGGAAGATGCGATGCGACAGGTCGGTGGCATCGACATCGATCTTCAACAGGCCGTCGAACGGCACGTCCTGCGGAGGAGCGGTCTGCGCGGCCACGGGAAGGGACAGTGCCGCCAGCAGCGACACGGATAGCAGGGACGGGAAATTCATCGCAACTCCGAAGGGACCTGGGCAGGTATCCGCCGATGCTAAGTTGACCGGCTCGCTTCCCCGTATGCCATAGGTCATGCCAACCGGCCAGAACGCATAAAAAAAGGCCGCCAGCGAGCTGGCGGCCTCCTTGCGACGGCATTGCCGGCGGCTCAGTGCATCATGTTGATGTTCATGTTGTGCAGCACCCACAGAGAACCGACGATCACGATGCCGATGATCAGCAGCGAGAACAGGCCGACGTGGATATTGGAGCGCTGCTCCGGCGTCCGGTCCATATGCAGGAAGTAGACCATGTGGACCAGCATCTGCACGGCGGCCATCACCGAGATCACCACCACGGTGACGCCCTTGGAGAACGCCCCGCTCATCACCATCGCGAACGGGATGACGGTCAGCACGACGGCCATGACGAAGCCGATCAGGTAGGACTTCAGGCCACCGGCATGGGCGTCGGTGGCGGTTTGGTTGGCATGGTGATTGGCCATTACAGCGCTCCCAGCAGATAGACGACGGTGAACACACCGATCCAGATAATGTCCAGGAAGTGCCAGAACAGGCTCAGGCACGCCAGGCGGGTGCTGTTGCGGGCGGTCAGGCCGTTCTTGGCGATCTGGATCACCAGCACCGCCATCCACAGCAGGCCCGAGGCCACGTGCAGGCCGTGGGTACCGACCAGGGTGAAGAAGGCCGACAGGAAGGCACTACGACCGGGGCCGGCACCTTCATGGATCAGGTGGTTGAACTCCCAGATTTCCATGCCCAGGAAGCCCAGGCCCAACAGCGCGGTGACGGCCAGCCAGCCGTACAGGCCGCCCATGCTGCGCTTGTGGCCGGCGATCATCGCAAAGCCGAAGCTCAAGCTGCTGAACAACAGCAGGAAGGTTTCCACCAGCACGAACTTCAGGTCGAACAACTCCTTGCCCGTCGGCCCGTCCACCGTGGCGCCGGACAGCACCGCGTAGGTGGCGAACAGGCCGGCGAACAGCAGGCAGTCGCTCATCAGATAGACCCAGAACCCGAAGACGGTGTTGCCACCGCCGTCGTGATGTGCATGGTCGTGGTCGTGGCCGCCCGCGTGGGCGCCGTGATGATCAAGCGTGGTCGTGGAGGACATGGTCATACCGCCTTGGCGGCATGCGCCGCATGTTGCTGTTCCAGCTGGGCGAAGCGCGCGTTCTCGATGCGCTCCACTTCTTCGGCCGGCACCCAGTAATCGATGTCGTCATCGAAGGTGCGCGCGATGAAGCTGCCGATCATGCCCACCAGACCGACGATGGCCAGCCACCAGATGTGCCAGATCAGACCGAAGCCCAGCAGCACGCTGAAGGCGCCCATGTACACGCCGGCACCGGTGTTGCGCGGCATATGGATCGGCTCGTACTTGGCCGGACGTACCCAGCCCTTGCCGTTCTGCTTGTCGGCCCAGAACTGGTCGCGGTCGTCGATGTGCGGCAGCACGGCGAAGTTGTAGAACGGCGGCGGCGAGGACGTCGCCCATTCCAGCGTACGGCCATCCCACGGATCGCCGGTGTGGTCCATGTGCTCCTTGCGCTTCCACACGCTGTAACCGATCTGCACCAGGTTGAGGAAGATGCCCAGGCCGATGATCGCCGCACCCGCCGCAGCGACGTACAACCACGGTGCCCACTCCGGGTGGTTGTAGGTGTTCATGCGACGGGTCATGCCCATGAAGCCGAGCACGTACAGCGGCATGAACGCAACGAAGAAGCCGATGATCCAGCACCAGAACGAGGCCTTGCCCAGCTTTTCGTTGAGCTTGAAGCCGAACGCCTTCGGGAACCAGTAGGTCAGGCCGGCCAGGTAGCCGAACACCACGCCGCCGATGATCACGTTATGGAAGTGCGCGATCAGGAACAGGCTGTTGTGCAGCACGAAGTCCACCGCCGGGATCGCCAGCATCACGCCGGTCATGCCGCCGATGGTGAAGGTGATGATGAAACCGATCGTCCACAGCACCGGCGAGGTCATGTGCACGCGACCGCGGAACATGGTGAACAGCCAGTTGAAGATCTTCACGCCGGTAGGGATCGAGATGATCATCGTCGTGATGCCGAAGAAGGCATTGACGTTGGCACCCGAGCCCATGGTGAAGAAGTGGTGCAGCCACACCACGAACGACAGCACGCCGATGCACGAGGTCGCATACACCATCGAGGTGTAGCCGAACAGGCGCTTGCGGCTGTAGGTCGCAATCAACTCGGAGAAGATGCCGAACGCCGGCAGGATCAGGATGTAGACCTCCGGGTGGCCCCAGATCCAGATCAGGTTGACGTACATCATGGCGTTGCCGCCACCGTCGTTGGTGAAGAAGTGCGTGCCCAGGTAACGGTCGGCACCCAGCAACGCCAGCGCCACGGTCAGGATCGGGAACGCGGCGATGATCAGGATGTTGGTGATCAGCGCGGTCCAGGTGAAGATCGGCATGCGCATCAGGGTCATGCCCGGCGCGCGCATCCGCATGATCGTCACGAAGAAGTTCACACCGGTCAGCAATGTGCCTAGTCCGGAGATCTGCAATGCCCAGATGTAGTAGTCCACACCGACGCCTGGACTGTATTGCAGCCCGGACAACGGCGGATACGCCAGCCAGCCGGTCTGCGCGAATTCACCCACGCCCAGCGAGATGTTGATCAGGGCCGCACCACCCACGAACAGCCAGAAGCTCAGCGAGTTCAAAAACGGGAAGGCGACGTCGCGCGCGCCGATCTGCAGCGGCACGATCAGGTTCAACAGGCCGGTCATGAACGGCATGGCCATGAAGAAAATCATGATCACGCCATGCGCGGTAAAGATCTGGTCGTAGTGGTGCGGAGGCAGCACGCCCTCGCCACCGCCGCCGGCCAGCGCCTGCTGGGTACGCATCATCGCCGCATCGGCAAAGCCGCGCAGCAGCATGACCAGCGCCACGACGATGTACATCACACCGATGCGCTTGTGGTCGACCGAGGTGAACCACTCTTTCCAGAGATAGCCCCACAGCTTGTACTTGGTGACGGCGCCCGCGATGAGCAGGCCGAGCAGGCCGGCACCACCGAGCGCGACCATGATGATCGGCTCGTGGTACGGAACCGCCTCGATCGTAAGTTTGCCTAACATCACTTGTCTCCAGAGGTGCACATGGCAACCGGCTCTGCGGCCGATGCCTGATGGTCGCCATGGCCTTCGCCGTGGCCGCCGTGGTGGCCGGGACCATTCATGTATTTATCGATCAGCGAGCGGAACATGCCCTCCTGCACCGACGCGTAGTAGGTGACCGGATAGGGTTCCTTGTCGTTGCGATTGGCGGCGAGCACCTGGTATTCGGCAGCGTTGAGCGCCTTCGGCGAGGCCTTGACCTTGGCCACCCAGGCATCGAAGCCGGCCTGGTCGGTGGCATGCGCCACAAAGCCCATCTTCGAGAAGCCATGTCCGCTGTAGTTGGTGGACAGACCGAAGTAATCACCCTGCTCGTCGGCCATCAGGTGCAGCTTGGTTTCCATGCCTGCCATGGCGTAGATCATGGTGCCCAGGTGCGGGATGAAGAACGAATTCATCACCGAGTCGGAGGTGATCTTGAAGTTCAGCGGCGTATGCACCGGGAAAGCGATCTCGTTGACCGTGGCGATGCCCTGGTCCGGATAGATGAACATCCACTTCCAGTCCAGCGACACTGCTTCGATGGTGATCGGCTTGACGTCCGAATCCAGCGGCCGGTACGGGTCCAGCGCATGCGACGAGCGCCAGGTCAGCACGGCCAGCACCAGGATGATCACGCACGGGATCGACCACACCACCACTTCGATGGCGGTGGAATGCGACCAATCCGGCTCGTAGCGGGCCTTGGTGTTGGAGGCGCGGTACTTCCAGGCGAAGGCAATCGCCATCACGATCACCGGGATGACCACGATCAGCATCAGCACCACCGAGGTGATCAGCAGCTGCTTCTCGTCATGGCCGATCTGGCCTTTCGGATTGAGAATGGCCGAGTTGCAACCTGCCAGCAGCAGGAACGGCAACATCAGGCCTGGACGAAGTACACGCCCGAGATGTTTCAACGGAATCATCGGTCGATCCAAGTGCGAAGGAACGCCAGCCTCGTGTCTCGCCTTCCACCGGGAGCGGCCGACCGCCCTCTGGCGGTTGGATCGCCCGGATCGCGGGCACGGGTTAGCTTCCTAATTTTAGACTTTGCTGCACCTGCACGAAAGCAGTTGGCAATGATCCATCGCAACAAATGCGCGCATTTTCGTGCGACATGTTGTCGCAGCGTCGCGCGCGCGCAACGCGCTGCAGCCGCATTCGCCGCGGCAGGCATGGAATCGACGGGAGTCTGGGCGAACGCCCTGAATGCGACAGGATCGACCACTGGCCGACCCTGGATGAAACGTGGTGCCGGAAACAGGAATCGAACCTGCGACCTACGCATTACGAATGCGCCGCTCTACCAACTGAGCTATTCCGGCGAGCCGCCAATTGTAGGAGCGTGCCCCGGGCCGGTCAATCGCCGGCCCCGGTCGGCACATCTTGGCGGCACGGCGTGCCGTAGCATGCGCGCCCTTTGCGTTCCGGACATGCCGATGAACAAGCTCCTGTGGTGCTGGGACGGGCCTGCTGGGCTTCGCCGTCCCCCTTCCCTGCTTGCTCTACTTCGCCACTGCCTGGCCCGTCACACCCGGCGACCGTAGCGCGCCGTGGTGGGCGGGCACTGGCCCTGCTGGCAGGCTCGCTGGGCCTGTGGCTGTGGCTGCTCTACGCGTATTTGGACAAGTTGTCGCTGCGACCGCTGCCCGCTACAGCACGTGCAAGGCGTCCTCGCCAGCGGCGCGAACCGCGACGCCGAAGTCGAGCAGGCATAGCCGACCGGCGTCCAGGTGAAGGGCCTGACGCAATGGCGGGTCGTCCTGGGATTCGACACTCTGTCCGGCACGCGCATCAGCGACACGCTGCTTCTGGTGGACCGCCCCGGAGCAGTGGCGGTTCGAGGTCGGCAAGCACCATCGCGTCAAAGTGAGTACCGCGCCTGGCGCGCCTCCCCATGTGGTGATGGAGGGCGCGCAGCCAGAATGGAACCGCCGCGCGCTCTGGCTGCGAGGCAGCCTCGGCGCGCTGCTGCTGGCCCTGGTCGGGGTGGCCTACATCGCGGCCTGGCGCGTGCAAAGCCAGGGACTGGGCTGGACCTTCCTGTCGCTTGGCCACCCACTACTGGTGTGCCCATTGATCCTGTGCGCCTAGAGCATGTTATGCACTTTGAGATGAGATGCGTTGGCTGTCAGCGGTGCGGAGCGGATGCTGCGCGGCGCCGGCTTGGTGGCGCCAAGGCAAGCCGCGCGGCGCCCGCTCCGTGCCGCTGACGGCCAACCCTGTGGGAAGCCTCCTGTGGCGCGCCGATACCGCGTTGCGCGCCTTGCCCAGGCGGCCAGCCTGGGCCGCAGCGCACGCCTTGTCTCGACGCGCCACAGGATGCTTCGCACTCACCTCAAAGTACATAACACGCTCTATCTGCTGGGCCTGCGCCTGCTGGCGCGCGCACTGCGGATGGATGCCAAGAGCGAGGCCGTGAAGTACCGGGGGATCCGGACCGTTGCCCGCATCCTGGACGTGCGCCAGACCGGGAATTATCTCAACGAACAGCCGCAGGTCGCGTTCCAGCTGGCATTCGAGGATGCACAGGGCGTCACGCACGAGGCCAGCGTGCGGTGCTTCGTGCCGCTGATCGAACTGGCGAGCCTGCCGCGTGAACGCGTCCCGCGACTCTACGATCCGCAGGACGCTGCCCACATCCGGCTGGAGGACGCATGAAGGCGCCCTCCAGCCCGCTGGCATTCGCATGCGTGGTGCTGATCCTGGCCGGCGGCGATCGGGGGCGCAGCCTGGCGCACCGTTGACGAGACCCTGGCAGCGCCCCGCCGGACGCCCGCCACCGTCGGCACAGCAAGTGCCGCACAACCTGCGCGATCGCCGCAGCTTTATCGCGCGCCTCACGATGCCACGCCCGACGCGGCTGCGTCGTTGCCCGATCCTGACACCGGCCCGCAGCCCGACAACCTGCTGTTCGACCGCGAACGGCTGTTGGCAGCGCTGTTGGCGCTGTTGGCGCTCCCCAGCCTGGCAGGCCGCGACGTGCGCGTCTTCCACGCCATTCACGCCTACGACGACGGCCGCATCAAGCTCGAACTGCTCGACCCGGAGCGGCCCGAGGCGGTGGACGAATACACCTTCAAGAACGGCGTGTGGAAAAGGGACCGGCATCGAACCCGCGCCGACTGCTGCCACGCGATACCCCGGCCGCGAACAACGCGGCAGTGGAGCGGATCGATTTCGAAGGTTTCTACCGCGTCGCGACGGCGCTGCAACAGCAGCGCGCCGCGCTGCTGGCCAATCCGCCGCAGGTGGACCATGTCTACCTGTTGATCGGGCCGCGGCTCACATCTGCGCTGGCTGCCGGACGATGTGGAAGGCGACCGCGACACGCTGCGTATCGTGTTCGATGCACAGGGCCGGCAGCGCGGGATCCAGCATCGTTGAGTCGGTGCCGACGCGGCGCAACCGCTGCGCGCTGGCGGCCGGTACTTGCTGGCGGCGGCCGCGCGGCGCCACAGATGGGCACCACACCTCCGCGCGCAGCGATCAACTGACCAGGCGCAGACGCAGTTCCTTGGGCAGCGCGAACACCATCGATTCGGGCTCGCCCGACAGCTCGGAGACGCCATCGGCTCCCAGCTCACGCAGGCGGGCGATGACTCCGTCGACCAGCACCTGCGGCGCCGAAGCGCCGGCGGTCAGGCCGATACGTTGCTTGCCGGCGACCCACGCCGGATCGATCTCGCTGGCGTTATCGATCAGGTAGGACTCCACTCCGTCGCGCTTGGCCAGCTCGCTGAGCCGGTTGGAATTGGAGCTGTTGGGCGAGCCGACCACCAGCACCAGATCGCACTGGCGGGCCAGGTCGCGTACCGCATCCTGGCGGTTCTGGGTGGCATAGCAGATGTCGTCGTTCTTGGGCCCCTGCATCGCCGGATAGCGGGCGCGCAAGGCTTCGATGATGCCCAGGGTGTCGTCGACCGACAGCGTGGTCTGGGTGGTGTAGGCCAGGTTCTCCGGCTGCCGGATCTGCAGCGTGGCCACCTGCTCGATGTCCTCGACCAGATAGATCTGCCCAACCCCGCGCTCGCGGTTCCACTGCCCCATCGTGCCCTCGACCTCCGGGTGGCCGGCGTGCCCGATCAGCACCACGTCGCGGCCGGCGCGGCAGTGCCGGGCGACTTCGAAATGCACCTTGGTGACCAGCGGACAGGTGGCGTCGAACACCTTCAGCCCGCGGCGCTCGGCCTCATGGCGCACCGCCTGTGACACGCCATGGGCGCTGAAGATCACCGTGGCGCTGTCCGGCACCTCGTCCAGTTCCTCGACGAAGATCGCGCCACGCTGCTTGAGGTCGTCGACCACGAAGCGGTTGTGCACCACCTCATGACGCACATAGATCGGCGCGCCAAGCGTTTCGATGGCGCGCTTGACGATCTCGATGGCGCGGTCGACGCCAGCGCAGAAACCACGGGGATTGGCGAGCAGAACATCCATAGATCAGATCCTCCAGCCAGCGGTGGCCGGATGCGTCAATGAAGACAGTGGCATGGGATTATCCCGCTTTTGCACGGCGCTTGCCGTCGAACAGGCCGAACACGGCGATGCCGATGGCGCCACCGACGATCGCCGAGTCGGCCAAATTGAAGGCCGGCCAGACATGCTGGCCGACATACCACTGGATGAAATCGACCACGTGGCCGTGCATCAGCCGGTCGATCACATTGCCGATCGCCCCGCCGATCACCAGTGCGTACGGCAGTGCGCTGCGCCACTCGCCGCGCCCGGTGCGCGCCAGCCAGAACGTCAGCAGCCCGCTGATGCCCAGGGCCAGCACCACGAAGAACCACAGCTGCCAGCCACCGGCATCGCTCAGGAAGCTGAAGGCGGCACCGGTGTTATAGGTCCGGAACCAGTTCCAGAAGCCATCGATCACCGGCACCGGCGTGTACTCGGGCAGGCTGGACAGTACCCAGGCCTTGCTCCATTGGTCCAGGCCGATCACCGCGGCCGACAGCAGCAGCCAGATCAGGGCGGAGGGGGTGGTGCGTTGACTCATGTCGACAGGTCGCAGGTGGAGGGCATCGTGCCGCGCGGAGCACGATGCCAGGGATGGAGAGAGGAACGGGAGCATCGCACGCCGGGTCCGGCCTGCCAGCCGGCGCGGCGACCCGGCGTGCGCTGCGCTTCAGCCAGCCGATGGGCAGTGACCGCAGCAGCAGGGCCATCCGCTGCCACGCCCCCCCTGCCCGGCGTTGTCGGCACGTCAGGGCTGCGACCGGTCAGAACCAGCGCCGCACCTCGCCTGGGCCTTCGATGTTGCTGACGCAGCGGCTGCACAGCTCCGGATGGCGCGGATCGCTGCCGACGCTGGCCTGGTGGTGCCAGCAGCGCACGCACTTGGGCTTGTTGGTCGGCTGCGCGCTGACGAACACCTCATCGGTCGTCGCTGCCCGCACCTGCACGTCGCCGCTGATGAACAGGAAGCGCAGCTCGTCGGCCAGCGGTTGCCAGCGCTCGGCCTGTGCCTGGCTGGCGGCCACGGTGATCTCCGCCTCCAGCGCCGCGCCGATGGCGCCGTTGGCGCGCATCGGTTCGAGTACCTTGGCCACTTGCTCGCGCAGCGCCAGCAGTTGATCGACCTCGGACGCGCTCAGCGGCGCCTCGGCCGGCATCGGCGCCAGACCGTCGTACCAGGTGGTGAACAGCACGTTGCCGGCACGCTCACCCGGCAGATAGCCCCACAGCTCGTCGGCGGTGAAGCTGAGGATCGGCGCGATCCAGCGGGTGAACGCCTCGGCGATGCGGTACATGGCGCTCTGCGCCGAGCGCCGGCCGTGCGAATCGGTCGGCATCGTGTACAGCCGGTCCTTGGTCACGTCCAGGTACAGCGAGCCCAGATCGACGCTGCAGAAGTTCAGCAGCAGCTGAACGATCTCGGCCATGTTGTAGCTGTCGTAGGCCGCCTTGATCTTTTCCTGCAGTTCGAAGGCGCGATGCACGATCCAGCGATCCAGCACCACCATGTCTTCGAGCGGACGCAGGTGCTGCGCCGGATCGAAGCCGTCCAGGTTGCCCAGCAGGAAGCGCGCGGTGTTGCGCAGACGCCGGTAGGCATCGGCATTGCGCTTGAGGATCTCCTGCGACAACGACATCTCGTTGCTGTAGTCGGCCGAGGCGATCCACAGGCGCAGGATGTCTGCGCCCAGGGTCTTCATGATGTCCTGCGGCTCGATGCCATTGCCCAGCGACTTGGACATCTTGCGGCCGTGCTCGTCCACGGTGAAGCCATGGGTGAGGCACTGCTTGTAGGGCGCCGCCTTGTCGATGGCCACGCCGCTGAGCAGCGAGGACTGGAACCAGCCACGGTGCTGATCGGAGCCTTCCAGGTACAGGTCGGCCGGCTTGCCCAGGCCGCGCGCCAGCAGCACGCCCTCGTGGGTGACGCCGGAATCGAACCACACATCGAGCGTGTCGGTGACCTTCTCGTACTGCGTCGCGTCGGCGCCCAGCAGTTCGGCCGGATCCAGCGCATACCAGGCATCGATGCCGCCGGCCTGCACGCGATCGGCCGCCTGTCGCAGCAGCTCCACGCTGCGCGGATGCGGCTCCCCGGTCTCGCGATGGATGAACAGCGCGATCGGCACGCCCCAGGTGCGCTGGCGCGAGATCGTCCAGTCCGGCCGGCCCTCGACCATGCCGGCGATGCGCGCCTTGCCCCAGCCGGGGAACCAGCCCACCGTCTCGATCGCCTGCAAGGCGTCGCGGCGCAGATGCGCCTTTTCCATCGAGATGAACCATTGCGGCGTGGCGCGGAACACCAGCGGGGTCTTCTTGTGCCGCCAGCAGTGCGGATAGCTGTGCTGGATGTCCACCGCCGCCAACAGCGCCCCCTCGGTGCGCAGCAATTCGATGATGGCGTGCTGCGCCTTCCAGATGTGCTGCCCGGCCAACACCAGCTCACCGGCCGGCGGCGTGGACGGCAGATACAGACCAGCGCCGTCGACCGGATTGAGCTGGGCCGCGGTGTAGCGCTCGACCACGCCGTACTTCAGGCTGACCGCATAGTCTTCCTGGCCGTGACCAGGCGCGGTATGCACCGCACCGGTACCTTCGGCATCGGACACGTGTTCGCCATTGAGCAGCGGGATGTCGCGCTCGGGATAGAACGGGTGCGCCAGCAACAGGTTTTCCAGCGCAGCGCCGGTCGCGTGGCCGTGCACCACCAGCGTGTTCACGCCGTAACGGGCCAACGTGCGCTCGGCCAGGGTGGATGCCAGCACCAGCCAGCGCGGCCGGCCTTCATGCACCGGCCCTTCGGCCAGCACGTAGTCGATTTCCGCACCCAGCGACACCGCCAGCGAAGCCGGCAGTGTCCATGGCGTGGTGGTCCAGATCGGCACCGCCACCTCGACACCGTCCGGCAGCGCCACGCCAAAGGCGGACGCCAGTTGGCGGCTGTCGCGCGCAGCGTAGGCCACATCGATCGCCGGCGAGGTCTTGTCGTGGTATTCGATTTCCGCTTCGGCCAGCGCCGAACCGCAATCGAAGCACCAGTACACCGGCTTGGCACCGCGCACCAGGTGACCATTGGCCACGACCTTGGCCAGCGCACGGATCTCGTTGGCCTCGAACTCGAAGCTCAAGGTCTTGTATGGGTTGTCCCAATCGCCGATGACGCCCAGCCGCTTGAAATCGCGGCGCTGCAGATCGATCTGCTCTTCGGCGTATTCGCGGCACTTCTGCCGGAACGCCACCGCGTCCAGCTTGGTGCCGACCTTGCCCCACTGCTTTTCGACCGCGATCTCGATCGGCAGACCGTGGCAGTCCCAGCCTGGGATGTAAGGCGCATCGAAGCCAGCCAGATAGCGCGACTTGACGATGATGTCCTTGAGGATCTTGTTGACCGCATGGCCGAGATGGATCTGGCCATTGGCGTACGGCGGGCCGTCATGCAGCACGAACAACGGACGCCCGGCCGCCTGTGCGCGCAGTTGCGCGTACAGGCCCTCGCGCTCCCAGCGCTCGAGCATCGCCGGCTCGCGCTTGGGCAGGTCGCCGCGCATCGGGAATTCCGTTGCGGGTAGATGGAGGGTGGCTTTGTAATCTTGGGTCACGGGGATCTACCGTTGCGCTGCTGTCGTTGAAACGCCAGCACCCCAGGGTGCGGACGCTTGCGCGGGAGTCGCGCCTTCACCGCCCGTCGAAGACGCGGGCGCGTGCAAAGAATGGCTGACCTGGCGAGCGGTCGCAGCGGCGCGTCCGCCGAGCAGCGCGCGTGCCTGTGCGGCGTCGCGATGCATCTGCGCGGTCAGCGCGTCCAGGCCATCGAATTTTTCCTCGTCGCGCAGCTTGGCGACGAATTCCACTTCGATGTGGCGACCGTAGAGATCGCCCTGAAAATCGAACAAGTGCGCTTCCAGCAAGGGCTCCACACCGGCCACGGTCGGCCGGGTCCCGAAGCTGGAGACCGACGGCCAAGGCTGGTCGGCAACGCCGTGCACCCGCGTCGCATAGATGCCGGACAGCGCCGGTGTGCGCGGGAACCGCAGATTGGCGGTCGGATAGCCCAGCGTGCGACCCAGTTGCTGGCCGCGCACCACCCGTCCACCGATGGCATACGGCCGCCCCAACAGCTCGGCGGCATGCGCGAAGCGGCCAGCCACCAGCGATTCGCGGATGCGGGTGGCGGAAATCCGCTCGCCATGCAGGTGCACCGGTGCAATCTCGTCAGCGACGAAGCCGTGCTGGGCTCCCAACGCACGCAACAAGGCGACATCGCCCGCCCGGCGATGGCCGAAGCGGAACTCCGGTCCGATCCAGACCTCGCGCGCGGCCAGGCGACCGACCAAGGCCAGGCGGACGAAGTCCTCGGCACTGAGCGAGGCCAACCGGCGATCGAAGCGGATCATGCCGACGCTGTCGACGCCGAAGCGGTACAGGCCCTCGACCTTGCTGCGCGCCAGGGTCAACCGCGGCGGCGGTGCGGATGGGGCGAAAAACTCGCGCGGCAAGGGCTCGAAACTGATCGCCACCGCCGGCACATCCAGCGCGCGTGCGCGTGCCACCGCGTGCTGCACCAGCGCGCGGTGGCCCAGGTGCAGGCCGTCGAAGGCACCGATGCAAACCACGCTTCCGCGCGGACACAGCACCTCACCGTCGACGTCTCTAAACAGCCTGCTCATTGCTCGTTCCAAAGCGACACCGGCCCGCGGCCACCCTCATTGATGCGTAACCCCCGAGTATAGCCGGGGCTGTCAAGCCACGAGCCCGCCGCCGGCCAAGCGACGCCGGCCACAGATGCCGGCGTTGGTGCGAGGCAGCGACCACGACTAATGCTCGCGCAGGTGCCGCGGCCGCAATCCAAGCGCCAGCTGCGCTACCAGATAGGTCAGACCACCGCTACCGACCAGCACCGCCAGCCAGCCGATCCGCTGCCACTTGTCCATCGCGGTGAAGGACGGCAGCCACCACAGCAGCCCCAGCAGCACGCAGACCATCGCCAGAGAGGCTAAGAACAGTCGCAGCGCGTAGCCCGCCCACCCGGGACGCCGCTGATAGACCCCGGACTTGCCCAGCCAGTACCACAGCAGGCCGAGATTGAGGTAGCTGGACAGCGCACTGGCCAGGCCCAGCGCCAGATGCAGACCCGGCTGCTTGCCCACGGCTGCCATCACACCCTGCGCGCGCAACTCCGCCGGCACCATCAGGTGGTAGAGCACCGCCAGGAAGGCGAAGTTGAACACCATGTTGGCGACCAATGCCGCCACGCCGGCGCGCACCGGCGTGCGGGTGTCCTGACGCGCGTAGAACGCCGGCAGGAGCACCTTGAGCATGGCGTAAGCCGGCAGGCCGAAGCTCAGGCCATACACCGACAGCGCCGTCATGCGGGTATCGAAGGCAGTGAACTGGCGGTACTGGAACAAGGTGGCCACCAGCGGCTCGGCCAACAACAACAGGCCCAGCATCGCCGGCATCGCGATCAGCAAGGTGGTGCGGAAACCCCAATCCAGCGCCCCGGAGAACGCAGCGCGGTCGGTCTTGACGTGATGGCGCGCCAGCGCCGGCAGAATCACGGTGCCCAGCGCCACCCCGAACACGCCCAACGGCAATTCCAGAAAACGATCGGCCAGCGACAGCCACGATTGCGAGCCGTCGCTCAGGCGCGCGGCGATGACCGTGTCCAGCATCAGATTGATCTGCGCGATCGACGAGCCGAACAAGGTCGGGATCATCAAGGTCAGCACCTTGCGCACATCCGGGTGATGCCAGCCCCAGCGCGGCAGGGTCAGCAGGTCGATGCCCTTCAGCGCCGGCAATTGGAACAGCAACTGCAACGCGCCGGCGACCAACACTGCCCAGCCCAGCGCCAGAATCGGCACCTCCAGCCGTGGCGCCAACCACAGCGCGCCGGCGATCATGCACAGGTTGAGGATCACCGGCGTCAGCGCCGGGATGGCGAAGCGCTGAAAACTGTTGAGCGCCCCGCCGGCCAGCGCAGTCAGCGAAACGAACAGCAGGAACGGAAAGGTCAGCCGCAGCAGATCCATCAGCAAGCCATACTTCGCTGGGTCGGTCGCTGCACCATCAGAGAACACCGAGGCCAGCTGCGGGGCGAAGATCAAGCCCAAGGCGGTCACCAGCAACAACATGCCGCCGAGGGTGCCGGACACGCGCGCCATCAACTCGCGCAGGTCGGCGTGCGGACGGGTCTCCTTGACCTCGGTGAACACCGGCACGAACGCGGTGGCGAAGGAGCCTTCGGCGAACAATCGGCGCAGGAAATTGGGGATGCGGAACGCTACCCAGAACGCATCGGTGACGGCATTGGCCCCGAACGTGGTGGAGATGGCCTGATCGCGCACCAAGCCCAGCACCCGCGAGACCATGGTCATGCTGCTGAACGAGAGCAGCCCCCTCAACATGCGAGGAGCGCTCACTGATAACCCCTCTTGACAACTGACTTGACGTACATATCTGGTTCCATCATACTTTCGCGCTTGCTTTTTCCACTACACCGATTCTTCAGGAAACCACCACCGTGGCCAATATCAAGTCCGCCAAGAAGCGCGCCAAGCAGACCGTCGTGCGCAACGAGCGCAACACCGGTCAGCGTTCGATGCTGCGCACCGCCGTCAAGAAGGTGATCAAGGCCCTTGACGCCAACGATGCTGCCGGCGCCGAAGCCGCTTTCGCCGTCGCCCAGCCGATCCTCGACCGTTTCAGCGCCCGTGGCCTGATCCACAAGAACAAGGCTGCTCGCCACAAGAGCCGCCTGACTGCGCGCATCAAGGCCATCAAGGCCGCCGCCTAAGCGCTCAGCGCCGGCATCGTTGCGCGCCTGGCGCGCAGCGGCACAGAAAAACCCGGCCTTGGCCGGGTTTTTTGCGTGCCCAGCCACCCGCTCAGCCGGCATCGCGCGCCTCCAGCGCCGCTTCGCGCTGACGATCGAAAAAGGCCATCACGTCCTTCATGATCGGGAAGGTACCCTCGCGACCCAAGGCCGACACCAGGTACCAAGGCCCCGTCCAGCCGAGCTCGGCCACGATCGCCTCGGCAGTCGCCCTCGCCTCGTCCTCGAACATCAGATCGGCCTTGTTCAACACCAGCCAGCGCGGCTTGTCCAGCAGCTCCGGGTCGTGACGCTGCAGCTCGCGCTCGATCGTGCGCACCTGATCGGCTGGCGAGACCGCATCTACCCCACCCTCCTCGTAGACGCCGAGCGCCGGCGAGATGTCCACCAGGTGCAACAGCAGGCGGGTGCGCTGCAGATGGCGCAGGAACTGGGTGCCAAGGCCGGCGCCATCGGCAGCCCCCTCGATCAATCCAGGCACGTCGGCAATGACGAAGCTGCGATGCGCCTCGACGCTGACCACGCCCAGATTGGGATACAACGTGGTGAACGGATAGTCGGCCACCTTCGGGGTCGCCGCCGACACCGCACGGATCAGCGTGCTCTTGCCGGCATTGGGGAAACCCAGCAGGCCAACGTCGGCCAACAACTTGAGTTCCAGCTTGAGCAGGCGCTCCTCCCCCTCTTCGCCCGGGGTCGCCTGGCGCGGCGCGCGGTTCACCGAGCTCTTGAAATGCATGTTGCCCAGCCCGCCCTTGCCGCCACGGGCCACCAGCAGGCGGTCGCCATGCTGGGTCAAATCGCCAATGACCTCGTCGGTCTGTACGTTCATCACCACCGTGCCGACCGGCACCGTGATGATGCGGTCCTCGCCCGCCTTGCCGTACATCTGCCGCCCCATGCCGTTCTCGCCGCGCTGCGCCTTGAAGCTGCGCTCATGACGGAAGTCGACCAGGGTATTGAGGTTCTCGTCGGCGATCAGCCAGACGCTACCGCCATTGCCGCCGTCACCACCATCCGGCCCACCCAACGGAATGAACTTCTCGCGGCGGAAGCCGACACAACCGTTGCCGCCATTACCGGCGGTCACCAGGATTTCTGCTTCGTCGACTAACTTCATGGGATTGGCTTTCGTAGTTTGAAATGAATGACAACGCGACAGCGCGGGCCTTGCCGGCATGCCAACAGCAACAGACGAGGGCCTACCGCAGCCGGGATCCGCATGCGCATCCCACTCCGTCATCGCCCCTCGCTGCCGTCAAACGAAAAACCCCGCCGAAGCGGGGCTTTCCGTCGCATCCGCCGGGCAATGCGCCTGACGGAGTCCTGCAGGGCGCGGGCGATTACGCCTCAGCGACCACGCTGACGGTGCGACGCTTCTTCGGGCCCTTGGTGGAGAACTCCACCTTGCCATCGACCAGCGCGAACAGCGTGTGGTCGCGACCCAGGCCAACGCCGGCGCCCGGATGGAACTGGGTGCCACGCTGACGGACGATGATGTTGCCAGCCTCGATGGCCTGGCCGCCGAACATCTTCACGCCCAGGTACTTCGGGTTGGAGTCGCGGCCGTTGCGCGAGGAACCTACGCCTTTTTTGTGTGCCATGACTGCTTCTCCTTACTTCTTGTCGCCACCGGCAATGCCGGTGATCTCGATTTCGGTGTAATGCTGACGGTGTCCCTGACGCTTCATGTGGTGCTTGCGGCGACGGAACTTGATGATGCGCACCTTGTCGGCGCGGCCGTGGGCCACGACCTTGGCGGTGACGGTGGCGCCCTTGAGCGCGTCGCCCACCTTGATGCCATCGCTGTCGCCCAGCATCAGGACGGTGTCGAACGTGATCTCGTTGCCAGCTTCGGCCTCGAGCTTTTCAACGCGGAGCGTTTCGCCCTGCGCGACGCGGTATTGCTTACCGCCGGTTACCAGAACTGCGTACATGACCAGGTGTTCCTCTGTAGTTATTATGGTCGCCTGCCATGCCCGACCCGGGCAGACAGGAGCGGAATCATAGCCCCCTAGCGGGTTTGCGGTCAAGTCGCAAGCCCGTCTGCCGTCCGTGCCGCCCATCCCGCCGATGGAACGGATCATCCAGCCACCACCACCGCCCCGCCAGCCTGGTGTTTGCGGCAATTGCCCTCACCTAGGTCGGCGGGTAGGCTGGTCGATTGCCACCCAATCCCTGCTGAGCACGCTCGCACCACGCCGGTTCGCCGGCCCGACATCGGATCCCCCATGGCGATGGATTTCATCCGCATCCGCGGCGCGCGGACGCACAACCTCAAGAACATCGACCTCGACCTGCCTCGCGACAAACTGATCGTGATCACCGGCCTGTCCGGCTCGGGCAAGTCGTCGCTGGCGTTCGACACCATCTATGCAGAAGGCCAGCGACGCTATGTCGAGTCGCTGTCGGCGTATGCCCGCCAGTTCCTCAGCGTGATGGAAAAGCCCGACCTGGACCACATCGAGGGTCTGTCGCCGGCCATTTCCATCGAGCAGAAGTCCACCTCGCACAACCCGCGCTCCACCGTCGGCACGATCACCGAGATCTACGACTACCTGCGCCTGCTGTACGCACGGGTCGGCCAGCCGCGCTGCCCGGACCACGGCTTCCCGCTGGAAGCGCAGACCGTCAGCCAGATGGTGGACCACGTGCTGGGCCTGGATGCCGAGCAGCGCTACATGCTGCTGGCACCGGTGATCCGCGAGCGCAAGGGCGAGCACGCGCAGGTGTTCGAGCAGTTGCGCGCGCAGGGTTTCGTGCGCGTACGCGTGGACGGCGAGCTGTACGAGATCGACGCGGTGCCGGCGCTGGCACTGCGCCAGAAGCACACCATCGAAGCGGTGATCGATCGCTTCCGCCCGCGCGAAGACATCAAGCAGCGGCTGGCCGAAAGCTTCGAGACCGCGCTCAAGCTCGGCGATGGCATGGTGGCGGTGCAGTCGCTGGACGATGCGACCGCCGGCCCGCACCTGTTTTCGTCCAAGTACAGCTGCCCGGTGTGCGACTACTCGCTGCCGGAGCTGGAACCGCGTCTGTTCTCCTTCAACGCACCGGTCGGCGCCTGCCCCAGCTGCGATGGCCTGGGCGTGGCCGAATTCTTCGACCCCGAGCGGGTGGTGGTGCATCCGGAGCTGTCGCTGTCGGCCGGTGCGGTGCGCGGCTGGGACCGGCGCAACGCCTATTACTTCCAGTTGATCGCCTCGCTGGCCAAGCACTACAAGTTCGACGTCGATGCGGTCTGGAACTCGCTGCCGGCCAAGGTGCGCCAGGCGGTGCTGTACGGTAGCGGCGATGACGTCATCAGCTTCACCTACTTCACCGACGCTGGCGGGCGCACCACCCGCAAGCACCGCTTCGAGGGCATCCTGCCCAACCTGGAACGGCGCTACCGCGAGACCGAATCGCCGGCCGTGCGCGAGGAGCTGACCAAGTACATCAGCCAGCAACCCTGCCCGGCCTGCCAGGGCACCCGCCTCAATCGCGCCGCGCGCAACGTGTTCGTCGCCGATCGCCCGCTGCCGGACCTGGTGGTGCTGCCGGTCAACGAGGCGCTGCGCTTCTTCCGCGAGCTGGCGCTGCCGGGCTGGCGCGGCGAGATCGCTGCCAAGATCGTCAAGGAGATTGCCGAGCGCCTGGGCTTTCTGGTCGATGTCGGCCTGGATTATCTGACCCTGGAGCGCAAGGCCGACACCTTGTCCGGCGGCGAGGCCCAGCGCATCCGCCTGGCCAGCCAGATCGGTGCCGGCCTGGTCGGGGTGATGTACGTGCTCGACGAGCCGTCGATCGGCCTGCACCAGCGCGACAACGAGCGCCTGCTCGGCACGCTGACCCGGCTGCGCGACCTCGGCAACACGGTGATCGTGGTCGAGCATGACGAGGATGCGATCCGGCTGGCCGACCACGTGCTGGACATCGGTCCGGGCGCAGGCGTGCATGGCGGCGAGATCTGCGGCCAGGGCAGCCTGCAGGACATTCTCGATTCGCCGCGCTCGCTGACCGGCCAGTACCTGTCGGGCAAGCGCCGGATCGAAATCCCCAGCCAGCGCCACAAGCCCAATCCGAAGATGATGCTGCATCTGCGCGGGGCGACCGGCAACAACCTCAAGAATGTCGATCTGGACATCCCGGCCGGATTGTTGACCTGCATCACCGGCGTCTCCGGCTCGGGCAAGTCGACCTTGATCAACGACACCTTGTTCTCGCTGGCGGCCAACGAGATCAACGGCGCCTCGCACCCGGTGGCGCCGTACCGCGAGATCGACAACCTGGATCTGTTCGACAAGGTCGTGGACATCGACCAGTCGCCGATCGGACGCACGCCGCGCTCCAACCCGGCCACGTACACCGGCCTGTTCACCCCCCTGCGCGAGTTGTTCGCCCAGGTGCCGGAGTCGCGCGCGCGCGGCTACTCGCCGGGCCGCTTCAGCTTCAACGTGCGCGGCGGACGCTGCGAGGCCTGCCAGGGCGACGGCTTGATCAAGGTGGAGATGCACTTCCTGCCGGACGTGTATGTGCCCTGCGACGTCTGTCATGGCAAGCGCTATAACCGCGAAACCCTGGAGATTCTCTACAAGGGCCACACCATCAACGACGTGCTGGAAATGACCGTCGAAGACGCGCTCAAGCTGTTCGAGCCGGTGCCGGCGATCGCGCGCAAGCTGGAGACCCTGGTCGATGTCGGCTTGAGTTACATCAAGCTGGGTCAAAGCGCGACCACGCTGTCCGGCGGCGAGGCGCAGCGCGTCAAGCTGTCCAAGGAGCTGTCGCGTCGCGATACCGGCCGCACCCTGTACATCCTCGACGAGCCGACCACCGGCCTGCACTTCCACGACATCGAGGCCTTGCTGGGCGTGTTGCACAAGCTGCGCGACGAAGGCAACACGGTGGTGGTGATCGAACACAACCTGGACGTGATCAAGACCGCCGACTGGATCGTCGACCTGGGCCCGGAAGGCGGCCACCGCGGCGGCACCATCCTGGTGTCCGGCACACCGGAACAGGTCGCCGCCGAACCGGCGTCCTATACCGGACAGTTCCTGGCCAAGATGCTGCCGTCGGTGAAGGCGCGCGAGACCCGTCCGGCGGCGATGGCCAACAAGCCCGATGCTCGCCCGCCACGCAAGAGCAAACCCGAGAAGGCGACCAAGGTCGCCAAGTCCGCCAGCAAGAAGACCGCAACGAAAAAGGCAAGCCGATGAGCGAACACAAGACCCTGGCCCGCATTCCGATCAGTGTGCGCTGGCGCGACATGGACAGCATGGGCCATGTCAACAACGCCAAGTACATCTCCTACCTGGAGGAAGCGCGTGTGCGCTGGATGCTGGGCGTGGACGGGGTCGCGATGACCGATCGCATCGCGCCGGTGGTGGCGGCGGCCAACGTCAACTACAAGCAGCCATTGGTGTGGCCCAACGACATCGTGGTAGAGCTGTTCGTCGAACGCCTGGGCACCAGCAGCGTCACCATCGGCCATCGCATCGTCGACCAGCAACGCGCCGAGGTGCTGTATTCGGACGGTAACGTGGTGGTGGTGTGGATCGACACCCAGACCGGCAAGAGCGCGCCGCTGCCAGACGCGGTCCGCAGCGCCTGCGGCTGACGCAGGGGCGGCAACATCGGCACGGCGGCATCCACGGATGCCGCCGTTGTCGTTTCTGCAGTGCGATCTGCGTCATGCGTGCAACCGACGCCAACGATCAGGCGAGCGATACGGCGCGCCGATCAACGGCCGGCGGGCCTGCGCAGCGCTTAGGGCGTGCGCACCTGCAAGGCGCCCTGGATCTTCTGGCCATCGTCCAGCACAAAGCGCACCGGCACGCTCTGACCGGCCTGCACCGGCTTGCCCGGATCCATCAGCATCAGGTGCAGACCGCCCGGCGCCAGCGTCACCGCGCCACCGGGCGGCAGCACCAGCGCCGGCACTGCGCGCATGCGGCTGACGCCATCGACCAGCGTGGTCTCGTGCAACGACACATCGGCGAACGCGCTGCTGCTGACCGAGGTCACCCGCACAGGCTGCTTGCAGCCATTGTGGAAACTGCCGAATCCTGCCGCCATTCCCATGCCGCCCGGTGCCGGCAGGCGAATCCAGCCATCCTTGAACTCGGGCAGGCAGGCCGCCGCCGCGCCCGCACTGACCAACCATGCCACCGCACCCAGCAACGCGATGGCGCCGATACGTCGCCGGCTTTGACTGCCGTCTATCATGATCCGATCTCCAGGAGCCCCGAATGAGCATCCAGATCTTAGACCATGGCCGCGTCCGCGAAATCCGCCTGGCACGCCCGCCGGTCAACGCGCTCGATACCGCGCTCTGCCAGGCACTGACCGCTGCGGTACAGCAGGCTGCCGATGAGACCGACGGCATCGTGCTCTCGGGCAGTGAGCGGATCTTCTCCGGCGGCATGGACGTGCCGCACCTGCTGTCGCACGGCAACGATCGCGTCGCCCTGCTGGCCAGTTGGACCGCCTTCTTCCAGGCGGCGCAAACGCTGGCCAACAGCCCTGTGCCGGTGGTGGCGGCGATCGGAGGCCATGCACCGGCCGGTGGCTGCGTACTGGCATTGTGCTGCGACTACCGGGTGATGGCGCGCAGCGCCGATGCCACCCGTCCCTACGCGATCGGCCTGAACGAAGTACAAGTCGGGCTGGCGGTGCCGGAGGGCGTGCAGCGCCTGCTGCGACGCGTGGTCGGTGCGCACCAGGCCGAGCGCCTGCTGGTGGCGGGCGCGATGGTCCCGGCCGAACAGGCGGTCAAGCTGGGACTGGTCGACGAATTGGTCGACGGCGACCTGGTGACCGCACGCGCGGTCGCCTGGCTGCAGGAACTGCAGCAACTGCCGCGCCAACCGATGCTGGCCACCCGCGAGGTCGCCCGTGCCGACCTGCGTGCCGCGCTGACCGCCGAACTGATCGCACTGGATCGCTTCGTCGACGGATGGTACGCAGCAGACGCGCAGGCCGCCTTGCGGGCGCTGGTGGCACGGCTACAGAAGGCTTGAGGCCGCTGGCAGCGACCGATGGCCCGCTATAATCGCCGTCTGTCGCATCTGTAGGGCTGTCCCTTGTCCGCCTCCGCCGCACCCGTGGTCTCCGAACTGATCAGCCTGCTCTCGCTGGAGCGGCTGGAAGACAACCTGTTCCGCGGGCAGAGCCGCGATATCGGCACCAAGTACGTGTTCGGCGGACAAGTGCTCGGCCAGGCGCTCGCCGCCGCGCAGGCGACGGTGACCAACGGCCGCCAGGCGCATTCGTTGCACGCCTACTTCCTGCGTGCCGGCGACATCGAGCACCCGATCGTCTACGACGTGGATCGCACGCGCGATGGCGGCAGCTTTTCGGTGCGTCGCATCACCGCGATCCAGCACGGCAAGGTGATCTTCTTCTGTGCGGCGTCCTTCCAGCAGCACGAGGACGGCGCCCAGCACCAGTCGGCGATGCCGGTCGTGCCGCCGCCGGAAGACATCGCACCGACCGCGCCGTTGGCGCCGGAAGTCCTGGCCACCTTGCCGGCGAAGGTGCAGCGCTGGCTCTCGCGCGGCGGCCCGTTCGAATTTCGCCACGTGTTCCCACGCGACGAACTCGATCCCCCCAAGCGCCCGCCATTCCAGCAGATGTGGCTACGGTTGAACGACCCGATCGGCGACGACGTCGGCCTGCACCAGGCATTGCTGGCCTACGCTTCGGACTTCCAGTTGCTCGGTACCTCCACCTTTCCGCATGGCATCAGTTACTACACGCCGAACGTGCAGATGGCGTCGCTGGATCATGCGTTGTGGTTCCATCGTCCGTTCCGCACCGACGACTGGTTGCTGTATTCGCTCGACAGTCCGACCGCGCAGGGCTCGCGCGGATTGGCGCGTGGACAATTCTTCACCCGCGACGGTGTGCTGGTCGCCAGCACCACCCAGGAAGGCTTGATCCGGGTCGTGCACGACGGCAGCGCCAGCGCCGTCCCGGCCAAGGACTGAACCATGCGCAAGATCTTCAGCAGCCAGCGCATCGAAACCGCCGAAGGCGTCGCCGAGCTGTTGCGCGATGCCGGCATCGAAGTGCGAATGAGCAATGGCCGCTCCTACCAGAGCAAACGCAGCGGTCAGTTCAGCTATCTCGACCAGGGCAATGGGCAAGCCCATCCCACCGTGTGGATCGTGCATGCCAACGATCAGCCGAAAGCACGCGAATTGCTGCGCGAGGCACGCTTGCTCGACACAACACGTCGCGACCTGCCGCATGCCGAATACACCTTCCGCGACGGCGAGACCGGCTCGAGCACCAGCGCGCGCAGCTGGGCCTGGCGCATTCGCCTGGCCTTGCTGGTGGTGATCGCCGGCGTGGCGATGGTGGTGGTCCTGCGCCATCGCGGCGCGTCGGCGCCCGCCGCCACGCCGCAGGTCGCACCAACCGCCCAGCCGCAGCGACCTCCCCCAGCACAACAGCCACCCGCCGATCAGGACGAGGAACTGCGCGTGCGGATCCAGCCCACGCGCTGAATCCACATCACCAGCGGCCCGTACTCCCACCCGGTGCGCAGCGTCGATCGTCGGCAGGCCACGCAACGGCGACGCGCCATGCGCGATGCCGCCCGACTCTCGCGCACACGGTCGTCGCAACGGCGGCCATCGATGATCGCGCACGGCGCAGGCTATTGCGCAGTCCGAAGCGATGCGCCCGCATCCGATGACAACCGACATCGGGCACGAGCGCCGATGCTATAAGCACCCGGAGTCCACCAGTTCGGGAGCATGGGAGTGAGAGCAAGCATCGTCACCAGTCTGCTGATGATGGTCAGCATGAGCGCCGGCGCGGAGGGGCTGACCAGTTCCCCCGACGGCAAGACCCTGGCGGTCAGCTTTGGAGCACCGACCTTCAAACAGGTGCTGCACTACCGGAAGATGTACGACAAGAAGCCGTTCCCCGATGCGGAGATCTATTACTTCAGCAACGGCCTGTACAAGATCATCTCGCAGGGCGAAAACCACTACGGCGTCTACGTGCTGCAGGGCGCGTTCGAGGACGAGACCTATACGATCCGGTTCATCTCGCTCCCGTCGGAGGACTGGGGCAACAAGACCGCATTCCACCAGCTGACCTTCGTGCGTGGCGGCAAGGAGAATGTGTTCATCCAGAACGCCATCGTCGATACCGGCGAGGCGATCGCCCAGCAGAACGGCACCTACACGCTGGAGAAGAACACCGTCACCAATCCAGTGCCGACGAAGTGGAAGCAGGACTGATACCACCATCGCCCTCGGCCGCCAAACCTAGAGCGTGCGGTGTCCTTTGAGGTGAGTGCGACGCGTCCTGTGGCGCGTGGAGACAATACATGCGGCTTGCATTGGCGCCCGCCAAGCCTGCGCCAGGCAGCACCCGCTCCGCACCGCAGGCGGCCAACGCCTCTCATCTCAAAGTGCATGACGCGCCCTAAGTGCCCTCCCGCGACAGCGGGAGGGCACGGTCGATCGGCGCCTTGTGACGTACAACGTGTTGCCTGCTGCATTGGACCGACGCAGCACCCCTGAAATCCAGGCCGTCGATGACCGGCCTGGACAATGCGCACTCAGCGATTGGTCGCAGGTGCCGGCGGCGGCGCGCCGTTGCCATGGTCGCCGTGCCCCTGCATGCCACCCGGGCCATGGCCGCCGCGCCACTGCGAGGCCGCGTCGAATTCGGCCTTGCTCAACTTGCCGTCCTTGTCGGTGTCGGCCTTGGCGAACCAGGCGTCGCGTTGCTGCTGCATGCGCAGCTGTCGATCGGTGCGATCGACATAGCCGTCCTTGTTGAGATCCATGCGGTCGAAACGCTTGGCAAAAGCAGGATCGGCCTGGGCCTCCTGGCGACTGATGCGACCGTCCTTGTTGACATCGAGCTTGGCGAACCAGGCGTCGGGGCCGCCGCGTCCGTGACCCCAGCGATGGGGACGCTCGTCGGGCGAGAGCTTGCCGTCCTTGTTGGTGTCCAAGGCATCGAAGCGCGCGGCCAGGGCCGGATCGGCAGCGGCCTCGCTGCGGTCGATCATGCCGTCGCCGTTCTTGTCGAGCTTGCTGGGCGGCGGCATATCGCCGGTCGTCTGCGGTGTCGCAGCCAGCACCGAGCCGGTGGACAGGGCGGCCACGATGGCCAGTACGAGAAGCGGTTTGCGGGACGTCATGGGACACTCCTGGAAGATGGGAACCACACGGCCCGTGCATGGGCCGCCGTGCGCAGATGCCAGACCGGGATCGCCCGAGCGCTGTCACCAACACCCTCATCAACGGGCGGACAGCCACTGCGTTGACGCCGGACACGTGCCGATTCATTCGGCGGACAGTCGCCGCCGCTGCGACGCGCAAGCGCTATCCTGCACGCATGGCCATCCATGCCGACGCCCACGACGACCTGCGCCTGTTCCAGACCGGCGAGCACCCCTGCGGCTATTGGGCCGACCGGCAGGCGCGCGACCTGGTGCTCGATCCGCACGATCCTCGTCTGGGCGCGATCTATCCGCAGGCACTGGCCTGGGGCTTCCGCCGCTCCGGGGATCTGGTCTATCGCCCGCATTGCGCGCAGTGCCGCGCCTGTGTGCCGGTGCGCATCGCAGTGGACGCCTTCCATCCGGATCGCAGCCAACGTCGCTGCCTGGCACGCAACCAGGATCTGGTGGTGCGCGTCGTCGCCGCCGAACGCACCGCCGAACAACTGGCGCTGTATCGTCACTATCTCGGTCAACGCCATCCCGGTGGCGGCATGGATACGCATGGTGCCAACGAGTTCGACCAGTTTCTGATCGGCGGCTGGTCGCATGGCCGCTTCCTGGAGATCCGCGCGCCAGCCGTCGATCATGCGCCTGGTCGCTTGCTGGCGGTGGCGGTGACCGACGTGACCGAACACGCCTTGTCGGCGGTCTACACCTTCTACGCACCGGAAGTGGCGCAGCGCAGCCTGGGCACGTTCGCCATCCTGCAACAGATCCAGTGGGCGCGCCGCGAGCGCCGTGCGCACCTGTATCTGGGGTACTGGATCGACGGGCACGCCAAGATGCACTACAAGCGGCGCTTCAGCGCCTTGGAAGCCTACGATGGCCGCCAGTGGCGTGACCTGCCCGCGCCTGCCGCCAATTGAGTCGCCGCCGACCTCGGCATGCCACATTGGCATGCGAGAATGCCGCGATGATCAGACCCCTCTTGTTGCTTGCGCTGGGTGTGCTGTGCACGGCCTGCGCCCATCGCGCCGCCACGCCGGCAACCAGCGCCGATACGCCGGCAGCGGGCACGCTGCGCGTGGCCACCTACAACACCTCGTTGTACTCCGACGAGGCCGGCGGCCTGGTACGTGAGCTCGAAGGCGATAGTGCGCATGCGCGCAAGATTGCCGCGGTGCTGCAACGGGTGCGCCCGGATGTGGTCCTGCTCAACGAGTTCGATTTCGACCCGCAACATCGCGCGGCCGACCTGTTCCAGCAGCGCTATCTGGAAATCGCCCAGGCAGGCGGTGGCGCCGCGTTGCGCTATCCCTACCGCTATCTGGCAGCGGTCAACACCGGCGTGCCGAGCGGCTTGGACCTGGACGGCAACGGCAGCGTCGGCGGCGAAGGTCGCAACCGCGGCAATGATGCCTGGGGTTACGGCTTGCATCCCGGTCAATACGGCATGTTGCTGCTCTCGCGCTATCCGATCGACGCGCAGGCGGTGCGCAGTTTCCAGTTGCTGAAATGGAGCACCCTGCCCGGCGCGCTGCGGCCGGTGGATCCGGCCAGCGGCCGCTCGTTCTACAGCGATGCGGTATGGGCGCAGTTGCGGCTGTCGTCGAAGTCGCATTGGGACGTCCCGGTGCGCACGCCGCTGGGCGTGGTGCATGCACTGGTCTCCCACCCCACCCCTCCGGTCTTCGACGGTGCCGAGAAGCGCAACGCCGCGCGTAACCATGACGAACTGCAGCTCTGGCGCGCGTATCTGGACAATGCTGCCAACGCGCAATGGCTCTGCGACGACCAGGGCCGTTGCGGCGGACTGCCGGCCGACGCGCGCTTCGTGATCCTTGGCGATCTCAATAACGATCCGGTCGATGGCGACGGCCGCCATGCAGCGATCCGCGCCCTGATCGATCACCCACGGGTGCTGCGCTATCCGCCGCCGCGCAGTGCTGGCGGACCGCAGAAGACCGCCGAATACGCCGCCAAGGGCGTGGTGCACATGGGCGATCCACAGCAGGTGACCGGCGACTTCGGCCCGCAGGCGGGCACGATGCGGTTGGACTATGTGCTGCCTTCGCGGCAGTTCACCCTGGTCGGCAGCGGCATCTTCTGGCCGGCCGACGACAGCCCGGATGCGGCGATCGCCGATGGCAGCGATCACCATGCCGTGTGGTTGGACCTGCGCTAAGCGTGGCTGCACCGATCGGTTGAATCCAGCGGCGGCACCGCGCGCCCGCGCATCACTGCGCAGCGTTCATGGCTCCAGGCGTATCTGTAACGCCTCCGCCGCTGCGCGTGCCTTCGCGCGTGCGGTCTCCACGTCCTGCGCCCGTGCCAGGGTGACGCCGACGCGCCGCTGGCCTTCCACACGCGGCTTGCCGAACAGCCGCAGAGCGGTATCCGGGTCGCGCAGCGCGTCGGCGACGTTGTCGAACACCGGCACGCCGCTGCCATGCGCCAACAGCGCGCACGATGCCGACGCGCCGCTGTGGCGAATCGTTCCGCCGGCGTCGGCTCCCACCGGCAAGCCGAGAATGGCACGCGCATGCAGCGCGAATTCGCTCAACTCCTGCGAGACCAGGGTGACCAGGCCGGTGTCGTGCGGGCGCGGCGAGACCTCGCTGAACCACACCTCGTCGCCCTTGACGAACAACTCCACGCCGAACAAGCCCCAGCCACCGAGATCGTCGGTGATGGCCAGGGCAATCGCCTGCGCACGCTGCAACGCGGCATCGGACATCGGCTGCGGCTGCCAGCTCTCGCGATAGTCGCCGTCCTTCTGCCAGTGGCCGATCGGAGCGCAGAACGCGGTGCCGCCGGCATGCCGCACCGTCAGCAAGGTGATCTCGTAATCGAAGTCGATGAAGCCCTCGACGATGCAACGGCCGGCACCGGCACGCCCGCCGGTTTGTGCATACGCCCACGCGGCCTCGACCTGGTCGGCACTGCGCACCGTGCTCTGGCCCTTGCCCGAGGACGACATCACCGGCTTGACCACGCACGGCAGCCCGACCGCAGCGATCGCAGCGCGGTACTCCTCGACGGTATCGACGAAGCGATACGGCGAGGTCGGCAGGCCCAACGTCTCGGCTGCCAAGCGGCGGATGCCTTCGCGGTCCATGGTCAGGCGGGCGGCGCGCGCGGTCGGGATGACCCGCTGGCCCTGCTCGCGCTCCAGCGCGACCAGCGTCTCGGTATGGATCGCCTCGATCTCCGGCACGATCAGGTGCGGACGTTCGTGCGCGATCAACGCGCGCAGCGCCTCGGCGTCGAGCATGTTGAGCACGTGCGAACGATGGGCGACCTGCATCGCCGGCGCATCGGCATACCGATCGGCGGCGATCACCTCCACCCCGAACCGCTGCAATTCGATCGCCACTTCCTTGCCCAGTTCCCCCGAGCCCAGCAGCAGCACACGCGTGGCGGAGGAAGACAGCGGCGTACCGAGCGTGGTCATGGCGATTCCAGCAGCGAAAGGGATCCCGATTCTACCGGCTAGGACCGATCAGGCCGCGCCAGCGCGCTAGTTGGCAGCTGCAGCGGCGCGGCTGCCGCTGGCTGGCCTGGCTCAGGGAGCACGGACGCACCGGCTGGCACAGCCGATCACGGCAGTCCGGCCGACGGACGGCATGCACACCTGATATCAATCTGATATCTTTTTCTCAAACCCCAAGGACGCTCCGCCATGAAAGAGAAGTCGCTCGGTTCGCTCTCCGGCATTCCGGTGATCGCCGTCAGTGTCGTCGTGCTGCTGCTGTGCGCCGCGGCGATGATTGCTGCGGGCATGGACCGCCTGCCCCCGCTGGCGATGCTTCCCGCCATCCTGCTGGCTGCCGTCAACATCTTCATCCTGGTCGGCCTGTACACGCTGGAGCCGAATCAGGCGGCGGTGCTGAGCCTGTTCGGCAAGTACGTCGGCACCGTCAAGGACCCTGGCATGCGCTGGAACAACCCGTTCCTGGCCAAGCGCAAGGTCAGCCAGCGCGTGCGCAACTTCGAGAGCGGCCGGCTCAAGGTCAACGAACTGGATGGCAGCCCGATCGAAATCGCCGCCGTCATCGTCTGGCAGGTGCTGGACGCCTCCGAGGCGGTCTACAACGTCGACGACTACGAGAGCTTCGTGCATATCCAGTCCGAGGCCGCGCTACGCGCGATGGCGACCAGCTACCCCTACGACCAGCACGAACCCGAGCAGATCTCCCTGCGCAGCCACCCGGCCGAGGTCAGCGAGCAGCTCAAGCGGCACCTGGACGAACGTCTGACCCAGGCCGGCGTGGACGTGATCGAGGCGCGCATCAGCCATCTGGCCTACGCCCCGGAGATCGCCCAGGCCATGTTGCAACGCCAGCAGGCCAACGCGGTGATCGCCGCCCGCACCCGTATTGTCGCTGGCGCGGTGGGCATGGTGGAAATGGCGCTGGCCGAACTGCACAAGAGCGGCGTGGTCGCGCTGGACGAGGAACGCAAAGCGCACATGGTCAGCAACCTGCTGACCGTGTTGTGCTCGGACCGCGGCACACAGCCGGTCGTCAACACCGGATCGCTGTACTGAGGCCGGCCGCATGAACATCCTGGTTCCGCTGGCAGTCGCGCTGTCGGCCCTGCCGGCGCTGGCGATCGCCGCTTCCATCGGCGCCGATTCCGACGATCGCGCACGCGGCCTGGGCCTGCGCTGGGCGCTGCTCAGCCTGGTCATCCTGCTGGGTGCCGCCGCCCTCTACTGGGCCGGCGACAACCACCTGGGCGTGATCGCCGTGGTGGTCGGCATGATCGTCGGCGTCAACGCGCTGATCGTCTCGATGGTGCTGCATCTGCGCCGGCATGCCCGTGGCGGGGGACAGCGGTGAGCGAAAAGAAGGCCTATCCGTTACGCATCAACGCCGAGGTCCTGGCCGCGGCGCAACGCTGGGCCGACGACGAACTGCGCAGCCTCAACGCGCAGATTGAATACGTGCTGCGCGACGCGCTGCGCAAGGCTGGGCGGTTGCCCAAACCGCGAGACGACAAGGAGCCCGAACCATGAGCAAGCGCTGGGAATACCTCACCCTGGAGGCCAAGACCAATCTGATGCTGGGCCTGAAAGTGGAAGAGCTGCAGGCCGATCTGAACAAGCACGGCAAGCTCGGCTGGGAGCTGGTCAACGTCGTCGCACTGCCGGGCACCAAACCGCTACTGATGTTCAAGCGGGAGGTCTGACATGCGCCCGCAGCGGCGCCTCGCGCCGGCAATGGTGGCGCTGCTGACACCGCTCGCGGGGCTGGCCGCGGTGCCGCAACAGACCGCCAGCGCGCTGCTGGATCGCCTGCAGGCCGGCGACCTCGCCGCGGTCGAAGCCGAGTTCACCCCGGCGATGGCCAAGGCGGTGCCACCCGACAAGCTGGCCGAGGCCTGGCGCACGCTGTCCGCACAACTGGGCACCTTGAAGCAGCGCGGCCCGGCCAGCGAACGCCAGCAGCACGGGCTGCGCGTCATCGAACAGCGCCTGCAGTTCGAGCGCGGCGCGCTGCTGGCGCATGTCTCGATCGATGCGGACGGCAAGATCGCCGGCCTGCTGTTCACCCCCGCACCGCCGCCGGCGCCTCCACCGCCCGCCGCCGATGCCGGCTTTACCGAACAGGCGTTCGCGGTGGGCCCGCTGCCGGGCACGCTGGCGCTGCCGGCGGGCAAGGGGCCGTTCCCGGCGGTGGTGCTGGTGCATGGCTCGGGCCCGCAGGACCGCGACGCGACGATCGGCCCGAACCATCCGTTTCTCGACGTCGCACGCGACCTGGCCGCACAGGGCATCGCCGTCCTGCGCTACGACAAACGCACCTTCGCCCTGCCGGAGAGCTTTGCCGGGCGCATCGACGAGGGGTTCACCATGGACGAGGAAACCACCGACGACGCCGTCGCCGCGGTGGCGGCGCTGGCGCGCACGCCCGGCATCGACCCTGCGCGCATCGTGGTGATGGGTCACAGCCAGGGCGGCATGCTTGCCGGCCGCATCGCACGCCGCTCCGGCAAGACCGCCGGCATCGTGCTGTGGGCGGCGCCTGCGCGACCATTGCTGGACCTGCTGATCGAGCAGAACCGCTACCTGCTGCGCCAGGAACATCCGCCGTCGCCACAACGGCAGGCGGCGCTGGCCGAGATCGAGCGCCGCGTCGCCAAGGTCCGCGGCAGTGGCGAGGTGGCACGCAGCGATTCGCCCATGGACGTGCCCGCCGGCTACTGGCGCGCGATCGAACAGGTCGATCCGGTCGCCGACGTCCGCGCGCTCGGGCAGCCGGTGCTGTGGCTGCAGGGCGAGCGCGATTTTCAGATCACCGCACCGGACTGGCAGCGTTGGCAGCAGGCATTGGCGCAGGATCCCAAGGCGACCCTGCGGCGCTATCCAGCGCTGAACCATCTGGGTATTGCCGGCAGCGGGCCGCCGGGCCCCGCCGACTATGCACACGCCGGCCACGTCGATGCGGCACTGATCGCCGATGTCGTCGCATGGATCCGTGCCTTGCCCGCCGCCTCCGGAGCATTGCCATGACAGCGCGTCCCGCTTCCATGCACGATCGCGCGTATCCGGTGGTCGCGCCGACGGGGCTGGGTCTGCTGCTTTGGCTGGGGCTGCCGCTCCTATTTGCCGCTCTGCTCATCGGCGGCATGACGCTGCACTCGGCGCATCGCGGCGCCAGCGGCGTCCATATCGGCCTACTGATGCTGATCGCGGTGGTCTGCGGCGCCTCGTGGGCACGGCGACAGGTGTTGCTGCGCGGTGACCGGCTGGAAGTGCGTGCAGGATTCCTGCGCCGCCGCGTCGCGGTGGCCGCGATGCGGCTGGAGGGCGCTCGTGTCATCGACCTGGGCGAACGCATCGAGTTCAAACCCGGACGGAAACTGTTCGGCTTCGGCTATCCGGGCTTCCATGCTGGTTATTTCCGCACCCGTGGCGGCCACAAGGCGTTTTGCCTGCTCACCGCCGAGCGCGCGCTCGCCATCCCGCTGCACGACGGGCGCTGGTTGCTGCTGAGCGTCGAACAACCGCGAAGGCTGCTGGAGGATCTACATGCCACAGCAGCACTGCAGGTGCCGGTGGCGGCTGTCGCTGGCCGTGTGCAGCACCGGCATTGAGCCTGGCCCACGGGCGACACCGAGCGCGGCCCGCTGCCGCGAACAGCGTGACTGGCCGCGCATCGCCATTGGCCCTACCCTGTCGCGATGCGCTCCGTTCCAGCCCTGTTGCTCAACACCGCCCGTATCGAATTGCTGCCGGCCGCATTGCTGCGCGCGCGCAGCAATGCCGACGCCCGCCAACTCGCGCAGGCCACCTGGCTGCTGCGGCGCAAGCGCGATGGTCGCTATCTGGCGACCGCGAGCCGCCATGGCGTGCACGCACTGGTGCCGCGCCTGAGGCACGAAGCCGGCATCGACGCCGCCCTGGATTGTCTCGATCGCCTGCACGGCAGCCCGCGCGCGGCGATGACGGCCGCGATGCCCTTGCCGGTGACCACACTGCAACAGCAGTTGGCCGAGCTTGGGCTGGAAGCTGCAGCGTATGCACGCGCGACCGGGCTGGCATTGCAGGCCGAACCGAGCCTGCTGCATGCGGCCGGCCGCGATCGTTATGCCCGCCCGCTGTGGCTGAGCGCCGGCGCGGCACGCGCATGGCGCGCGCTACGCCATGCCGCTGCCGGCAATGGCGTGGTGCTGGAAGCGATCTCCGGGTATCGCAGCCACGACTATCAACTCGGCATCTTCCAGCGCAAGTTCGCCCGCGGCCTCGCGCTGGCACAGATCCTCGCCGTCAACGCCGCACCGGGCTTCAGCGAGCACCATAGCGGCGATGCACTGGACATCGGCACACCCGGCGAGCCACCTGCCGAAACCTCGTTCGAGGCGACGCCGGCATTCGTCTGGCTGAGTGCTCACGCCGCCCGTTTCGGCTTCCGCTTGAGCTATCCACGCGACAATCCGCACGGCATCGTCTACGAGCCCTGGCATTGGCGTTGGCACGGGTAACACCGCCCGGTGGGCCTGCAACGGCGCAGAGCGCTCAGTCCTGCGAGCGATTGGTCGGCACTGCCGCCGCCGCGAAATCAGCGATCCGCCACAGATACAGGGCCGCATAGCTGCGGTAAGGCGCCCAGCGTTCGCCGCGCGCAGCCAGCTCCAGTGGCGTCGGCAAGCGCGCCTGGTCGTCCACGCGCTGGGCGCCCTTGCGGATACCCAGATCGTCGATCGGCAGCAGGTCCGGGCGACCCAGCCGGAACATCAACATCATCTCCACCGTCCAGCGACCGATGCCGCGTACCGGCAGCAAGGCCTGCACGATGGCCTCGTCATCCATCCAGGCCAGTTTGCGCAGCGACGGGATCTCGCCCTGCAGCTCGCGTCGCGTCAGATCGCGCAACGCCAGCGTCTTGTTGGCCGACACGCCACACGCGCGCAGGGCGACATCGTCGAGACGCCCCAGTGTGTCGGCATGCAGCCGGCGTGCACCGATCGCGGCCTCGACACGTCCGACGATGGTCGCAGCGGCCTTGCCGCTCAACTGCTGGAACAGGATCGCGCGCGCCAATGCGTCGACCGGATCGAAACTGCTGCGCCAGCCGGCAGGCGCAGCCAGCGGCCCGATACGCCGCATCCACACCGCCAGCGCGCGATCGCGCCGCGCCAGATGGGCGTAGGCGCCGGCGACATCGAAACCGCGCGCATGGTGTGGCATTCAGCGCCTCAAGGCAGCGATCGCCAGCACCAGCCAACCGAGCATGAGGCATACGCCCCCGACCGGGGCCAGGCTGGTCGGCCACTGCAACAATGCCGCACCGACCAGGCTGCCAGCGAACAGCACGGTCCCCAGCAACAACAGCGACAAGCCGGCCTTGGCCAGGGTTCGTGTCTGCGCTGGCGCCAGCACCGCCAGCACGGCGCCATGGCCAAAGGCGTAGTACGCCGCCAGTTGCAGCCGCGACTGCACCACGGCATCGCTCACGCCATGCGAAGCGTAGGCAGACAAGCCGATGGCGGTGGCCGCCAACAGGGCGCCAACGCAGGCCAGCAGCGATGGGGGATGCTTGCGACGATCGAGCAGGGACATGGCGGGATCCACGGGCGGAGACGACAGCAAGGGCAAAAAAAAACGCGCCGCAAACATGCGGCGCGTCTTCGTCTGGGTCAAGCCATCCTGGGATGGTTACTTGATCGCCCAGTACACATCGTAGGTGCCGTCCTGGGTGAAGGACTTGTCCACGCCACCCTTCCATGCTTCGTACGGACGGTCGGTCACGTCCTGGCCGGTGGTGGCGGCCCAGGCGCGCAGCGAGTTGCGCACTGCATCCAGGCCCGCCATGTGACCGGCGTAGGTCGCGAAGGCAGAGCGATGCGGCTGGGTACGCTCGTACTTGACCGGCGCATCGGACGGGATGTTGACCTTCAGCGGCTCGCCCACAGCGGCCACAGGAGTCGCATCGACCGGTGCGGCGGGAGCGGCGGGAGCGGCGGCGTCCTTGTCCTTCTTGGCATCATCCTTGGCGGCATCGGCCGGCTTGGACGCACCACCGGCCTTCTTGCGCACCGGCTGCACCACGTCGAAGGCGTACTTGTCGCTCGCGAAGTCGGTGGTGACGATGCGCACCGGACCGGCCGTTTCCAGGCCGTTGGCATCCATCACGCGCTTGATCCATTCCTGGTTGTCCTTGATGGACTTCTTGATGGTCTCGTTGTCGCGATCGATGTTGCCGGCGGTGACCACCAGCAGATCCTCGGCGGGCACGTCGACGATCTTCAGATCGCTCAGCACCGGCTTGCCGTCGAGCTCGGCGCGGTAGTCGAAGTTCGGCACCGTGGCCAGCGTGTTGGCCAGGCGGCTCAGACCCAGCTTCAGGTCGTCGCCGACGTGGCGGCTGACGTAGAGGCCGGCGTAACGACCAAACAGGTTCCAGCCGTACTTGACGCTGTAGTCCTGGGTGATCTTGACGTTACGGTTGTTCTTGCCGGTCGGAGCGAGAACGAAGTGGGTGACCTTGTCGTAGCCCTTGGTGGGATCCTGGATCGCAATCTCCACGCGCTCGTTCTTCACGCTATTGGTGATCTCCCAGCTGCCCTGGCCAATGTAGCCTTCGGTGGAGCTGTAGTCGACGCGTGCACCCTTGCCCTCTTCCGGGCCGGCCAGCTTCAGCTGGATCTTCGGGTCGCGCAACACCAGCGGGTTCCAATCCTTGAAACGACGGAAGCTGTTCACGGTGTCGTAAACGATCGTCATCCTGCGGTTGGTCTCGACACTCTCGGACATCTGCCGTTCCGAGGGCAGCACCAGGCCCACCACGACAAACAAGCCAGCCACGATCCCCAAGGCGATCAGGAACTCGATAATACGGGTCATTCAGGAGGTCTCCGGGGCCGATCCCACGGCCGGGTTGAGTGAAGCGAAGCCACCATCCTAGCAGGCTTCGGGACAGATGTTCAGTTGTGCGACGGGCAGCGCGGTCCTGCGGTGTCATCGCGCCGCACCAGCGCTAGCGCGATCGTGCGCAACGTCAATGACGGCAAGGCTTCCACCGATCGGCCGGGGCTCATCATGCATATGGACGCGTGCGGGCGTGTGAGCACGTGGCCCCTCGTACAGGCGTGTGCCATCGGCCCCGTCCGGCAGCAGACACGGTCGACCGCCGTTTCGATCATTGCCATCGACGGGCAATCACTGGGTGGACCACCGACCGAGTGCAGCGTGAAGGCTTCAGGCCTGTCCTGCGGCGGGCCGTTGCTCGCATGCCCGCCGCAGCGAACGCTCTGACGGACCGGAACGCGCGACCGCGCGCCGGACCACCTCCCCGCCGTTCGGCGCTGCTCGCCGTCGCTAGACGAGTTGCAGTTCGAACGCCTTCAGCACCGCCCGGGTGCGGTCGCGCACGCCGAGCTTGGACAGAATGTTGGACACGTGGTTCTTGATCGTGCCCTCGGCCACGCCCAATGAGTTGGCGATCTCCTTGTTGGAGAAACCGCTGGCCATCAGGCGCAGGATCTCGGTCTCGCGATCGGTCAACGGGTCGGGCCGGTCCAGGCTGACGAATTCGTTGCGCATGTGCTCCAGGCCCGACAGCAGCCGCTGGGTCACCGCCGGTTGCACCAGCGAGCCGCCATCGGCGACGGTGCGGATGGCGCCGACCAATTGCTCCAGCGAGACGTCCTTGAGCAGATACCCCTTGGCCCCGGCCTTGAGCCCGGCCAGCACCAATTGATCGTCGTCGAAGGTGGTCAGGATGATGGTCGGCGGCAGTGTGCCGTTGCGCGAGAGGGTCTGCAGCGCCTCCAGCCCGGACATCACCGGCATGCGCATGTCCATCAGCACCACGTCCGGCTGGATCTGCGGGATCTGCTCGACCGCCTGACGGCCGTCGGCCGCCTCGGCGACCACCTCGATGCCGTCGTCCAGCGCCAACAGCGAGCGGATGCCCTGCCGCACCAGGGTTTGGTCGTCGACCAGGCAGACACGGATCATCAGGACACTCCTTGGGTCACGGCCACCGGCATCAGTGCCGGCGCGCCTGGAACGGAAATGCGCAGGCCAAAGCCCTCGCCCCTCCGGCTTTGAATCTCGAGCTGGCCACCATATTGGCTGAGCCGCTCGCGCATACCGCGCAGTCCGTTGCCGGGCGCCACCGCGTCGGCGCCCTGACCATCGTCGCGGGCCTCGATCAACACGCTGCCGCCATCGCGGCGGACCTGGATCCAGAGGTTGCGCGCACCGGCATGGCGGACGGCATTGGTGATGATTTCCTGGGTGCAGCGCAGCAGCACGTGGGCGCGCTCGGGATCGTCGACGGTGATCGGCTGGGCGATATCCAGGTGAATGTCCAGTGCGGGCACCCGCGTCACCAGCGGCCGCAGCGCCGCCTCCAGGTCGATGGCACCGCTCTCGCGCAACTGACTGACCGCTTCGCGCACATCGGTCAGCAACAGCTTGGCCAGGGTATGCGCCTGGCGCACATGCTCCTGCGCCTGCCCTTCGGTGATGTGCCCAGCCACTTCCAGGTTCAGGCTGAGCGCGGTCAGGTGATGGCCGAGCAGATCGTGCAGCTCGCGCGAGATGCGGGTGCGTTCGTTGACGCGTGCGCTTTCGGCCAAGAGCGCGCGGGTGGCGCGCAACTCGGCGTTGAGCCGGCGTTGCTCGTCGCGGCCCTCGGCCTGCTGCCGTGCGACCAGGCTGGTCACGAAGATGAACATCGAGAAACCGCCGTACAGCAGCGATTGCATGACCGCGGCAAACATCGGGATGCCCAGCAACAGGTAGTAGACCGGCAACACCGCCAGCTGGCTCAGCACCAGCCAGACCACCCCGACCCGCAGCGGCAGCAGCCAGGGAATGACGCCGGCGGCCACCATCATCAGGATGCTGCCGAGCCCGGTCCGGGTCAGATAGCTCACTGCCAACGCGCAGATCGTCAGCAGCAGCAGGATCAAACGGTCGTACCAATGCGCGTGGCCACCGCTGCTCAGCCCACGGGTCAGCCAGAAGTAGCTGGCGCCGAAGCCGACGAAGAACGCCGACATCGCCATCGCCTCGCGCAGACTGCGGTGATCGCCGTCCTCGGCCGGCCCCCAATAGGTGTACACCAGCGGCATGGCGATCATGGCCCAGGTGAACAGGCCGGCGAGGCGCAACACGCGCGTATGACTGAGGTGTCCCAACATGCACGCATCTTAGGTCAGCCCCCCGCGTGCCCCCTCGTCCCGGAAGTCATGGATGGGGCCGGGTCGCCGCTTCAGGCCACGCATGCAATAATCTGCCGCAGATCCGGTTTTCGGGTCGACCGCGTTACCCCACGGAGTCCCAATGTCGATCGTCATCCGCGACGTGCGCGAGCACGAGCTCGATTCCGTCCTGGCCCTGAACAACAATGCCGGACTGGCGATCCTGCCGCTGGATTCAACCAAGCTCCATCGCTTCTACGCACAGGCCGAATACTTCCGCGTCGCCGAGCGCGACGGCAACCTGGCTGGCTTCCTGGTCGGCTTCGGTAGCGGCAGCGCTCACGACAGCAGCAATTTCGCCTGGTTCCGCGACCGCCACCCGGAATTCTTCTATATCGACCGCATCGTCGTGGCCAGCCGCCGGCGCGGCGGCGGTGTCGGACGGGCGTTCTATGCCGACGTCCAGAGCTATACCGAGCTGCGCTACCCGCAGCTGGCCTGCGAAGTCTTCCTGGATCATGGCGCCGATGCCGCCCTGCTGTTCCACGGTAGCTTCGGCTTTCGCGAAGTCGGCCAGAACACCATGCCGGACGTGGATGTGCGCGCCAGCATGCTGATGAAGGACATGTGCAGCTATCCCTGGGTCAAGGAGACCTACGGTGGCAAGCTGCCCGAAGAACTGCCCTGGGTGGGCCGCCCGCGCGCGTTGGTGGCCGACAACCGTTCGACGGGGACCTGAGGCGTGGCGAGCGTAAATCTGGATTTCGAACAGGCCGGCGAGCTGAAGATCGGCCAGGTCGGCATCGCCAACCTGCGCATCCGCACGCTGGACGTGCCGCGGCTGGTCCGCGAGATGCAGGAGCGGGTGAGCCGCGCGCCCAAGCTGTTCGGCCGTGCCGCGGTGATCCTGGACTTCGGTGGGCTTTCGCAAACGCCTGACGCGGCCACCGCGCAGGCCTTGCTGGATGGCTTGCGTGGTGCCGGCGTCCTGCCGGTGGCGCTGGCCTATGGCACCAGCGAGATCGACCTGCTCTCTCAACAGCTCGGGCTGCCGCTGCTGGCCAAGTTCCGTGCCCAGTACGAGACGAGCGCGGCGACCAGTCCACCGCCACCGCCGCCACCGCCCGCGCGGGCCGAACCGCCAGCCCCGGCCGCCCGGCCCTCGCCCGGCCGCATGCAGCGCAATGCGGTGCGCTCGGGCCAGCAGGTGTACGCCGAACATTGCGACCTGACCGTCCTCAATACGGTCGGCGCCGGTGCCGAGGTAATCGCCGACGGCAGCATCCATATCTACGGTACCCTGCGTGGCCGCGCCTTGGCCGGTGCGCAGGGCAATCCCGATGCGCGCATCTTCTGCCGCGACTTCCACGCCGAACTGGTCGCCATCGCCGGCCACTACAAGGTGCTGGACGATGTTCCCATGGACCTGCGTGGCAAGGCCGTCCAGGTCTGGCTGGAGCAGGATCAGATCAAGATCGCTGCGCTTGATTGACGCAGCTCAACCACAGAAATATTCGGAGAGATCCTTTGGCTGAAATCATCGTAGTCACCTCTGGCAAGGGCGGCGTCGGCAAGACCACCACCAGCGCGAGCCTGGCCTGCGGACTGGCACGACGCGGCAAGAAGGTTGCCGTCATCGACTTCGACGTCGGCCTGCGCAACCTGGACCTGATCATGGGCTGCGAGCGCCGCGTGGTGTACGACTTCGTCAATGTCGTGCACGGCGAAGCCACGCTCAAGCAGGCGCTGATCAAGGACAAGCGCTTCGAGAACCTGTACGTGCTGGCCGCCTCGCAGACCCGCGACAAGGATGCACTGACCCAGGACGGCGTGGAGAAGGTGCTCAAGGACCTGGCCGCCGACGGCTTCGACTACATCGTCTGCGATTCGCCGGCCGGTATCGAGAAGGGTGCGTTCCTGGCGATGTATTTCGCCGACCGCGCGGTGGTCGTGGTGAACCCGGAAGTGTCCTCGGTGCGCGACTCCGACCGCATCATCGGCCTGCTCGATTCCAAGACCCGCAAGGCCGAGAACGGCCAGAACGTGCCGGCCTTCCTGCTGCTGACCCGCTACAGCCCGGGCCGGGTGGAAGGCGGCGAGATGCTCAGCATCACCGACGTGGAAGAAGTGCTGGGACTGAAGGCCATCGGCGTGATTCCCGAATCCGGCGATGTGCTCAATGCCTCCAACAAGGGCGAGCCGGTGATCCTGGACACTGAATCCCCGGCTGGCCAGGCCTATGAAGACGCGGTCGCCCGCATCCTGGGCGAAGAGCGCCCGATGCGATTCACATCCGTGGAGAAGAAAGGCTTCTTCAGCAAGCTGTTCGGAGGGTAAGCATGGGCCTGCTCGATTTCTTGAAGAGCAAGAAGAACACCGCCGAGACGGCCAAGAACCGCCTGCAAATCATCATCGCGCAGGAGCGCAACCACCGCGGCGGGCCGGACTACCTGCCGCTGCTGCAACGCGAACTGCTGGAAGTGATCAAGAAGTACGTCAACATCGATGCCGATGCCGTCCGCGTGGACCTGGTCAAGGATGGCGAACACGACGTGCTCGACATCTCCGTGGCCTTGCCCGAGGACAGCGACAAGTAAACCGCGGCGGCAGCGTGTCCGCACGTTGCCGCCGACGCTTGTCCTACTGCTGACACCTGCGACCCCACCGCGTGAACAGCTCCCCTGCTTCTCTCGAAGATCCCGCCGACCGCGTGCTGCGGATTGGCGACATCGGCCTGGACGCTCCCGCGGCCTTGCTCGCCGGCTACGGCCTGCGCCTGCACCGGGTCGCGGACGACGCCGCCATCCCGGGCAGCTTCTGGGGCGAACCGGAGGCCGGCATCATCGGCTGCGATGTCTATGTGCGCGACGACACCCCGGTGCACTCACTGCTGCACGAAGCCGGTCATCTGATCGTATTGCCGGCCGAACGGCGTGCGGCAGTACATACCGATGCCACCGATTCGGTCGAGGAAGAAGACGCGACCTGCTATCTGCAGATCCTGCTCGCCGAGCGCCTGCCCGGCGTCGGCAGCGCGCGGCTGATGGCCGACATGGACGCCTGGGGCTATACCTATCGATTGGGCTCCACCCGTGCCTGGTTCGAGCAGGACGCCGAGGATGCCCGTCGCTGGCTGCAGGAGCGCGGTCTGCTGCCTCGGTGAGGCGCCCCTGCGCGGCGCGCCCATGCTGACCGAACCGTCCCGCGCTGCGAATGCCAGCTTCAGGCGGGCACAGGCGCCGGCAGCTGAATCGACGCGGACAGATCCAGCATGGCCACCGTACCCTGCCCCTCCCTGCCATCCAATTGCAAATGCCAGCCCAGGTGCTCGCACAGCCGGCCGATCAGTTCCAGCCCGATGCCGTCGCCCTGCCGCGCCTTGCGACGCGCCATGCGCGCGTAGATGGCACTGATTTCCTCCGGGCTCATGCCATGGCCGGGATCGGCGATGCGCACCACCCCCGGTGCCGGCAGGGTGATGCTGACCACACCGCGGTCGCTATGTTCGATCGCATTGCGCAACAGGTTACCGATCGCGGTCTGCACGATCGCCAACGGCGCCAGCAAGGTGCAGGGCTGCAGCGCCTGCATCTCCACCCGCAGATCCTTGTCGGCGCACAGATGCGCGTGATCGGCGACGATCTCCGGCAACAACTGCTCCAATGCCACCGCCTGGCTGCTGCGCGCCAGCCGCGCCGGATCCTTGGCCAGGACCAGCAACAGCCCGATCAACTGCTCCACCGCGGCACTGGTCTGCGCGACGCGTTGTAGTTGGTGACGGACGAGGTCCGGCGTATCCGGCTGCTCCAGCGCCAATTCGGCCGCGTTGCCGATCACCGCGATCGGGGTGCGCAGCTCGTGGCTGGCGCTGTCGATAAAGGCGCGTTCGCGCTCGACGAACTGGCCATTGCGCTCCAGATAGTCGTTGAGCGCATCGGCGATGACGTACAACTCTGCGCTGCCCTGCCGGCCGACCGCCACGCGCTGGTCGCGGCGCCCCGGACGCAAGGCACCGATGTCGCGCGCCAACTCGGCCAGCGGGCGCACCAGCCGGTCCATGGCAAAGGTGCCCATCAACACGGTGATGACGATCAGCGCGACGCCGGCCACCAGCATCCAGCGATTCAGGAAGTGCTCCAGCGCCTCGAAGTCGGTGATGTCCAGCGCCAGCACCAGCCGCCCGGCGTGCGGCGTATCGCGCACAACCACTGCGTTCTGTCGGCCCTGGAGCTCCACCCCGTCATGCAGGCCCGGATGCAGGGTCCGCAATTGCGCCGGCACCTCGGCACCGCCCGCGAGGCGATACAGCCGCAAGGTGTCCGAGTCCTGCCAGTGATAGGCCGGATCCCGCGCGCTGCGCTCCAGGATGCTGTCCAGCTCCGAGTTGAGCAGCGCGCGCCACACGCCGTGCTCGGCGCGCTCGTGCAGGTACTGCGCAGTGCTGAACACCGCCAGCACCATCAAAAAACTGTAGCCGAGCAGCCAGACCAGCACGCGCCGCCCCAATGGCCGCCGGCTAGCCATCGGACGACTCGTCGGCGACCGGGGCCAGGCGATAGCCCAGCCGCGGCAGCGTATGGATCAGTTTGTGTGCGAACGGGCCATCGACGCTGCGGCGCAGTTCGTAGATATGCGAGCGCAACATGTCGCCGTCCGGCGGGTCGTCGCCCCACAACGCGTGTTCCAGGCGCTGGCGACTGACGGCTGCCGGGCTGGCCTGCATCAGCAGTTCCAGCAGCTTGCGGCAGGCCGGGTACAGATGCAGCGGCTGGCCGCCACGGGTGGCCGCCAGCGTCGCCAGGTCCAGGCGCAGATCGGCCACCTGCAACAGCTTGCCGCGCCGGCGCCCTTGCGCGCGCGCCAGCAGAGCCTCCAGGCGAACCTCCAATTCGGGCAGTGCGAACGGCTTGGTCAGGTAGTCGTCGGCACCGGCGCGGAAGCCGGCGATCTTGTCCGGCAGTTCGTCGCGGGCAGTGAGCATGATCACCGGCAGCTCGCTGTGGTGTTCCTCGCGCAGCCGCCGCAACACTTCCGGGCCGTCCATGCGCGGCATCATCCAGTCCAGCACCAAGACATCGTAGTGCTGGGTGGTGGCCAGATGCAGGCCGGTGACGCCATCGGGTGCGGCATCGAGCGTATGGCCGCGCGCTTCGAAGTAGTCGAAGAGATTGGCGACCATGTTGCGATTGTCTTCGATGACCAGCAGCCGCATGCGCGGGGTTCCAGAGCGGCCCGACAGGGACGGTGTGCGCATCCTACCCGAGGCCGCCGACCGTGGTCGTCCCTGCCACCTCGCCCGGGTGGCCGGCATCCGACAACTTTCCGACCCGCTTGCCAGTTATCGTGCGGACCTTTTTAATGCGGTCGTGCGTGTGTCGCCTGCCAGCGTTTCCAGCCTATCGCGCACCACCGCGCTGCGCGTCGCATTGTTGCTCATCGTCCTCAGCCTGCTGGCCGGACTGGGCCTGCGCCAGCCCAATCCTCCCGACGAGCCGCGCTTCGTGCTGGCGGCGCGCACCATGGTCGATACCGGCCACTGGCTGCTGCCGCACCGCGGAAGCGAGCTCTACGCGGAAAAGCCGCCGGTGTTCATGTGGTTGCAGGCAGCGACCTACGAGCTCGTACCGCATTGGACGGTCGCCTTCCTGTTGCCCTCGCTGCTGGCCGCGCTGGCCACGCTGTGGCTGACCTGGGACCTGACCCGGCGGCTGTGGAATCGGCGCGTGGCCAGCACTGCGGTGTTGGCGCTGTTCGCAGTGCTGCAATTCGGCCTGATGGCCAAGCGCGCGCAGATCGACATGGTGCTGGTGGCGCTGACCACGCTGTCGCTGTGGGGGATGCTGCGCCACCTGCTGCGCGGCCCGGACTGGCGCGCCTGGACGCTGGGACTGTTTGCGGCCGGCGTGGGCACGGTCACCAAGGGTGTCGGATTCTTGCCGCTGCTGCTGTTGCTGCCGTGGATGGCGCTGCCGCGCCGGCACTGGAGCGTGCTGCCGGCACGCGCCCGGGCCGGGCGCAGCTGGCTGTTGGTGCTGCCGGCGTTCGTGGCCGGTACCGCGGTGTGGCTGGCGCCGCTGGGCATCGCGCTGTTGCACAACGACGATCCGCAGCTGCACGCCTACGCGCACGAGCTGTTGTTCAAGCAGACCGGCACGCGCTATGCGCATGCCTGGCATCACGTCAAACCGTTCTGGTACTACCTGCAGGTGATGGCCACCTTGTGGCTGCCAGGCTGCCTCCTGTTTCCCTGGCTGCTGCCGGCCTGGTGGCGGCGGTTACGGCGCGGCGACCCACGCTATGTCTTGTTGCTGAGCTGGAGCCTGCTGGTGCTGCTGTTCTTCAGCGCCAGCCCGGGCAAGCGCGAGGTCTACATCTTCCCGATGCTGCCGGCGCTGTGCATGGCCGCCGCGCCGCTGTTGGCGGGGTTGCTGCGCCGCCGGGGCGTGCAGGTGCTGCTGACCGGCTATGTCGCCCTGCTGGCACTGGCCGGGCTGCTGCTGGGCGGCGGCATCGCGCTGCATCTGCAATGGGCGCAAAACGTGGCAGTCAAACGCGGAATGGAGCTGGCCTCGCTGCAGGCGGTGGGCGGCTGGTTGATCGGCCTGGGCGTGGTCGGCCTGGCGGCGCTGCTGTGGTCGCGCGGCAAGCGCAGCGGCACCGCGGTGGTGGTGGTGACCGCCGCGTTGTGGGCGGTGTACGGCCTGAGAATGATGCCGGCGCTGGACCCTTATAGTTCGTCGTCGCGGCTGATGCAGCGTGTGGGGCAGCGGATCGGCCCGGACGCGGAGCTGGGCATGCTGGCCTGGCGCGAACAGAACCTGCTGCAGGCCGATCGCCCGGTGACCGACTTCGGCTTCAAGGCCAGTTGGCCGGAACAATGGGCCAAAGCCGGCCCCTGGCTGGCGCAGGCGCCGGACAGGCGCTGGCTGTTCGTGCTCAAACAGGCGGTGCCGGCCTGCATCGACCCGGCGCAACGGATCGATATCGGCGAATCCAACCGCAATCAGTGGCAGCTGCTGCCCGGCACGGCCTGGCACGCCGGTTGCATCGCCACCGCGTCGGACCCCGACAGCAGCAGCGGCGAGAGCGAGGCAGACTGAACGCCCCGTATCGCATTAACGGCTGAGCAACCCAGGTCCGACCGCTTTCCGACATCGCGCTTTTGAAGATGCCGGCCATACCGACGGTCTTGACCCAATCAATGAGTACGTTTCCCGTATTCGCTCCTGCGCAGGAGCGCATTGCCACTGTGACGCAACCACGCTTCCTGGCCCGCCATCTATGGTGGCCGCTGCTCTGCGTGCTGCTGCTCAGCGGGCTGCTGATGGGTGCCGGCGGCGACCAGTGGATTGCCGACAGCCTGTATCGGTTGGAGGGCGGGCACTGGTTGCTGAAGGACTATTGGTTCACCAGCGGCGTGATCCATCACGTCGGCAAGTGGCTGAGCACCGGCGCCGCGATCAGTGTGCTGGTGCTGGCCATCGTCGCTTGGTGCAAGCCAGGCCTGCGGGCGCTGCGCTGGCCGGCGACCTATCTGGTCAGCGCGATCGCGGTCTCGACGTCGCTGGTCTCGCTGCTCAAGTCGTGGACGGGGATGGATTGCCCCTGGGATCTGAGCCGCTACGGCGGCACCCGGGCAATGATCGGGTTGTTCGAATCGCGCCATGGCCTGGCCGCCTCCGGCTGCTTTCCGGCCGGGCATGCCAGCGCCGGCTATGCGTGGGTCGCGCTGTATTTCTTTGCGCTGGCACTCCGTCCTGCATGGCGTTTTGCAGGTTTGTTCGTAGGTTTGGCAGCAGGTCTCATTTTTGGTATTGCACAACAACTGCGCGGCGCGCATTTTCTGTCACACGATCTGTGGTCGCTGGCCGTGTGTTGGCTGACCGCGCTTGCGTTGTACGCCGTGATGCTGGCGCGGCAAGGTCGCGCTGACGATTCGATGTTGCTCTCGGGGGATGCAGCATGAGCACCTGGATACCGGAACCGCGCGGGCGCGACGCCGCGCGCGGGCTGACTTGGAGCATGCGGCCGACCGTGTCGACCGACCTGCTGGTCCTGCTGGCGAGCCTGTTTTTCGCCCTGGCGTGCAATCAGCTGTTCTGGCGCACCGCCATGGCCACACATCCCGGCAGCATTGGGTTTGCCATTTCGTTGATGGCCTTGCTGGTGTCGGTGCATGCCCTGCTGCTTGGCTTGCTGGTGTGGCGCTGGAACGCCAAGCCGCTGCTGACCCTGTTGCTGTTCACCACCGCGCTGGCCGCGCACTACATGGACAGCTACAACGTGTATCTGGATGCGGACATGCTGCGCAATGTGCTGCATACCGATCACAAGGAATCGCGCGAACTGCTCACGCCGGGCCTGATCCTGCCGATGCTGGGCTACTTCCTGATCCCGGCCACGTTGCTGTGGCGCGTCCGCTTGCGTCAACGCAGCGTGGGCAAGGCGCTGCTGCTGCGTGGCGGTTTCCTGCTGGCAGTGGCGGTGGTGGGCGCGGCCGGCACCATGCTGTCGTTCCAGGACATTTCTGCGTTGATGCGCAACCACCGCGAAATCCGCTACCTGGCCACGCCGATCAACTACATCGTCGCGCTGCGGCAGAACTTCAAGTCCGACTCGCCGATCAAGCGCGCACCCAAGCAGCCGATCGAGCACGACGCGATGGCCACGCCGCGGGCCACCGGCAGCCGTCCGCGGCTGCTACTGATCGTGCTCGGCGAGACCGCACGCGCGCAGAACTGGGGCTTGAACGGTTATGCGCGCCAGACCACGCCGGAGCTGGCGCAGGCTGGCGTGATCAATTTCCCCGACATGCATTCCTGCGGCACCAGTACCGAAGTGTCGGTGCCCTGCATGTTCTCGCCGTATGGCCGCCGCGACTACAACGAAGACATGATCCGCGGCCACCAGTCGCTGCTGCATGTGCTGGAACATGCGGGCATCTCGACCCTGTGGCGCGATAACCAGTCCGGCTGCAAGGGGGTCTGCGAAGGCTTGACGCTGCAGCAGCTGGACGATGCCACCACCCCTGGCCTGTGCGCCGACGGCCGCTGCATGGACGAAATCCTGCTCAGCGACCTGGCCGCGCAGGTCCGCGCCAAACCCGGCGATCGGGTCGTGGTGCTGCACCAGCTGGGCAGCCATGGGCCGAGCTACTTCCAGCGCTACCCGGCGCAGTTCGAACGCTTCCAGCCGGTCTGCAAGACCGCCGACCTGGGCAGTTGCAGCCGCCAGGACATCGTCAACGCCTACGACAACTCGATCACCTACACCGATCACTTCCTCAATCAGGCCATCCACACCTTGCGTGGCCTGCAGGACTACGACACCGCGATGATCTACCTGTCCGACCACGGCGAGTCGCTGGGCGAGAAGGGCTTGTACCTGCATGGCGTGCCCTACGCCATCGCGCCGAAGGAGCAGACCCACGTACCGATGGTGATGTGGTTCTCGCCGCAGTTCGCGCAGGACCGCGGCATCGACGAGGCCTGCCTGCGCCATCGTGCCGGCCAATACACCGACCAGGATGCGCTGTTCCCCTCGGTGCTCGGCCTGATGCAGGTGAAGACCAGCGTGTATGCCCGCGAGCGCGATCTGTTCGCGCAGTGCGCCCGCTGACGCGGCAGTAGACGCCCAGGCTTCCGCGGCCGCGCCCTGCGCGGCGGCGCTTGCCCTGAATCCCGGCGCGCTCTAGCCTTCGCCGGAGTTCACCGCAAGGACCACCCGTGCCTCTTCGTCTGTTGTTGCTGGCGGTTGCCGTCGCCGGGACGCTGTCGCTGTCGGCCTGCCGCCGGGATGCGGCGCCGCCCGCCAAGCCTGCCGCCGAGCGGCCGGCCCCGCGCGAAAGCGCCGACCAGTTCGTTGCGCGCATCAGCGCCGAGTACAAGGCGCAGTACCCGGAAACCACCGCCGCGCAATGGCTGTCGTCCACCTATATCGGCGACGACTCGCAGTTGCTGGCGGCCAAGGCCAACGAGCGGGCCCTGGCCCAGCTCGACGGCTGGATCGCCCAGGCCAAACAGTACACCGGCACGCCGATGTCGGCCGATACCGCGCGCGCGCTGCAGTTGTTGAAACTGATGAGCGCGCTGCCGGCACCGCGCGACCCGGCCAAGCTGGCCGAGCTGACCCGCATCGCCGCCAAGATGGAGGGCGACTACGGCGCTGGCCGTTATTGCGTTGGCGAGGGCGAACAGCGGCAATGCCGCCAGCTTGGCGAGCTGGAGCAGGTGCTGGCCAGCAGCCGCGACTACGCCGCGCAACTGGATGCCTGGCAAGGCTGGCACGCCACCGCGCAACCGATGCGCAAGGACTACCAACGCTTCGTCGAACTGGCCAACGAAGGCGCGCGCGGACTGGGATTTGCCGACGTCGGCGCGATGTGGCGCAGCGGCTACGACATGCCGCCAGCGCAACTGGCCAGCGAAACCGACCGGCTGTGGGAGCAGGTCAAACCGCTGTACACGCAGCTGCAGTGCTATGCGCGCGGCAAGCTGGACGCCCAGTACGGCCAGGACAAGGGCGAATTGCCCGGCGGCCTGCTGCCGGCCCACCTGATGGGCAATATGTGGCAGCAGGACTGGAGCAATCTGTGGGATCTGCTGGAGCCCTACCCGCGCGCTGGCGATCTGGACATCACCGCTGCGCTGGAAAAGCAGTACCAGGGCAACCTGAGCGCGGCGCTGGCACGCGCAAATGGCGGCGCTGGCGGCGCCGAGGCGCGCTTCCTGGCCGAGCGCGAGGCGCAGCTGCGCACGGCCCGGCAGATGACCGAGCGGGCGCAGGACTTCTACACCTCGCTGGGGATGCCCAAGCTGCCGGACAGCTATTGGCAGCGCTCGCAGTTCATCAAGCCGCTGGACCGCGACGTGGTCTGTCATGCCAGCGCCTGGGACATGAACCTGGGCGGGGATGCGAGCCGCGGCATCGGCCCGGACGTGCGTACCAAGATGTGCATCAAGCCGACCGAGGAAGACTTCACCACCATCTACCACGAGCTCGGCCATGTCTATTACGACCTGGCCTACAACCCGTTGCCGCCGCTGTTCCAGGGCGGTGCCAACGACGGCTTCCACGAAGCGATCGGCGACACCATCGTCTTGGCGATGACGCCGGCATATCTGCAGTCGATCGGCATGGTCGGCGAACAGCAGGCCGGCCGTGAGGCCTTGATCGATGCGCAGATGCGCATGGCCTTGAGCAAGATCGCGTTCCTGCCGTTCGGCCTGATGATCGACCGTTGGCGCTGGGGGGTGTTCGACGGCTCGATCCCGCCGGAGCGCTACAACCAGGCCTGGTGGGAGTTGAAGGCGCGCTACCAGGGCGTGGCGCCGGTGCAGCCGCGCGACGAGAGCTTCTTCGACCCCGGCGCCAAGTACCACGTGCCGGGCAACACGCCCTACACGCGCTACTTCCTGGCACACATCCTGCAATTCCAGTTCTACAAGGGCCTGTGCGCAGCGGCCGGCCACCAGGGGCCGCTGTATGCCTGCAGCTTCTACGACAACAAGGAGGCCGGGCAGAAGTTCTGGTCGATGCTGCAACGGGGCGCCAGCCAGCCCTGGCAGACCACGCTGAAGGAGCTGACCGGCAGCGATCGCCTGGATGCCGGCCCGATGCTGGAATACTTCGCGCCGATCAATGCCTGGCTGGTCGAACAGAACCACGGGCGGATGTGCGGCTGGCAAACCGACGCACCCGCCACCGCGACAGCGACCGCCCCGGCAATGTCGCCCTCGCCGTCACCCCACTGACGCGCCCCCGGGGTTGGCAGCGCGCCACGTCAGTTGGGCTTGGCGCCCTGGATGCGCTCGCTCAACCGGGTCTTGAACTGCTCGAACTCCATGCCGTCGGCGCGCGCTTCGGCATGGGCGGCGTCCTTGAGCGCGTCCGAGTAGGTCAGCCGCACCGGCGTGCCCTGCCGCTCGTGCAGCTCGGCCGCGCGCATGATCAGCGCCAGCACCTGCGCCGCGCTGGTGCTTTCGCCGGCGATGCGGCCGTCCATGCCCAGCACCCATTCGCCATCGCGGCGCACGATACCGGCCAGCAGCGTGCGCTGCTGGTCGCGCAATTCCGCATGCGGTTCGATCGGCGAGGCCGGCACGGCCTGTGCGGTAGCCTGATTGCGCTCGCGCTCGGCGGTCCGCTTGCGGGCATCACGGCGCAACTTGGAATCGATGGACATGCAGGCTCCAGATAAGGTCAAAGATGGGCGGCCGGCTCGACCGGCATCGCCTCGGCCGCCTGCTGCCGTCGCAGGCGGCGGCCGCTGCGGCGCTCCCACCGCCAGAATAGCCATCCCAACAGAAAAAAACCGGCCATCCCGAGCGCCAGATGGTGGGGGTCGGTGCTGAGCAGCGGCGACAGCACCCCGGCCACCAGCGTATTGGTCATCAACTGCGTGAACGCCTGCAGCGACGACGCCAGACCCCGCTGCTGCGGGTACATGTCCAGCACCGCCAGCGCCAGGATCGGGAAGATCAATGCCATCCCCAGCCCGGCCAGGAAGATCGGCAACACTGCCCACGGCAACGCGATCTGCGTCACCACGAACGTATAGGCCAGATTGACCACTGCGGCCACCCCGCAGCAGATGAAGCCGATGCGGATCTGCCGCACCGGCTCGATGCGCCCGGCCATGCGGCCGGACAGGAACGAGCCCAGGGTCATGCCGCCGATGGTGGGCACGAACAACCAGGCGAAATCGCCCTCGCCCAGCTTTAGATGCCCCATGATCAGCACCGGCGCCGAGGCGATGTAGAGGAAGATCCCGGCGAAGTTGAAGGCGCCGGCGGCGGCCAGCCGCTGGAAGCGCGGGTTGAAGCCGATCCGCACGTAGTCGCGCAACAGCCGGCCTGGGCGCAGCGCCGTGCGCGCCTGCGGCGGGTGGGTTTCCGGCAGCCAGATCAACGTGGTCAGCGTCAGCACGACGGCAAAGCCGGTCAGGAACCAGAAGATCAGCGGCCAGCCAGCACCGGTGAGCAACAGCCAACCGCCGATGATCGGCGCGATGGCCGGGGCGATGCCGAAGATCATCGACACCTGGCTCATCAGCCGCTGCGCATCGTGGCCCTGGAACAGGTCGCGGATCACCGCGCGGCCGACGATCATCCCGACCCCGGCCGACAAGCCCTGCAGCGCGCGAAAGGCCAGTAGCGTGGGCAGATCGCGCGACAGCGCGCAGCCAATCGAGCCGGCAACGAACAGCAACAGCCCGCCCAGGATCACCCGCTTGCGGCCCCAGGCATCCGATAGCGGCCCGTGCGCCAGGCTCATCAGCCCATAGGCGAGCAGGTAGACGCTGATGGTCTGCTGGATCGCCACTTCGTCCACCGCCAACCGACGACTCAGCTGTGAGAACGCCGGGAAGATGGTGTCGATCGAGAAGGGACCGAACATCGACAGGCCTGCCAGCAGCAGCGCCATGCGACGGGTGGAGGGAACAGCAGAAGTCATGCGCAACGGTATCCGGAGGACTCCCCACGCGCTGGCACCGGCAGCGGCGCTCAGGCCAACGACCGCAGCGGCAGGCACGGGGGCAAAGAAGCCGACACTTTACGCCAACTGCCACCGCATGCGCCCAGCGATGGAGCGCATGCGCGGCACGCGGACACGCAATCGCCGTCGCGCCCGCTTCGTCCTAGCACGGCATGGTCATCCTGCCCAGCCGAGCGGCTGCGCATCCGGCAATGACGGCGCCGGCCGTGCTCGGCGCCAGTGGACCAACGCCAGCGATCAGTCGGCTGCAGCGGAGCGCTCCTGCAGCCGCTGCCAATCGGCGATCGGCTGATCGCTCACCACCCGTCCCCGTTCCAGGGTGATGACGCGCGCGGCCATGGCCACGGTTTCGCGCCGATGCGCCACGATGATCCGGGTGACCTGCATGGCCTGGATGGCGCGATTGACGCGCTGCTCATTCATGACGTCCAGATGGCTGGTGGCCTCGTCCAGCACCAGGATGCGCGGCGACCTGTACAGCGCGCGCGCCAGCAGGACGCGCTGCCGCTGCCCGCCCGACAACCCGGTGCCCGCCTCGCTCAACAACGAGGCGTAGCCCAGCGGCATCTGCTCCACCTCCTGGTGCACGCCGGCGATGCGCGCGCAACGTTCGATCTGCGCCTGATCCGGCTCCGGGTCGAAGAAACTGATGTTTTCGCTGACCGATCCGGTGAACAGCAGATCGTCCTGCATCACCGTGCCGACGATGGCGCGATAGTGCGTCAACGCCGCCTCGCTCAGCGGGCGCCCGCCGATCTTCACGTGCCCGGCGCTGGGTTTCAGCAGCCCGAGGATCACCTTGACCAAGGTGGTTTTGCCGCACCCGGACGCGCCGGTGATGGCCACGCATTCCCCGCTGGCGATGCGCACACTGACGTCTTCGAGCACCGCTGGGGTATCGTCGGCGTAGCGGAAGCCGATGCCGCACAGTTCGATGGTGGTGTCATTCCAGACCGGTGCATCGATGCGCTGATCGGCCTCCTCGCGCGGCTGGTGGACGATATCGGCCACCCGCTCCAGATGGACGCGCAACAGGCGGAACTCCACCAGCCGATCGATCAGCTCGGACAAGCGCATGGCGAACTGCTCGCGATAGGCCATGAAGGCCAGCAGCATGCCCAGCGAAAGCTCTGCGCGCAGGATCGCGAACGCGGCGAGCCAGATCACCAGCACCCGCTCGCATCCGAACAGCAGGCGCTTGAGTGACGACTGCCAGACCTCGCCCTGCGCCAGGCGCAGTTGTGCATTGGTCTGTTCGGCCAGCAGATGGGTCCAGTCCATGCGCCGCACCTGCTGGCGACCGAACAGCCGCACGCCTTGGATGCCACGCACGCTCTCCAGCAGGTGGGTGTGCTGGCGCGCATCCCACAACAACTGCTCGGCGGCGGCTTCGCGCATCCGCCGCAGCCACAGCCACCGTGTCGCCGCATACAGCGCGACCGCCACCAGCGTAATCGCGCTGAGGCCGACGCTGTAGACCAGCATCAGGCCGAGGGTGCCGATCACCAGCACGCCATCGACCAGGGTCTGGGTGAATCCGGTGGTCAAGGTGCGTTGCACCTGCGCGATCGAGGCGAAGCGCGACTGGATGCCGCCGAGGTGACGCTTCTCGAAATACGCCAACGGCAGCGCGAGCAGGTGCGCGAACACCTGTCCCATCCATTGAAAGCCGAGCTGGGCCGACACGCTGGCGATCAGCCATCCGCGCAGCAGGGCGATGCAGGATTGCAGGACCACCAGCAACAGGAACCCGGCGCCAAGGACATGGATCAACCCGATGTCGGCCGACGGCAGCGCCTGATCGACGATCCACTGCAGTTGGAACGGCATCCCCAGGCTGAGCACCTCGAGCGCGAATGCCAACGCAAGCACCTGCCACACCGCCCGTCCAAGTCCGTGGACGCGACCGATCAACGAGGACAACGCCACTGCCGGCGCCGCAGCGTGCGGACGGAAGTCCGCGGCCGGGCTGAGTTCCAGCGCGATCCCGGAGAAATGGCGAGCGAATTCGCCCGGCGTCAGGCTCCGTGGCCCGCTGGCCGGATCGTGGATCTGCAGACGACGGGCGCCCACCCGCTTGAGCACGACGAAATGATTGAGATCCCAATGCACGATGCAGGGCAGCTGCAACTCCGGCAGCGCTTCCATTTCCAGCCGCAACGCGCGCGCCTGCAGACCGAGCGCCTGCGCGATCGCGACCAGATTGGCCAGGTTGGTGCCCTGCCGCGACAGCAGGAACCGGCGGCGCAGTTCGGCCAGGCCGATGTGGCAACCGTGATAGTGGGCGATCATGGCCATGGCCGCCAATCCGCATTCGCCGACTTGCCCCTGCAGGATCATCGGCAACGCACGCACGCCGGACGCTCGGCGCAACTGCGCCCACCAGCGGCTCATCGCAGCGTGCCGTGCAAACTGGACAGCGGCTCGAACGCCCACTGCGAGAAACGTCGCCATTCCAATGGCAGCGAGCCCTGCACGCGCATGCCTGGCCGCAGGACCGCGGTGCGTCCTGCACGCAGCGCGGCATCCCCGGCCAGGCGCACCCGCACGCGGTACAACGGTTCGCTCCCCGACGTGGAATCGACACGCGGCGGCTCGGGCGCGGCGGCGATCTCGACCACCCGCCCGGCAAACTGACCGTAGTGCTGGTAGGGCAAGGCATCGAAGCGCAGTTGCACCGGCATCCCGGGCCCAATCAGCCCGGCGGCCCGGGAGGGCGCATACAACACGACCTCGGTCGCCATCGACGTCGGCAGCAGATCGGCCAGGCGTTGCCCCTGCGCGACCGCCTGGCCGATCTGCAGCGGTCGCAGCGCCACCCGCCCGGCACGCGGCGCGCGCACTTCCCAACGCGACGCGGCCGCCTGCTCGATCGCCGCACGCCGATCCTCCTGCAAGCCGGCACCGGCCACCGCCAATTGTTGGCGCAAGCTCGACGGTAATTGCTGCACTTCGGCCTGGGCCTGCGCAAGCGCATCGGCCAAGGCCATGCGCTCGCGCTGCAGCTCCAGGGTATGCGCGCGCTGGTCAAGCACGTCGGCCTGCTTCTCGTCGACGAATTGCTGACTGACCAGGCCGCGCGTCAGCGCGGTGCGGTAACGCTGCTCGATCGATTGGGTCAGCTGCTGCCGATGGCGCAGCAAGTCCAGCTCAGCGTCGATCTGCTGCAGGCGATCGCGCAGGCCGGCCAGCGCCCGCGCAGCCGCCTGCTGCTGCACGCGCCCCTGGTCACGCAGCTGCGCCATCGCCTCGACGGCCAGGCGCTGCTGTTCGGCCAGCACCGCAGCAGCGCGCTGGGTCGGCCGCCCGCGATCGTCGCGATGCTCGGCCGACAACACGAACAGCAGCTGGCCCGCAGCGACGCGCTGGCCCTGCACGGCGCCGACCTGCACCACCACGCCCGACTGCGGTGTGGTGACGGCGATCAGTCCGCCCGCCGGCACGAGCGTGCCATACAAGGTCTCGCTACGGGCGAAGCCCAGGCGGAAGAATCCGACCAGCAGCAGGATCACGGTCGCCATCAGCAGGCCGACGCACCAACGCAGCGCGCCATGCTGGCGCAGCACCACCGGCCCGAGCCGACTGCGCTGCCGGTAGTCCATCGCCTCGCGTCGGAACAGGGTCGTCATCCGCCAGCGGCCACCGACGCCCGCCCCTGCCGCCCATGCTGCCCGCCTGCTCGGTGCCGCCGCTGCCGCGCCGCCGTGCGCTGCCACGCCACGCGCCTGCTCATACCAGCAGGGCTCCCTGCGAGGGCCCGCGTTCCCAGAAGGCCAGCTCCTGCAAGCGTTCGAACAGCGCCGGCGGCAATACGCTGCGCCGGGGGACGTACTGCACCCCGCGACGGACGCGATGCAGGCCCGGCATCTGCAGCGCGGCATCGAAGCGTTCGGCCTCGGCCTGGACATCGGCATAGTCGTGCGCGAACGCCGGCAGTTGCAGGAAGGCGTAGATCTGCTCCATCGCCTGCGCCGGCCGCTGCGCCAGCGTGTCGTAGCGCAACAGCAGCAGGCGATCGGCATGTTCGCCGTAGAACGCCTGGCGCAGCCCATCCAGCGCATAGCCCACCACGCCGCGCGGTGCGGTCAGCAGGTCCGCGCGCAGCGAGACCGAGTCTTCCGGGTCGTAGCCGAACAACGCCGACAAGCGCAGTGGCTGGGTCTGCGCCAGGCGCTCGAAGCTATCGACGACCCAGCCGACATCGCGGACGCAACAGATGACGCGGCTGTGCGGAAACAGCGTCGCCAGACCCGTCAGGCGGCTGCACCAGGCGCGGTTGGTGTCGAACACCGTGCCCAGCCCCTGGCGATCCTGGTAATAGGCGTCGAATACCGAACGCAGCAGCCGCACCCGCTGTGCGTCGTCGATCTGCACGTTGGAGGGATGTTCCTCGCTCATGCCCATCAGCATCGCCGCGTACAGTCGCGCGACCGGCGAGGTGACATCGGCGTGCACGTGCGGGTTCTGTCGCAGCAACGCGGCCAGCAAGGACGAGCCCGCCCGCGGCAGCCCGGAAATGAAATGGTAGTTCACCGCGCGCCTCCCCTGTCCGATGTCGGTCGGCGGCGGCATGCCGGCGAGACGCATCGCCAGCCAAGCCTGCATCGTGCGCCACGGCACATGCAGACACGCTGCGCAAAGGCGCTGCGCTATGCGAATGCCAGCGATCCGCCTGGGCGGTCGGGAGCGCTTGCGGTGACCGGCATCACATCGCCGCGTACCGGCATGGACCTGGCGGATGCGACGTTCGCTACCGCGCACACACCATCGTGCGCCGGCCCTGGGTCGCAACGGCACCCGCGCACGCTGGATCGCATGGTCCTGTGCCCGGCTCTGCGGTCCAGCGACCACTGTCGTCTCACCGGCCACCGGGCAGATGGCCGAGGCGGTCACGCAGTCGTCCCTTCGGGCGGCGTGACGCTGCGTACGAAGGGCACAACCTGAGAGGACGTCAACATGAACCTGTCGAAGAAATCGCCAACCTATGGCGCGCAATCGCTGCAGCGGCCCGCCGGGGCCAAGGGCCGGCTGGAGCCCCTGGACCAGCGTCTGTGGAAGCATGTCGGCGGTGGGGACTATCCCCCGCCGGGCGCGAACGACCGCCACAACCCGCCACCGCCGCCGTCCAACGGCGGACACCACTGAACCGCCTGCGCTTGCAGGAGCGAGCGGGCGCTGCCGTTGCCGGACCACCCGGTAGCGGGGGGACAGCGCCCCCTTAGGACCCGGAGACCGGACGAGGCGCCTCGCCCGGTCTCTGGCGGTTCATGGCGCCGCGCAGCGTTTCGCCAAGCGGCCGGGCGCTGGCTATACTAGCCAGGCAACACGGTGGGAGAAGCGGCACTGCCGCTGCCGAAGGCGCAACAGCCCGTAATCGCTCAGGCCCGATACCATCTTCAACACAACTCTGGAGAGACCGGCCGCGGCCGGCGCCGAAGGGGCACGGAATGCAGGCAGGCCAGGTGCCATGCCGCGTTCCTAAACTCTCAGGCAAAAGGACAGAGGGGCGCGAGGAAGACCGCCGCTGCGGCAGGTCGTGGCGCGCGCATGCGCGTCATACCGGTCGTGGTGCTTCCGACCTTTCGCATGCCCTCTGCTCCGGATGCCCGCCATGTCCCAGACCCCGTCTTCCCTGCGCGACCTCGAACACCACAGCGCGTTCGTCGAACGCCATATCGGCCCCAACGACGCGGAAATCGCCCAGATGCTGGACGTGGTCGGCCACGCCTCGCTGGATGCGCTGACCGATGCCATCGTACCGGGCAACATCAAGTCGCCGGCGCCGCTGGCGCTGCCCGAGGCGATCACCGAAGAAGAAGCGCTGGCCAAGATCCGCGCCATCGCCGACAAGAACACCGTGTTCCGCAACTTCATCGGCCAGGGCTACTACGGCACCCACACCCCGAAGGTGATCCTGCGCAACATCCTGGAAAACCCGGCCTGGTACACCGCCTACACGCCGTACCAGGCGGAAATCTCGCAAGGCCGCATGGAGGCGCTGATCAACTTCCAGACCCTGTGCGCCGACCTCACCGGCATGCAGATCGCCAACGCCTCGCTGCTGGACGAAGCCACTGCCGCGGCCGAAGCGATGACGCTGGCCAAGCGCTCGGCCAAATCCAGGTCCGATACCTTCTTCGTGCACGATGCAGTGCATCCGCAGACGCTCGAACTGCTGCGCACGCGCGCTGAGCCGCTGGACATCGTGCTGCGTGTCGGCACGCCGGAAGAAGCGTTGCAGGCCGAGTGCTTCGGCGTGCTGCTGCAGTACCCGGACAGCTTCGGTCATATCGGCGATCACGCTGCACTGGCAGACGCCGTGCACGCACAAGGCGGACTGGTCGCAGTGGCCACCGATCTGCTGGCGCTGACCTTGATCGCCGCCCCGGGTGAGTGGGGTGCGGACATCGTGGTCGGCAACTCGCAGCGCTTCGGCGTGCCGTTCGGCTTTGGCGGCCCGCATGCCGCCTTCATGGCCTGCCGTGACGCCTACAAGCGCTCGATGCCGGGCCGTTTGATCGGCGTGTCGATCGATGCCGCCGGCAACCCGGCGTATCGCTTGACCTTGCAGACCCGCGAACAACATATCCGCCGCGAAAAGGCCACGTCCAATATCTGCACCGCACAGGTGCTGCTGGCGGTGATGGCCTCGATGTATGCGGTCTACCACGGCCCCGATGGCCTGACCCGGATCGCACGCCGCACCCATCGCCTGGCGACGATCCTGGCGGCGGCACTGCGCAGCGCCGGCGTGACCGTCGGCGAGCGCTTCTTCGACACCTTGCACGTCAAAGGGATCGATGCCGATGCCATCCATGCGCGTGCGCGTGCGGCCGGCATCAACCTGCGCGCCATCGACAGCGAGGCGCTCGGCATCAGCCTGGACGAAACCACCACGCGGGCCGATGTGGTCGCGCTGGCCGGCCTGTTCGGTGCACATGCGGACGTGGATGCACTCGATGCGGCCACCGCCGATGCCTTGCCGCAGGGCCTGCTGCGTACCACCCCGTTCCTGACACACCCGGTATTCAACACCCACCACAGCGAACACGAACTGTTGCGCTACATGCGTTCGCTGGCCGACAAGGACCTGGCGATGGATCGCACCATGATCCCGCTGGGCAGCTGCACCATGAAGCTCAACGCCACCGCCGAGATGATTCCGGTGACCTGGCCGGAGTTCGGCGCCATCCACCCGCTTGCACCGGCCGAGCAATCCGCTGGCTACGCGCAGTTGATTGACGAGCTGGAAGCGATGCTGGTCGAGTGCACCGGCTACGATGCGGTGAGCCTGCAACCCAATTCCGGCGCGCAAGGCGAATACGCCGGCCTGCTGGCGATCCGCGCCTATCACCGCGCACGTGGCGAAGGCCATCGCGACATCTGCCTGATTCCCGAATCGGCGCATGGCACCAACCCGGCGTCGGCGCAGATGTGCGGCATGACCGTGGTGGTGACCAAGTGCGATGCCAACGGCAATGTGGACGTGGATGACATCCGCGCCAAGGCGGAAAAATACTCCGAGCGCCTGGCGGCACTGATGATCACCTACCCGTCCACCCACGGCGTGTTCGAAGAAGACGTGGTGGCGATCTGCGAAGCGGTGCATGCGCATGGCGGCCAGGTCTATACCGACGGCGCCAACATGAATGCCCTGGTCGGCGTCGCCAAGCCCGGCAAGTGGGGCTCGGACGTGTCGCACCTCAACCTGCACAAGACCTTCTGCATCCCGCACGGCGGCGGCGGCCCGGGCGTGGGCCCGTGTGCGGTGAAGTCGCACCTCGCCCCGTACCTGCCTCGTGCCGGCATCCATGGCGGCGGATTCAACTCCGAAAGCGGGAGTGGACACTCCTCGCGCATCGGCGGCATGGTCAGCGCGGCGGCCTACGGTTCTGCCTCGATCCTGCCGATCAGCTGGATGTACGTGACCATGATGGGCAGCGCCGGTCTGCGCAAGGCCACGCAAGTGGCATTGCTCAACGCCAACTACATCGCCAAGCGCCTGGCGCCGCACTACAAGACGCTCTACACCGGCCGCAATGGGCTGGTGGCGCACGAGTGCATTCTCGACGTACGCCCGCTGGAAAAGACCAGCGGCATCGGCGCCGAAGACATCGCCAAGCGGCTGATCGACTTCGGCTTCCATGCCCCGACGCTGAGCTTCCCGGTCGCCGGCACGCTGATGGTGGAGCCGACCGAAAGCGAATCGCAGCACGAGCTGGACCGCTTCATCGACGCGATGATCCAGATCCGCGAGGAGATCCGCGCGATCGAGGACGGGCGGCTGGAGCGCGAGGACAACCCGCTCAAGCACGCCCCGCACACCGCCGCCCAGGTCTCGGCCAGCGAGTGGACGCATGCCTATCCGCGCGAACTGGCGGTGTTCCCACTGCCGTCGCTGAAGCAGCAGAAGTATTGGCCGCCGGTGGCGCGCGTGGACAACGTCTACGGCGACAAGAACGTGATGTGCGCTTGTATCCCGGTGGATGCGTACAAGGACGACGTGGTGGCATAACTGCCGTCATCGCTGGTCGCTCTCGAACCCAGCCGCGCAACCCGCGGCTGGGTTTTTTTGCGCCTGGGATACATCAAGCAATTGCAGGGCCACGACCGCATCCTGTCGATCTCGGTGATCCACGGCTTCATGGCTGGCGACGTTCCCGACATGGGCACGCAACTATTGGTCGTCACCGACGACGCGCAGGCACAGGGACAGCAACTGGCGCAAACATTGGGACGGGGACTGTACGCGCTGCGTGGCCGCACCATGATGCGTCAATACGGCATCGACGCCGGCCTGGACCTGGCACTGCAAGCGGTGGCCGCTGCACCGGACCGACCGGTGGTGGTCGCCGACGTGTGGGACAACCCGGGCGGCGGAGTGGCCGGAGACGGGACCTTGATCCTGCACCGCATGATCGAACGCGGCATCGACAACCTGGCGCTGGCTCCGCTGTGGGACCCGGTCGCAGTCTCGTTCTGCCACGCCGCCGGCGTCGGCGCGCAGTTGGCGCTGCGGTTTGGCGGCAAATGCGGCCCCACCGCTGGTGCACCCATCGATGCGGACGTGCAGGTCCTGGCGCTGTCCGACGACGCCTGGCAGAGCTTCGGCGACAGCCGCGTGCCGTTGGGCAGCTCGGCCACCGTGCGCGTGTGCGGCACCCAGATCGATGTGGTGCTGAGCTCGCACCGCGCCCAGACCTATTCGCCGGACGCCTTCTCCAACCAAGGCGTGGACATTGCCGGCAAGTCGCTGCTGCTGGTCAAGTCGACCAATCACTTCCACGCGGCGTTCGCGCCGATGGCCGCCGACGTGATCTATATCAATGCCGGTGCCCCCTATCCTTCCGATCCGCGCCACACCCGGTATCGCAAGCTGACGCGTCCGATCTGGCCCCGCGCCGAGAATCCGCACCAGCTTGCCGAACCCACGATCGCGCCCAACTGACGGCTACCTGCCTGCGCGCAGTGGTGCATGCGTGCATGCAATGGCGCATGCGCTGGCCAAACGATGCAGCAAGGCCGCGGCTTCTTCGGACGGCCTGGCGTGTATGGCGACACACCGTTGACAGTGTGGCCCGGCAGTATCGGCATGGTGCCGGACGTCGCTGCCGAGCACCGCTGTGCGTTCCGTCGAGCACACATCACGGTAACGCCACGGTCGGCGCATCCGCCGGCACCGCGACCGACATCGCCCACGCAATCAACACCGAGGAGCTGTCCATGTCCACTCCCGCCGCCGCCGTTTGTCCACAGGTGCATTTACGCAACGGCCAACAGGTACCGGCACTGGGCATGGGCTCCTGGAATCTGGGCCAGCAGCGCCACCCGGCAGCGCAGGAAATCGAAGCGCTGCAGACCGGCCAGGCGCTGGGTCTGCGACTGATCGACACCGCCGAGATGTATGGCGATGGCCGCTCGGAACGCTTGATCGCGCAGGCGATCGCCGGGACAGCGCAGCCCTACCTGGTATCCAAGGTGCTGCCCAGCAATGCCAGCGCGCGCGGCATCGCACGCGCCTGCGACGCCAGCCTACAACGGCTCGGCGTGGCGACATTGGACCTGTATCTGCTGCACTGGCGCGGTGGCAGCGATCTTGCCGAAGTGGTGGATGCGTTCGAAGCCTTGCGCGAGGCCGGCAAGATCCGCGACTGGGGCGTGTCCAATTTCGATGTCGACGACATGGAAGACTTATGGGCGATCGACGGCGGCTCGCATTGCCTGGTCAATCAGGTGCTGTATCACGCCGGCAGCCGTGGCATCGAATACGCTCTGCTGCCGTGGTGCGCCGAACATGCGGTCACGGTGATGGCGTATTCGCCGCTGGGCAGCCGCGCCCTGCTCGATCATCCGGTGCTGCACGCCATCGGCGCACGCCACGGCGTCGCCGCCACCGCGGTGGCATTGGCCTGGGCTATTCGCAGCGGCGAAGTGATCGCCATCCCGGAATCGGGAACCCCGGCGCATGTACGCGCCAATGCAGACGCATGCGGCTTGCAATTGGACGCGCGGGATCTCGCCGAGCTGGACCGTGCGTTCCCAGCACCCACGCGCAAGCAGCCGCTGGACCTGCTCTAACCCCGTGCGCGCGTTGCGCCAGCCGCTGGTAGAACTGCCGCATCGCACGCGTTTGGCGACTGCATCTGCATTGCAGGATGTGTGCTTGCACACGCTTTGGCGATAGTGCGCACCGACATGTGAGCATGCGCTTCGCATGCTGACACATCCAGTTAACGGCAATGCTCCCAGGCTCGAGCAGATCGCCCGCATCTCAGCCCGCCAACGTGGAGTCCCCATGGCCAAGTCTTCCGGCAAACCTGCATCCGCCGTCTCCGTCGACCGTTCCGCGAGCGCGCCTGATGCGCGCGGCACAGGCGACGAACTGCACCAGAAGGCAGGCGGCACGCACCCGGCATTGACCACCAATCAGGGCATCCCGATCGGCGACAACCAGAATTCGCTACGTGCCACCCCGCGCGGACCGACCCTGCTGGAAGATTTCATCCTGCGCGAGAAGATCACCCATTTCGACCACGAGCGCATTCCCGAGCGCATCGTGCATGCGCGCGGCAGTGCGGCGCATGGCTATTTCGAGCTGACCAAATCCTTGGCGCAGTACACCACGGCCAAACTGCTCACCGAAGTCGGCGAGAAGACCCCGGTCTTCACCCGCTTTTCCACCGTCGCCGGCGGCGCCGGCTCGGTGGACACGCCGCGCGACGTGCGCGGCTTCGCGGTCAAGTTCTACACCAAGGAAGGCAACTGGGATTTGGTCGGCAACAACATCCCGGTGTTCTTCATCCAGGATGCGATCAAGTTCCCCGACCTGATCCATGCCGTGAAGATGGAACCGGACCGCGGCTTCCCGCAGGCCGCCAGCGCGCACGACACGTTCTGGGACTTCATTTCGCTGACGCCCGAATCGATGCACATGGTGATGTGGGCGATGAGCGACCGCACCATTCCACGCTCGCTGCGGATGATCGAAGGTTTCGGCATCCATAGCTTCCGCCTGCTCAACGACAAGGGCGAAAGCACCTTCGTCAAGTTCCATTGGCGCCCAAAGCTGGGCCTGCAATCCACCATCTGGGACGAAGCGGTGAAGCTGGCTGGCGCCGATCCGGATTTCCAGCGCCGCGATCTGTTCGAGGCCATCCAGAAGGGCGACTTCCCCGAGTGGGAGTTGGGCGTCCAACTGTTCACCGAAGCCGAGGCCGAGGCGTTCCCGTTCGATCACCTGGACGCGACCAAGATCATTCCCGAGGAGCTGGTGCCGTTGCAGATCGTCGGCCGCATGGTACTGGATCGCTGGCCGGACAACTTCTTTGCCGAGACCGAACAGGTCGCCTACTGCCCGGCGAACATCGTGCCGGGCATCGACTTCAGCAACGATCCACTGCTGCAGGGCCGGCTGTTCTCTTACCTGGACACGCAACTGAGCCGGCTCGGTGGGCCCAACTTCCACCAGATCCCGGTCAACGCGCCGAAGTGTCCGTTCGCCAACAACCAACGCGACGGCCATATGCAGATGGGGCGCCCCAAGGGACGTGTCGCCTACGAACCCAGCTCGCTGCAGGCCGATGCACCGCGCGAAGCGCTGCGCGGCTTCCCCAGCCACGCCACCCCGGCCGAGAACGGGAGCAAGGGGCGCGTGCGCGCCGAGAGCTTTGCCGACCACTACAGCCAGGCCCGTCTGTTCTACCGTAGCCAGACGCCGCCCGAGCAGGCGCATCTGGCCTCGGCGCTGGTGTTCGAACTCTCCAAGGTGGACACCGCGCACGTCCGCGAAGCCATCGTGGGCCATCTGCGCCACATCGATCCGCAGCTGGCCCAGCGCGTGGCCGATGGCATGGGCATGCGCACGCTGCCGCCAGCGCCACCGGCGGCCGTTGCGCCGATCGACATGCCACCGTCGCCGGCCATCCAGCTGATCGGCAAGATGAAGGACACCTTGCAGGGCCGTGTGGTCGGCATCCTGATTCACGATGGCTCCGATGCTGCCGCGATCAAGACTATCCGCAAGGCTGCCGAAGCGGCCGGGGCCACGGTGAAGATCGTCGCGCCCAAGCTGGGCGGCGCCACGCTCAGCGACGGCAAGTTGCTGGCAGCCGACGGTCAACTGGCGGGCACACCGTCGATCGTGTTCGATGCGGTGGCGGTGCTGTTGTCTTCGGAGGCGGCCAAGCAACTGACGCGCGAATCGGCCGCGCTGGATTTCGTCAGCAATGCGTGGGCGCATCTGAAGGCGATTGCCTTCGACGAGGGCGCGCAATTGCTGCTGAAGGCCGGCAATGTGGGCAAGGATGCCGGCATCGTGCCAGCGACCGACAGCAAGGCCTTCATCGCCGCGGCCAAGACCCGGCAGTGGGCGCGCGAGCCCAAGGTCCGCATGCTGGCCTGAGTGGGACATGCGACCGGCGCGACCCGAGCGGGGTCGCGCCGGAGCGTGGACAGATCGTATTCCGTGCGCTGCGCGCCAACGTGCTCCAGACGGTCGCTGCGAGCGTCTTGCAGTTGAACCGCCACCGCAGCGAAACACGGCCGTCGCCGACGGCTACGACTCGATCCGGCCAACCACCGCTTCCAGCGCCACTTCCCTGGGCACCCCGCCATTCCTGGCCAGTTGCCGGTAGTCGCGCGGCGTCATGCCGGTGACGCTCTTGAATTGCCGGGTGAACGCGCTCTGGTCGCTGAAGCCGCACGCATGTCCGATCTCGGTCACGCTCTTGTCGCTGTGCAATAGATGCATCGCCATCTGTAGGCGCAACTTGGCCAAGACCTGCTGCGGCGTGAGCTGGAAGACCTTGCGAAACGAGCGCTGCAGCTTGGACATCGAGAAACCGGTGATATCGACCAGTGCCTGCATGCGGACGTTCTGCGCATAGTTGGCGTTGAGATAGGCCAGCGCCAAGCGCAGCTTTTCGTACTGCGATTCCTGGCCATCCTGCGGCCCAAGATCGCGCGAGATGCCGATGATGCCCTGGACCTGGCCATCCACCCGTAACGGCCGTTTGCAGGTCAGGCACCAGCCCGGTTCGCGATTGGCGAACAGATGCAGTTCCAGCAGGTTGTCGATGACCTCGCCGGCCAACACCTGCTCGTCCTGGTTGGCATAGTTGGCGCCCAGACCGCTGGGGTAGACCTCGGCCACGCGCTTGCCGATCAGCTCCTTGCGCGACTTCAGGCCCAAGCGCCGCAGCATGGTCTGGTTGACGTGGGTGTAGCGGCCCTGCCGGTCCTTGACGAAGAACAACACGTCCGGCACCGCGTCGAACAAGGCTTCCAGATCGGCGGGATCGACGTACTTCATGCGGGACGCAGGGCTCGGACGAGGAAAGATGCATCGGCGCCGCTGCGGCAGATCGACCGCAACGACGCACTGCCACGCATGATAGCCGCCGTTGCAGCGGCCAGTGCCGGAATCAGCGCGATTGCTGGGCCGTGGTCACCGGCGTCGATGTCGACGTGCTTGTGGCATTGGACGCCGTGCTGCCACCGAGGCGATCGGCCTGCACCTGCCGCGCACGCCACCCCTGCACCACTGCCGCACCAGCCTGCGACCCGATCTGCACACGCAGACGCGGCCCCGGCGTGGGCGGAAGAAACTCGATTTCGCAATCGCCTGCCGCCATGCAGCTGTCGGCGGCGATCGGGTCGACGACCTGCCAGCCCTGGTCCAGCAAGGTCTGCGCAAATGGGCGATATCCCATGCCGGGCTTGAGCACGCCCGGCAGCACGATCGCAGCGTCGCTGGCGGCGACATCGGTGGCTGCTGCCGCCGGCGCGGACGGCGGCGCAGGCATGGCCTGCCGTGCGGCGCACCAGGCAGTGCTGCTGATCAGGGCGAGCCCCAACAACAAGGAGGGATACAGCGTGCGCATGCAAACGTCCTTGCGATCCTGCAGGGAACTGGGGGAAGAGAGAGCCGGCATTTTGCCATGCCGCAGCGCAATACGGCAGTACGCCCGCGCACGGACAGGCGACCGCAACGACGCAATGCGCCGCGCAAGCGAACTCATCGTTGCAGCGGCACCTGCTGCGGCACCGCAGCTGGTGGCTCGTGTGCCGCACACCGGCATCGATGCGATGACGCCTGCAACGACGTCGAGACAGCGATCGCATGACGCCATCCGCGCGCCCGATCCACGGCCGTTCGCCCACCTGCGCACCAGTACGCCGCCTTGCGCGGCGCACCGGTCGATCACGCGCTGAATTTAGAGCGGCCAACAAAACGTAGCGAGCAGCCGCCAGGTGGGCGTGGACGGCGCGCAGGAACCGCAGTGTACGCGTGGTACATGAGGCTTCCG
>NZ_NSET01000054.1 GCF_009192945.1 Xanthomonas maliensis | reverse complement strand
AGTCGTTTGTGGGGCCGACCGAACTGGCCTACAAGCTCCCGGTGCCGGGCGCCGAGCCGTTCAAGCTCAAGTACGTGCTGCGCGACGCGATGGGCGCGCCGTTGAAGAACACCGACTACGCGATGTATCTGGCGGACGGATCGGTGATGACCGGCAAAACCAATGCCCAGGGCGAGACCCAGCAAATCACCACGGATGGTCCGGACAGTGTCCATCTCATGGTCGCCAACGACAGCCACGAAGGCTATTACCAGGTGTCCGAACACGATGCATGACATGGCAACCACTCCGGCGCAGGGCGCTGCACAACCGCAGAATGGTCCTCTCGCCATCGCCAAGGGCGATTTCAAGCTCTGCTATCAGAATGCCCAAGGCATCGTGTTCCCCTGTGCCGGGGTGCGCTATCAGATCCAGCATGTGCTCGATGGCCGCGTCGTGGCCAGCGGCGTCACCGGCCAGGATGGCCGCACCAGCCAGGTCGTCGCCACCGCAGCGGCAAAACCAACCGCCGGCGGCGTGCTGCCGTTTTCCCGGCCGTCCTACAGCATGCTGGACGATGGCGTGGAGCGGTATCGCCTGCTGGTCTGGGAAGCCAAGCTCTCGCGTTACATCGAAGCGGATCTGCATCCGGCCGAAAAGAACACCACTGCGATCCTGGCGCTGCAGCCGTCCGAGCTGGTCGCGTTCCAGGTGCTGAAGACCCAGCAATTGATCCTCAAGCGGCACGTGCGCGTGCGCTTTCGTTTCAAGCAGGGCAACAAGCCGATCCCGGGCGCGCCGTACGTGGCGTATACCTTCGACAAGGACGGCAAGCAGATCACCGCCAAGGATCTGGACGGCAAGCCGATCAAGGGCAACACCGACAAGCAAGGCGAAACCGACCGCATCTTCACCGACGACAAGTGCTGGTTCGTCTTCAACCTGCCCGGCGCGGACAAGCTGTCCTATACCTCCGACGCGTTCGAGCCGCGCGTGGGTGGTGCCGATGCGGCCATGTACGAGGTCAGCGTCAAGAGCCAGGTGGCGGTCGCCTCGCCCGGCAAGGGAACAGTCTCCAAGGTCAACGGCAAGGTCAGCGCCCCGGCGGTGCTCAATGCGCACGACGAAGAACTGCTGTTGCTCACGCCCGAGGTATGGAAGGAATTCGAAGCGGTCAGCGGCCATATCGAAAGCACCTTCGCCGGCGTCCATCAATCGCGCTATGCCTTGAATCAGGCCTTGCAGGGCAGGGACCCGGAGGCGATCAAGCAGGCCGAAAAGGATTTGAACGGCGCAGAAGACAAAGTCGCCGAGATGTTGAACAAGGATTTTTCCAAGAAGGCCGACCTGGTCGAGGTGGTCACCTTCGAAAGCTACAACAAGGGCGCCAATGCACCTGGCGCCAACGGCAAGGAGCAGATCGGCCTGCGACGCCGTTACATCCCGCGCACCAAGTACGAGCAGTACAAGCAGCGTCGCATCAAGGGCGTACCGGTCAACGTCAAGCTGAGCGCCTCGCAAAAGGTCAGCCACTCCGGCCCGGTCGAGGGCGAGGTCGGCCGCAAGGCCAGCACCACGCATTCGGACAAGAAGACCTTCGATGCCGCCAAGTTCATGGAGGACATGAAGAAAATCTCGACGGAATTGAAGACCGGCACCAGCGTCAAGGCCGACCCGTGGGTCGCGGACATCCTGGACATGGGCGCCAATCAGTTCGCTGAGACCGTCAAGAAGTCGGACAACTACACCGTCGAGTCCTCCGCCCAGTGGATGCGCCTGGTCGCCGGCGCCGGCGCCAGCAGCGAAGTGAGTTGGGACACGAAGAAGGGTGACCTCAAGGCCAAGGCATCGGTGAACGCGCAGGCCAAGCTGATCCTGTTCGAAGGCAAGTGGGTGCACACGCTGGCGGTGCCCAGCAGCAAGGGCTGGCAGATGTGCTTCGGCGGCATGGACCTCGGCGCCATCGTGTTCCAGCTGGCTTGCGAGCTCTATGGCTTTGTCGGCGCAAAGGCCGCACTCACCGGCGCGGTTGGCGTGTCCTACAACGGCAGCAAGGCGAGCGTGCAGCCGCGACCGCGCGACCGCCAGGACAGCCTGGCCAACCGCTTCGACGAGCGCAGCGGGCTACCGCGCGCGGATCTGGGCGACCCGCCCGGCCCGAACGGCGCCCGCTCCCAGCGGATCGTGCCGGCTGCATTGAATGAAAAGCCGCCGGAAGACATCAACGGCATGCAGGTCAATGCGGAGATCTTCGCCGGCGCCGAAGCAGGGCTGACGCCATCGGGCGAACTGCAGTGGCTCCCTCCCAACCAATCCAAGCCGGTGAGCTTCGCCAAACTGTCACTGGACGTCGCCGTCAGCGCCGGCGCGGGCGCCAGCGGCCAGTTGAATATCTATTACGCCAACGGAAAGTTCCGCGTCAAAGCAAGCGCACGCCTATGCTGGGGCGTCGGCGCCAAGGGCGCCCTGGACTTCGTGGTCGAAAGCGCCGGCATCCTGGAATTCGTCAAGTGGGTGTATTACCAGTTGGCGCATGCTGGGTTTAAGGTGCTGGTTTATTTTGCGAGAGATGCGTTTATGGCACTGTCGCAAGTGCTGTTTCTCGCTATTGCGCGGGATTCTGATGCTGGCATCTTTCTCTCTGAAAGCCTCGGCCAGATCAATGGAATGCTCAAGTCTGTAATGAACAGCCTTGAGAGGGCGGATAATAGATATAAGTTGGTTTCTAGTATCAATAAAAAGTCCGAGTGGTTAATTCATGCGACTCCCGAAACTCGCGGCATGTTGCTCTATGCACTTACTCGTCATGACTGGGCTACGCACTGGAACAACGCTCCCGAGATTCAGCGTAAAGGACTGGATATCCAGGTTCATTACCTGAATGAGCACAAGCGTGCGATTATAAATGTAGTGAAGTGCGTTAAATTGAGCGGCGAGTGGATAAATATGCTGCAGCACATGTCCATGGATGGTTCGAAAATTGCTGACGCTGGCAAGGCTGATGGCGATGTGATGCGATTCCTTAATTACGGCTTGTCGTTAACTTCGGATCTGAAAAGCGAGGTATTTGATAAAGTAAATTCAAATCCGGGATGGAGGCCTGAGGGAATAGGGAATAGCTATCTAGAGGAATACAATAACCACAGGCGTACATTATTAGGTGCTTTTCCCAAAGGCTACGAGGTGGCTCAATTAAATGAGATGGGTGACCAGCAGCTGGCAATGCTGGATGGAGTTGTTTCCCCTAGCTTTGCGCAGATTGATCCGGAGTATTTGTGGATGGACCGCGACGGTGCGCGCACCATGCTGGCGATGGAGCATGGTCGCTCCTTGGATGATGGTGCAGACACACGAATGGCATAGCGATGAAATCTATGCGCTTGCAGAAAAAAGTGGCGTTCCCTAGATCTGGGGGGGCATCCCTCCCCCCGGTTCTTCTAAAGGTAGATGCAATTGCTCTGAAAGAAGATGTTGGTAAAAGTAAATTTTTGCGCTTTACCTTGTTGGAATCGCAACACATCTAAAGGCATTGAATGCATTCTGATTTACTTCTATTACCTCGCCTGTGTCGGGCATTTTATTAGGTGGCGGCGACGGCACTTGTTTGAATCTAGTGAATGTCATCGAAACCAAGGCGAGCGAATCCCCGCCTGAATTGGAGTGTGAGCGCTGCACTTTCTCAGTTCCGGTCTTCGGGCCAGCGGGATTCACTAAATCTTTGGGGTCGTAAGAATCACTATACCAATCTCGCGCCCATTCGAATCCGTGGTCAATCATATCATACAGGCCAATCTGGTTCGGAGGATAGCGGCCTATAGCTGTTGGGCCATATCCGCCATATCCCCCTTTTTGTCGGGCCTCCGAAGCTTGGTCAAAAGATTCAACATTCCGCCCATCTTCTACCTTGCCATTATCCGTCGCCCAAACAATCATTTTTCCCCTGCTGCGTGCGGCATATTCCCATTGTGCTTCGGTAGGTAGGTCCATAGGGGTGTTTATCTTTTCGCCAATCCAGTGGCAATAGGATTGCGCGCTTTTCCAGTCGACACCTGCGGGAATATTGGGGAGGTTTCGATATTCTAAATCAGTCTTAGTTTGAGCAACCTTTTTTTTGCCGGTTGCATCGGTATAAACATCGAAGTCTGCATAAGTAATCTTGTGAGCAGTGATTGCGTAATCATCGAGCGTTACATCCCGCAGCACATCGTCATTGCGCTCGCCGCTATAGGGCAGCTTGACCGTGTCCCTTGGCCCAAAGTCGCCCATCAAGAAGGTGCCGCCCTTGACCTGCACCAGGTCCTTGAGGGTCTTTTGCTTGAGCGCTTCGACGCGGGTGGCGATGGCGGGGTCGGTGTTGACCGGTGCAGGGCTTGCAGCCGTCGGCTGCCAGACACTAAGGGTCAGCAGGATTGCTGTGACGTATCGGCATCCGCGGTGGCAGCTGGCTTCCATAAGTGCGCTGTTCCTGGCGGCGTGTGGCGGGTGATCGATGGTAGCAAGCCGGCGATGGGCGAAGGCTCCGCGGAGTGCATGGGCGCACGGCTGTTCGTGCCTTGGCGTGTGAAGGGCCGGGCTTGGGCGCTGTGCGGCGGGTTCGCACAGGTGAGCCCGGTTGGCGTGGGTTATGCCTTTGCTTGATGGCAGCTACTACATGACAGGATTATCTTTTTATGGTGGACTTCGGCGGTTATCACGACTGGAATCGCCAATGCGCCGTCTTGCCCGCCTGATCGTTCCTTCCGTCCTCGCGCTGTGCTGCGGCACGTCGCTCGCGCAATCCTCCGACGATCCGGTGCCGACCGGCCGGCTGCCGGACTGGGCCGTTCCCGAGCGTTACAGCCTGGCGCTGCGCATCGATCCGGACCAGGCGCAGTTCAGCGGCCGCACCACCATCCGCGTGCAGCTCAAGCAGGCCTCGGATCACCTGTGGTTGCACGGCAAGGAGCTGAAGGTCAGCAAGGTCACGGTGAAGCCCGGCAAGGGCAAGGCCGTGACGGCCCGCTACGTGCAGGCCGATGCCAAGGCCGGCGTGGCGCGGCTGGACTTCGGTCGCGTGCTCAAGCCGCAAACCCTGACGGTGGACATCAGCTACAGCGCGCCGCTCAATCAGCAGTTGCAAGGTCTGTATCAGGTCAAGACCCAGGGCCAGGCGTATGCGATGACGCAGATGGAGCCGATCAGCGCCCGCTACGCATTTCCCGGGTTCGACGAGCCGGCCTTCAAGACGCCGTTCGACCTGAGTCTGACGGTGCCCAAGGACGACCAGGCGTTGGCCAATACGCGCGCGATCGCCACCAAGCCGGCCGGCAAGGGCTGGAAGACGGTGACCTTCGCCTCGACGCTGCCGCTGCCGACCTACCTGGTGGCGTTCGCGGCCGGTCCGTGGGATGTGGTCGAGGTGTCGGCAATGGCACCGACGCCACAGCGTGGCATCGCCACGCCGCTGCGCGGGATCGCGGTCAAGGGGCAGGGCGCGCGCATCACCCCGGCGCTGGATCAGACCCCGGCGATCATCGCGGCGTTGGAGGACTACTACGCCTTCGGCTACCCGTTCGACAAGCTGGATCTGGTCGCTGCACCGGACTTCAGTGCCGGCGCGATGGAAAACCCCGGGTTCGTCACCTTCCGCGATTGGCTGCTGCTGCTGGACAAGGATTCGCCGGCCGAGAACGTGCAGCGCTCCTTCAACGTCAATGCGCACGAGCTGGCGCATCAGTGGACTGGCGACACCGTGACCATGGCGTGGTGGGACGACCTCTGGCTCAACGAGGCTTTCGCCACCTGGATGCAGCAGAAGATCACCATGCAGTTGCATCCGGAATACCGCGCAAACCTGGCCCGTATCGTCGGCGCGCAGCATGCGATGGATAACGACAGCCTGGTCAGCGCGCGCAAGATCCGCCAGCCGATCACCGGCAATGGCGATATCGAGACCGCGTTCGATGGCATCACCTATCAGAAGGGCGCTGCGGTGCTAGGCATGTTCGAGGCCTTCGTCGGCGAGGACGTGTTCCGCGAGGGCATGCGTGCCTATATCGCCCAGCACAAGTTCGGCAACGCCACTGCCGACGATCTGGTCGATGCGATCGCCCAGGCGGCCGGCAAGGGCGAGGACTTCAAGGCGGCATTCCGCAGCTTCCTCAATCAGCCCGGTGTGCCCTACCTGCAAACGCAGCTGGCGCGCGAAGGCGGCAAGACCCTGCTCAAGGTGCAGCAGCAGCGCTATCTGCCCATCGGCTCGACGGGATCGGCGGCCCAGCAATGGGGCTTGCCGGTGTGCGTGAAGTACGGCAAGGGCAAGGGCCAGGTCGGCACGGCCTGCCAGATGCTGGACGGCCCCAGCGGCAGCATCGTGCTGGAAGGTGCAGGCCGCAATACCTGGGTGTTCCCGAACGCGCGCGGCGCCGGCTACTACCGTTTCAGTCTGCCGGCCAAGCAGTTGAGCGCGCTGGGCAAGCAGATCGGGCAGTTGGACGAGAGCGAGCGTCTGGCCTATGCCGATGCGATCGATGCCGCCTACCGTCACGGCGACGCCGACGATGGCGCCGTGTTGGCGGCGCTCAAGCAGTTGGCATCGTCGGAGTCGGCTGACGTTGCCACCGCGATGGTCGGCCGCTTGCAGTGGATGTGGCGCCATCAAGCCAGCAGCGATGCCCAGCGTGCGGTGCTGCGCAAGGCGGCCGAACAGGCCTACCTGCCACGCCTGCGTCAGCTTGGCTACGCGCGGCGTGCCGGCGATTCCATCGACGACACCAGCTTGCGCACCAGCTTGAGCAGTCTGCTGGGCGTGCAGCTGCAGACGCCGGAGGTGCGCAAGGCCTTGCTCGCGCAGGGCGATGCGGTGCTGGCTGGCAACAACGGTGCGCTCGACTTCGGTGCTGCCAATCCGGACCTGCTGGAGGCGGCCCTGGCGGTCGCGGTGCAGGAACGCGGGGCGCCGGCGGTGCAGGCCTTGCAGCAGGCGCTGCGCACGCATGCCGATCCGGCCCAGCGCAACGCGATGATCGGTGCCTTGGGCGCGGTGCAGGATCCGGCCCTGCTGACGCAGGTGCGGGATTTCGCCTTGACCGATGCGATCAAGGTCGGCGAGATGAAGTACCTGCTGATGCGTGGCCATTCCACGCAGGCCACGCATGCTGCGATGTGGCCGTGGTTCACCGCCAACTTCGATCGCATCGTGCAGCGCAGCGGTTCCTTCGACGGCGGCGGTCTGCCGGCGCTGGGTGCTGCCGGCGGTTGCAGCACGCAGGAAGCCGACCAGCTCGACGCCTTCTTCAAGCCGCGGCTGGCGACCCTGAGCGGCGCCGATCGCGGGCTGGCGCAAACGGGCGAAGCGATCCGCTTGTGCGCGGCGCTGCAACAGGCGCAGGCGCGCAAGCGCTGAGGACGTCCCGCTCCGGTGGGGCCGCAGGGCACCACCGGCGTGGCGTGATTGGCTGGCGATGCCTGGCCGTGCAGCGAATCGCTTCCCTGCATGGGCGGCAGGCACTGCCGAGACAAGGCCAGGCGGTCACGGCAGCGCGCCAGGCGGGAATCTGCACTCGCACATTCGCGAGTCGATGCCGACGATGACCTTCCTTCGTGTTGCGATAGGCGGTTTAGAGCGTGTGCTGCACGTTGAGATGAGAGGCGTTGGCCGTCAGCGGTGCGGAGCGTGTGCTGGGTGGTGTCGGCTTGGCTGGCGCCAAGGCAACCGCACGCCTTGTCTCGACGCGCCGCAGGATGCTTCGCACGCACCTCGACGTGCATCACACGTTCTAGGCGAAGGAACGCGCGATCTGTGGCGCCGGCGCCTGATGTGCGCGGAATATGATGCGCCGCCGTGGTCGCACGGCGGCGCAAGCTCACGTCAATAGTAGATGGTTGCCGTGGTGGAGGTCGTGCCCAGATCGTAGTTGCATTGGACATCGAGGTCGGAGCTATCGATGATCTGTCCCCACGGCGGCGACCTGACCTGCCGCATCCGGTAGTCGTACACCGCCACCCCATTGAAGGTAATGTTGCCGCTGGGGGGATACTGGTCGCAGCTGTCGATCGAATACACCTCGAGCGCACCGGCCATGATCAGGGTCGGATCGCCGTCGGCGACTGTACTGAGCCGCACGCTGCGCCCGCTGGTGACGTTGTGCGTGTCGATGTTCCAGTTCGAGCAGACCTTGCCGGCGCCGCATGTAGCGTAGACGTCACCGTTGATCTGGTCGCCGCTTTTGGCCGGAATGAAATCGCTGTACCAAACAACGCCCTCCTCACAGCAATTCCAGCTGCTCAAGTCCCAGGTATTGCTTGCTCCGCGATACCCCAACACCGGTTGCAGAATCACGGGCGCTTCGCTTTGCAGGGCCGGGAAGAGGTACACCGTCTGGTTCGCGACATTGGTGGGGTTCGGCGGCACCTTCCAGTTGGCCACGATGCGCCCCGGCGACACTCCGCTCTCGTAGCCGGCCGCACTGATGTAGGCGTGATCGATGGCGGCGGGAACGGGGCGGCGTTGTCGAAGCGCAGTGCTGGCGGCGACGTGGCGAACCTGCTGGCCGTCCAGGCCAAGGCCATTGGGCCGCACCCGAACGCCGCTGCTGGTGAAATTATCCTGGCTGCAGCTGGCGGTTTGTTCCCGGATACCATTGGCATGTTGCAGTAGGCCATCGGCAAGAAGGCGTTCGCCAGCACCGACATGACGGACACAGGCCGGCGCGAAATAGCCGAACGGGGTCTGCACATAGTCCTGTGGGACGCCGGCAGGCTTGTGCTGGTCGGCAAGATTGGCCACGCGCGTGAGGCGTGCGTCGGGCGCCTGGGTCTGCGCAAACGCGGTGCCAATGGCACCCATGCCAACCAGAGTGAAAAGCAGCAGCAGTGCAGCACCGATATGGCGGCGTGACGCGTCGCGTTGAGTTGGTGATTCGGAAGTCACGAGTCTCTCCCACATGAGTTGAAAAGCGGTTGAGGAGGTCGAGCTGTGCCGAGAGGTCGATGCAAACGGATGCTTGCCGGCGGCAGCACAGTCGCGACATCTAGACGGAGTGGAATGCATGGATGTTTGTCGCGGGGTGCCTGCTGTGTGGCCGAGTGAGCGGCAAAGATGACCGGCGCATGACGGCCCCGCTTGTGGATTTTCGTCGCATTGATTGCTGAAAAACGTATGTTTTCGACGGGCATGAACTGCATCGCATTCCAAGATTTACCCCGGTTTCGTTCTCGCAGCGAGACGAACGGGCGATCGCAGGCTGTCGTCTCAGGGTGCGCGCGCTCGTTCTTCGTGGCGGCTGATCGACACAGCGGTCGGGTCAGCGACGCGTGTTGGGCCAATCAGGCCAAGGTTGGCGCCCCTAGCGACGCCGATCCATGCCTGGCCTTGCGAAACGATCCGCTTGTGCGGCGTTGCATCAGGCTCAGGCGCTGAATTGCACGTGTGTGGTGGTGAAGGCAGCATGGCGCTCCCACCACCACGAGTGCCGGTATGGATCAGGCAATCCACCTGCAAGGCGAGGGCTTTGTGTTGCGCCGCTGGCGTGCGGACGACCTGGAGGCGCTGCTGCGTCACGCCGATGATCCACAGGTGCCGCGTGGGCTCAGTGACCGCTTTCCGGATCCGTACACGCGCGCCGACGGCGAGGCTTTCCTGGCCGGCCGGGTGGTCGATCTGGATGATCCGGTGCTGGCCATCGTCATCGATGGACAGGCCTGCGGCGGCATCGGCGCCCGTCTTGGCAAGGGCGAACGCTGCCACAGTGCCGAGCTCGGCTATTGGCTGGGACGTGCGTACTGGAATCAGGGGTGGATGACCCGCATCGTCAGTCTGTATGTGACCTGGTTGATGACGCACTGCGCGCTGTCGCGCGTGCAGGCCAACGTGCTGGACCACAATCCGGCCTCGGCCGCGGTGCTGTTGCGCAATGGCTTCATCGAAGAGGGCCGGCTGCGCGCGGCGATTCGCAAGCCCGATGGGCTGCACGACCTGCGCCTGTTCGCACGCGTCGTCGGCGACTGAGTGGCGGTGGCGGGTCGCTGATGGCACGCGTCTGTCGGCGAGTGGGCAGGTGGCTTACCATCGTCGCTCCTGTGGTCCTGCTTCGCCCGCGATGGCGTTGCTGGATCCTCCGTGGGTCTGGCGTGTGGTGCTCGTAGCGGCGCCTGCGTCGCACCGCAGCACAACCTGGACACCGTAATGAAGCAGCACGATGGGCGCGGCGCGCGTCCCCCCCGCGAGGGCACTCCACGATCCGGCGCCGCCGGCAATCCCTGGAGCCGGGCGACGCCGCGCAACGCACCGGCGCCGTCCTCGACAGCTCCCGACGCACCGGCTGGCAGTGCTGCCGCGGGCAGGGCGGGCAATGCGCGCGACGAAATGCGCCTGTACGGCATCAATGCAGTGCAGGCGATGTTCCAGGCGCGTCCGCAGTCGCTGCGCAAGCTCTATCTGAGCGAGGCGCGCATCCCGCAGTGCAAGGCCTTGCTGGCGTGGTGCGTGGCGCAGCGCATCGGCTATCGCGTCGTCGAAGAGGCCGATCTCAACAAGCTCGCCGCCAGCGCCCACCATGAGGGTGTGGTGGCCGACGTCCTGCGTGTCCTGCCGTTGTCGCTGCAGGACTGGCTGGCCGGGCTGCCGGCCGGGCCGGTGCTGGCGATGTGGCTGGACGGGGTCGGCAACCCGCATAACCTGGGCGCCATCCTGCGCGCTTCGGCGCATTTTGGCGTCGCCGGCTTGCTGTTGCCGGACGGGGCCACGCTGGGCCTGTCCGGGGCCGCGGCACGGGTTGCCGAGGGCGGTGCAGAGGCCGTCCCGCTGGTGCAGCTGCCGCCTGCATATGCGGCGTTGCCGCAGCTGCGTGCCGCCGGGTTCGCCATCGCCGCTACTTTGGTGCAAGGCGGCCAGGATGTCTTTGCCACCGCGTTGCCGGCGCGCCTGGTCTATGTGCTCGGTGCCGAAGGCGAGGGCATGGATCGCCAATTCGCGCAGGCATGCGATCTGCGTCTGTCCATTCCCGGCAGCGGCCGGGTCGAAAGCCTCAATGTCGCCGCGGCGACGGCCGTGTTCCAGGCTGCGTGGCGCGCGCAATTGTCAGTGGGAGAGCGATGATGCGTGTATCCGGATGGCTGTTGGCCGTAGCTGGCGTGTTCTGCGCCGGTGCACAGGCAGCGCCTGCTGCCACCGATGCGCCGCCGCAGGTGCGGACCGATCACGGACTGCTGCGCGGGCAATGGCAGGCCGACGGCAGCGCGGTGTTCCGTGCGATTCCGTTCGCCGCACCGCCGTTGCAGGGCCTGCGTTGGCGGCCGCCGCAGCCGGCCCCGGCGTGGTCGGGTGTGCGCGATGCGACCCAGGCGGCACCTCCGTGCGTGCAGCCGTCGCTGGGCTGGAACGCCGCCTACGCCGCGCACGGCAACGAAGACTGCCTGTATGTGGAAGTGCAGACGCCGCGTCTGCAGCCGGCCAAACCGTTGCCGGTGTTCGTATGGATCCACGGCGGCGCGAACGTGGCAGGCGGTGCCGGCGGGCATTTGCCGACCAACCTGGTCGCGCAGGACATGCTGGTGGTGACACTGCAGTATCGCTTGGGCGTGTTCGGCTTCCTCTCGCTGCCGGAGTTGCGCGAGGGCGCAGGCACTGCTGCCGGCAATGTCGCCCTGCTCGACCAGATCGCCGCGCTGCAGTGGGTGCACGACAACATCGCGCAGTTTGGTGGCGATCCTGCACGCGTCACCATCGCCGGCCAGTCCGCAGGTGGGCAGGATGTAGGACTGTTGATGCTCAGTCCGCTGGCGCGCGGGTTGTTCTCGGCGGCGATCGAGCAGAGCGGCACCGCCGGCTTCGGCCTGCCGGCCCGTTCGCTCGAGGACAATCGCGCATTGGGCGTTGCGATCGCTGCGCGTGCCGGCCTCACCGATGCATCCACGCGCTTGGAAAAACTGCGGGCCTTGCCAGCCGAGCAGGTGATCAAGGCCGCGCAAGGCATCGATGTGCCGGCGTTGGACGATGATGGCTACATCTGGCTGCAGGCGGTGGTGGATGGGCGGGTGCTGCCGCGCGCACCGGCGGCGCTGCTGGCCGACGGCGCGCAGGCCAAGGTGCCGCTGTTGATCGGCTATGTGGTGCAGGAACTGCGCTATGGCGGCGAGGAGGGGGCCGAAAAGCGGGTGCGCCGCGATTATCCCGAGCACGCCGATGCCATTTTTCAGGCGCATCGCGCCGACAGCGCGCAGCGTGCCGCGCGGCAAGGCAATGCGTCCATGCAGTTGTCCACCGATCTCACCTTCCGTTGCCCGGCGGTGACCGTCGCCCAGCGCCAGGCCGCACTCGGCGTGCCGGTCTGGCACTACGTGTTCGACGCGGCCGCGCCCGGCGCAGCAGTGACGCATAGCGCCGAGCTGCCGTTCCTGTTCAAGAACCTGCCGCTGGGCCAACCGTCGGTGAGTCTGCAGCGCTATTGGGCCGCGTTCGCCAAACAGGGCGATCCGAATACCAAGGGCCTGCCGTCGTGGCCGGCGTTCGCGCCCGATCATGCCGGCCTGCAATTCGATGCCGCCGGCGTGCAGCCGATCGAGGACGCCCGCCCGGCCGCATGCGCGCATCTGGATCTGCCGTAAGCGCGCGCACTGCCGGGCGGTGCGCGCGCCAGCGGCTCAACGCGGACAGCCCGGCCCGCCGAAATAGAAGCCGCCGGTGTGCATCTCCGGCGCCGGGCTGGTGCGGGTGACGCCGGTTCCCAGCGCATACGGATAGCTGTAGCCGACCAGTGCCATCGTGTAGCACGCAGGCTGGCCCACGCTCAGGTTCGATAGCGCCTGCACCGGGTACGTGGCCATGTCGGTATCGCGATAGAAGTGGTTGGCCTGGAAGGCGGCCTGTCGATAACCGGCACTGGCGAACCGACCACTGCCCATGCGCGGGCTGGGCACGCCGCTTCTGCTCGAGACTTCGCCGCCGGCGGTGACATAGCCGGCATGTCCTTCGCCAAGTTCACCCGAGTACAGCGCTGCCTTGTAGTAGCCGATCCATTCGCCATCGATGCGCAACCACCAATTGCCGTCGGTATTGCGCTGGAACTCCACGCCCATCAGCGTCTGCTTGCCGCCGGCCACGCTGTAGCCGGCGCTGGGCGTGCTCCCGAGGATCTGCCGGTTACTGGTCTGCACGAAGTCGGCGCAATCCAGGTTGTGGCAGCCGGTGTGGACGTAGCCGTCTTGGGTGGAGTAGATGAAAACGATCGGTAGATTGCCCCAGCCAGCGGCCGGCTGCGCTTCCCAACCCACTTCCAACGTCTGCGTCTGTTGCGAGTCGCTCTGCCCGACGATCCACAGCTGGCTGATGGTCTGGTTCTCATCGGTATTGCGCAGGGCCGGCGCCCACAGGTTGATGTCGGCACCGGCGCCGGTCACCGCGGCATCGCCGGTGTCGAAGAAGACGGTGGAATAGAAGTGACCGTCGGACACGGCCGCCGGGCTGGCGGTGGTGCGGCTGGCGGCGAGCGGCCGGTGATCGGACTGCAAAAAGTCCTGCAGGGTTGCATGCCGGGCGAGGTCGGCAATGCCGATACGTTGCAACGGCACGCTGCCTTGCGGGCAACGCTGCGCATCGGCCGCCGCTGCCTGCGACGCACGGGCTGCGAGTTGCGGCGGTGTCGCCGCCTGGCGGCCATCGCGCATGCCCGGCTGTTGTGCCTGCGGGATGCAGTCGAAGACCTGTGGGCCTTGCTGCAGCGTGGCGAGCACCGACAGCCCGTTGTAGCGGTTGAACAGATAGCGTTGCATCTCGGCGAACGCAGTCGGGTCGGCAACCTTCGCTGTCGCGGCACGATGAGCGTAGTCGCTGCGCGCCTGGGTTTGCCAGAACTGCTGGAAGTCGGCAGTGACCTGTGGAAATGCCAACGACGGCGCGCTCGCACTGCGTTGTGCCGCAGCGTGTCCATCGACGACCTGCATGGTGGTGGCGGTGCGCAACAACGGCGGCATCCACGTGTCGATCTGCTGATCGCGGCTGGCCGAAATGGAGGGAGCCAACAGGTTGGCCGCCATGCCTGGCGAGGCAAGTGCGCAGGCGATCAGCAACGGCAGCGAACAGCGGACACGTTGTAGCCGAGCCGGATGAAGGGGCATCGAAGTCTCCTTGGCGCCATGGAGAGACTGCCTGCACGCGGCGCAGCATGCAGCGCAGTGCCATCGACGCGGCGATCGCACTGGTCGCGATGCTGTGCCGGCGATGAAGTGTGCGCATGGTAGTGCCCGCTGGCGCGCCTGCACGCGCGGCGTCGCATTGCGCGACGACAGACACGTGGCAACTGCGATGGACTGAACCCAAACATCGCCGCGCGCCGTGCATTGCCGAACGCGCAGCGACAGCTAGCGCAACCGTGGCGGCGATCACCGCATCGCCGGCGGGCTATTGCTCCTCTGCCTGCAGCCTGATTGCAGCGCCGCCGCTGGCCGCCAATGTCAGCCGCAGCGTGTCCTGCCGGGTGAGCATGCGGGTGTCGATGGTGACATCGGTCGGCGTCTGGCCGTCGCCGTAGATGGTGGCTTTCCACTTGCCCTTGCCGAGGAAATCCAAGGGCAGCGCGAGCGTGCGTGCCTGCTCGTTGGTCATCGCGCCCAGGTACCAGTCCTTGCCGCTGCGGCGTGCCACGGCAACGTATTGGCCAATCGCGCCGGCGAGCGCGCGTGTCTGGTCCCAACTGGCCGGCACCTCGCGCAGGAATTGTGCGGCAGGCAGGTTTTCGTATTGCTCTGGGCTGTCGGCGACGACCGCAAACGGACTCTCGTAGACCACGTACATCGCCAATTGCTGCGCACGCGTGGTCATGACCTGCGGTCCGATGTGCTGTGGCTTGAAGTCGGCCGGGCGAACATTGCGGAAGCCGCCAGGCGTGTAGTCCATCGGCCCGAGCAACATGCGGGTGAACGGTAGGGTGAGGTTGTGGGTGGCGGTGATGCGTGCGCTCCACTTGTTGTACTCGGCACCGAGCACGCCTTCCTGGGTCAGATAGTTGGGATAGGTGCGTGTCAGTCCGGTCGGATGATAGGCGCCATGCAGGTCCACCAGCAGTTTGTGCTCGGCCGCCTTGCTGAGCAGACGATGATAGAAGTCGACCATCTGCTGGTCGTCGCGGTCCATGAAGTCGACCTTGATGCCCTTGATGCCCAGTTGCTGGTACCAATTCAAGGCTTCGTCCATCTGTGCATCGAGCGCGCGCCAATGCACCCACAGCCACAGCCCGATGCCGCGCTGGCGCGCGTAGTCGACCAGGCCTGGCAGGTCCAATTGCGCGATCGGTCGGCGGATATCGGCGCCAGCGTTGTACTGGCCGTCGCCGGTGCTGCCTTGGTACCAGCCGTCGTCGATCAGCATGTATTGCAGCTGCAGCTGCTGGGCACTGTCGATATAGCGCTGGATGGTGGCGGTATTCATGCCTGGCTGCGCCACGCCACTGGCCAGACCGCCCGACCACCAATCCCATGCGGCCTTGCCGGGCCGGACCCAGCTGGCATCGAAGTGCGCTGGTGGATTGAGGGCGGCAATCAGATTGGAATCGATCAATGCCGCCGGCGAGTCACCGAGCAGCACGACCCGCCATGGCGTGGCGAAATCCTTTCCGTGCGCATCGATGCTGACCGCCAGCTCCGGTTGGTCCAGGCGTGGCGAAAGTGTGGCGCTCACCCCCAGACTGCCATCGCTGCGCCCGCTGAGGTACAGGCCTGCATAGTCGCGCAGGTTGGCTTCGGCGATCGCCAGCGTCGTGCCGGTGGCGTCGGTCTGGCAGACCAACGGTAACTCGAGCAAAGCGTGTGGCCGCAAGTGCGACGCGGCGATTGCATCGAATTCGCCCTCGTGGCTGGTGCCGAAACGGCCCAGGTTGAGCCCCCAGCAGCGATAGTCACGCGGGAACGCGAAGCTGGTCAGTTCGTTGCGGATACGCACCTGGCCCGCATCTGGCAATACATAACGCAACGCCACGCCATCGTCATAGGCGCGCAGTTCCACCTGCAGCTGGTGTTGCTGGCCGTCGCGCAAGCGCACCTGCAACTGTCGGTAGTGATCGCGCGCCGTGCGCGTCTTGCCCACTGGTAGCGTGAATTGCGCGTCGTGCGTGGTGATGCTGTTGCCTTGCAACATCATGCCGCGCGCGAGCTTGCCGGCCTTGCCCAGATCCAGTCCCAGCGGCGCATCGTCGAGCACGACTGCATCGCGATACCGTACGCGATACATCGGCGTTCCGTCCTCGCGTAGCGTGAATTCCACTTGCGTGCGGCCGTTGGGCGATTGCACGTGCAACCGTTCGGCATGTGCGGTGCTGGCGATCAGGCACGACAGCGCCCACGCCGCCGGTAGTGCGGACTGGATCAGGTTTCGCATGCTTGCCTCCTCCGGAGTACGCGCACCGTAGCGCAGAACGGTTGTCGCGGGCACCTACCTGGGATAACGTTACCTCGCACCATGGCCGCTGAAACAGGGGCGGCAGCCACGGGCTGCATCGCATTGGCGATGTGCATCCGTTGCGTGGCAGTAGAGCTTGGGAGAGGCCTCTAATGCTGATGGTTCGCAAGGCGTTCCGAGATGGAGCGCTGTGGTTGCTGTGTGCTTGCTTGGCCTGGACTGCAGTGGAGGCAGCGCCAGCAGGCAACCCGCCGCCGGGTCCACCCGGCCCCTACGATGTGCGTGTGCTGGCCGGTGGCGTCGAGCTGCGCAAGCCGCTGCGTGCCGATACGCCGTTGTTGATGGCCGATGCCGACTGGAGCGTATCCGGCTGGCTGCGCCCTGCGCGCGGCGTGACCGGGCCTGCCTTGGTGGCTGGCCTGGGCGAACCGGGCGAGGGCCGTTACTTCGTCATTGAAGATGGCAAGCTCGGCTTCGTGCAGGGCGATGGCATGCGCACCAGCAGTGCCGCCCGCTTGCAATCCGGACGCTGGATGCACGTGGCAGCGGTTGCGCACGGCGGACAGCTCATGCTGTATGCCGATGGTCGCCAGGTCGCGCGCAGCCACGCAGCCAAGGTCGCAGTGGCGCCTGTGCTGGTCTTCGGGCCGCAGGCACAAGCGTCTTTCAGCCAGCACTTCGGCGGCGAGATCGCCGGGCTCACTGCTGAGCCCGCTGCGTTGGACGCTGCGGCCGTCGCGCGAGCGGCGGCGGCGGCGCCGGACCCGCTGTTGCAGCGCTTTGAAGACGCTTCACCTGCGTGGCAGGTGCAGGTCCGGCAGATGGCGGGCCAGCTTGCACCGCAGCCGGCCGCGACCCTGCCGCGCAGTGCGGCACCATATTCGGCGCCCGTCGCCAAGCCGGTGGCGAACGCGCCCGCACTACAGCTGCTGGATGCCGGCAGCTGGCGCGTCGCTGCCTGGCAATTGGCGGCCGCCAATACGCTGGGCACGGTCGACGGCGCCGTGCTGTCGCGTGGCGATGACGGCGCGGCCTCGGCGAGCTGGCGCTCCGCGACGGTGCCCGGTACCGTATTGACCACGCTGGTCGATCGCGGCGTGTATCCGGATCCGGATATCGGCTTGAACAACATGGCCATTCCCGAATCGCTGAGTCGTCAGGATTGGTGGTATCGCAGCACTTTCGAGATGCCCGCCGAAGCGCAGGGCAAACGGCTGGAGTTGCTGTTCAACGGCATCAACTATGCGGGCGAAGTCTGGGTCAACGGGCGTCAGGTCGGTCGCACGCGCGGTGCCTTCGCACGCGGTCGCTTCGACGTCAGCGGCCAGTTGCGGCCCGGACGCAACATCGTCGCGGTGCGGGTTTCGCCGCCGCCGCATCCGGGCATCGCGCACGAACAATCGATCGCCGCCGGTGTCGGCGAGAACGGCGGCATGCAAGCGCTGGATGGGCCGACCTTCATCGCCAGCGAAGGCTGGGACTGGATTCCTGCCGTACGCGATCGCAATGCCGGACTCTGGCAGGACGTGCAACTGCATGCCAGCGGGCCGCTGGCGCTCGGCGATATCCAGGTGATCACTGCGCGGTTGGCGCCGGATCATCGCCGCGCCGAGCTGGAAATTGCCGTGCCGTTGCGCAACGACAGCGGCGCAGCGGTGCGGGGCAACCTGCAATTGTCGTTTGGCGAGGTGCGCATCCAGCGCTCGGTCGAGGTGCCGGTGGGCGGCAGCACGCTGCGGCTGACCGCCGCCGACACGCCGGAGTTGGCGGTCTCCAGCCCGCGTCTATGGTGGCCCAATGGCTACGGCGCGCCGGCACTGTATACCTTGCAGGCCGCAGTGGACGTTGCCGGTGCGCGCTCTGACACGCAGCAGCTGCGGTTCGGCATCCGCGAAGTCCGCTACGAGCTCTCATTGTTCGACGACGATGGCGCGCTGCGGCGTGTGCTGGTGGATCTGACCGCCGCACGCCAGCGTGGCGAGCGCATCGTCGATGTGCGCCACGATGCGATCCGCCCGGTACCTGGTGGCCACGCACAGTCGCTCTATCCCGGTGCGCTGGCTTCGCCCGCGGTGCAGCGGTTGGAGGACAGCAGCTTGGCGCCGCACCTGGTGATCCGCATCAATGGCGTGCGCATCGCCGTCAAGGGCGGCAATTGGGGCATGGACGACTGGCGCAAGCGGGTGTCGCGCGAACGCCTGGAGCCGTATTTCCGCCTGCAGCGCGAGGCGCATTTCAATGTCGTGCGCAACTGGGTGGGGCAGAATACCGAACAGAGCTTCTACGATCTGGCCGACGAATACGGCATGCTGGTGCTCAACGATTTCTGGCAATCCACCCAGAACTACAACCTCGAACCGGCCGACGCTGCCCTGTTCCTGGACAATGCCGCCGACGTCATCACCCGCTTCCGCAATCACCCCTCGATCGTGCTGTGGTTCGGACGCAACGAAGGCGTGCCGGCCCCCATCCTCAACGAGGGACTGGATGCGCTGGTGGCGCGCCTGGACGGGACGCGCTGGTATACCGGCAGTTCCAACGAGGTCAATCTGCAGGGCAGCGGCCCCTACAATTACCGCGAGCCGGTCGCGTATTTCGACAGTCTGGCGCAGGGTTTTTCCGTGGAAGTGGGCACGCCGTCGTTCTCCACCCTGGAATCGTTCAAGGCCTCGGTGCCGGCGGTGCAGGACCAATGGCCGATCAGCGACGCGTGGGCCTATCACGACTGGCATCAATCCGGGAACGGCGACACCGCCAGCTTCATGCGGGCGCTGACCGACAAGCTCGGTGCACCGACCGGGCTGGAAGACTTCGAGCGCAAGGCGCAGTTGCTCAACTACGACACCCACCGCGCGATCTTCGAGGGATTCAACGCCCAGCTCTGGACGCGCAACAGTGGGCGCCTGTTGTGGATGAGCCATCCCGCCTGGCCGAGCAATATGTGGCAGGTCTACAGCCACGACTACGACACCCATGCGGCCTACTATGGCGTGCGCAATGCGGCCGAGCCGTTGCATGTGCAGATGAATTTGCCGGGCCACGAGGTCGTGGTCGTCAACAATGCTGCCGAGCCGATGCGCGGGCTGCGGCTGCGGGCAGAGGTCTATGCCCGCGACGGCACGCTGTTGGAACAGCGTGAGCAGGCGCTGACTGCGGCCGCCAATGCCGTCTCCGCACCGTTGCTGCAGCTCTCGCCGTTGCTGGCGGCCACCGATGGCCTGGGCTTCGTGCGCTTGCACCTGCTCGATGCCGACGGCGTGGTGCGTTCGCGCAACCTTTACTGGGTGGCACGCGATGCCGCGGCGATGCGCGGGCTGGATGCGCTGCCGAAGGTGCCGCTGCAATTGTCCTTGCAGCTGCCGCCCGGCAGCGAGCCCGATAGCGAGCCGGTGTTGCGTGCGACTGTGCGCAATCCCTCGCAGCAGGTTGCGCTCAATGCCAAGCTCACCTTGGTCGACGCGCAAGGCCAGCGCATCCTGCCGGCCTACTACAGCGACAACTATCTCAGCCTGGTGCCAGGCGAGGAGCGCAGCGTGGAGATCCGCGGCCCGTCGGCCGAGGTTCTGCGCGCAGCCACGCTGCAACTGCGTGGCTGGAATGTGCCGGCGTCTGCCGGCGCGGTCGCGACTGCGCGCTGACGCAGTGCGGCCGTTGCGGTGCCGTGCGTCGCACGGAGCACACTGACGCGCCTGTTGCGCGTCAGCCATCCAGGCGCCGCCGTCGCGCGGCGCCATTGCAACACCGGTGGATTGTCGTCATCCCTGGGAGGGGACCATGAACAAGCTGCAGTCGAATATCCGTCGTACCCCATTGGCCGCCAGCCTGGCGGCGGCGTTGACCCTGCTCGCCGCCGGTGCCCATGCGCAGGAGACCGCCACGTCGGCCGGCGTCACCGAGCTGGACAAGGTCATGGTCAAGGGCGTGCGCGGCGCTCAGGCCGAGGCCATCGAGAACAAACGCACTGCGCCGCAGATCATCGATTCGATCTCGGCCGAAGACATCGGCAAGCTGCCCGACGTCACCATCACCGACTCGCTGCAGCGCGTGCCCGGCGTGCAGATCCGGCGCTCTGCCGGCGAGGGCTCGCAGCTCAACATCCGCGGCATGCCACAAGTGCAGACCACGATGAACGGCGAGTTGTATCTGAGCGCCGGCGGCGGTGATCAGTACGGCCAGCCCAATATCGGCCGCGCGCAGCCGGACTTCGTCGACATTCCGCCGACCTTGTTCAGCGGCGTGGACGTGATCAAGTCGCCGACCGCCGCCGACCTGGACGGCGGCATCAGCGGCACGGTGTCGCTCAAGACCCGACGTCCGTTCGACCTGCCGGAAGGCTGGACCTTCAGCGGCCAGGCCGAAGGCTCGTACGGCGATCGCGTGCAGAAGCTCAACGAGCTTTACTCGGGGTTGGCCAGCTTCCGCACCGAGCGCTGGGGCGCGCTGCTGGCGGTGTCGTATTCGGACGCGACGCTGGAAAACAAGCATCCCAGCGTGTATTCCAACGGTGCGCAGAAGTCCACCGAGCGTGACGTCGGCTTCGACTTCAACGGCAACGGCGTGATCGGCAGCAATACCGATCCGGGCAACCTGCCGCGCGACTACTTCTACAACTGGGTGGCGACCGAGCTGGACAACCGCACCACCGAGCGCCAACGCACCGGCGTCAACGGCTCCTTCCAATTCAACATCAACGAGTCCTGGACCCTGCTGGCCGATGCGGCCTACACCAAGCTGGAGGATCACGACACCTCGGTGGCTGCGCAATTGCACACGGGCTGGGCGACCAACCAGCTGCAACCCGGTTCCATCGTCGATTCCAACGGCGTGCTCGAATACGGCCGCTTCCGCTACAACCGCTTTCAGGCGCACTCGATGGCCGGCGTCGGCGATTCGGATGCACTCAATACCAACCTGGAACTGCGCTTCGACGATGGCGGCCCGCTGCGTGCCTCGTTCCGTTGGGTGCATGGGGATTCGGAGCGGACCTACGACGAGGCGCGCGCCGATGCGGTGGTGACCCGTGGCGATCAGATCCCGCGTGCCGGCGGTGTCACCCAGTGGGCCAACGTCAACGGCCTGCCGACAGTGGATGCCTCGGTGGATTTCCGCGGCAAGTATCCAGCGGTCGACCTGCAGACCGATGTCACCAACCCGGACAACTGGCAGCTGATGTCGACCTGGGCGCAGGGCAACCGCATCAAGGCGAAGATGGATGCGTTCCGTGCCGACGGCACGTTCGAGTTCGACGACGGCGTGGTGCGCGGTTTCCAGTTCGGCCTGCGCTACGGCGAGCGCGACTTCAAGCTGGATACCTACCGTTACCTGTCGCCGGTCTCCAGCGGCTGCGCCGATCCCAACCGCTCGCTGTACTACTACAAGGATCCGTTGATCGTCGATACCTGTAGCGGCGTGTCCGAGGCACGCTTGCTGCCGTTCAATACGATTCCCGGGTACTGGGCCTACTTCAACGACTTCGATCCGCTCAAGGTCAGCGGGCTCGGCGGCCGCGGCCTGCCGGCGATCAATCCGCAGGTCATGAAGGATCCGGTCCGCTATATCGACAGTCTGTATCCGGGCAATGTCGCCTACCAGCAGGCGGCCGATTCCTATCAGGTGACCGAGAAGACCAGCTCGGCGTACTTCCTGGCCAACCTGGAAGGCGGCATCGGCACGCGCTTGCCGTGGACGGCCAATGTCGGCGCACGCATCGTGCAGACCAAGTTGTTGATCGATCAATACCTCAGCAGCGGTGACGTCTATATCGGCAATGTCGAATGGAACGGGGTCAGCCCGGCGATCGGCACCAACCGGCTGGTACGCCAGTACACCGACGTGCTGCCCAGTGCCAATCTGTCGCTGGACATCACCGACACCCAGAAGCTGCGCTTTGCCTACAACAAGGCGGTGGCGCGCCAGGATCTGCCGGATCTCGGGCGCGGTCTGGTCAGTTTCTATGCGGTCAATGGCACGCCGCCGCGCAATCCCGCGCTGCCGGCCGATGCGGTGTTGTTCCTCAATGGCCGCTCCGGCAATCCGGATCTGGATCCGTATCGCGCAACTAACTACAACGCGTCGTGGGAGTGGTATTTCGCCGATGCCTCGTTGATCAGCGTAGGCGCCTTCCTGATCGACGTAAAATCTTTCCCGACCACGGTGACCAACATCGAACCCTTGCCCGATGCCGATGGCGTCGTGCGTGCCGGCGGGCCAGTCGAACGCATCGTCAACGGCGGCGGCGGCACCATCAAGGGCTTCGAGATCGGCTACCAGCAGGCCTTCGACTTCCTGCCCGGCTGGCTCAGCGGTTTCGGTACCAACATCAACTACACGTTCTCCGATGCCGATACCGACAACACCGATATCGACGGCAATACCTTGCCGATCGGCGATAACTCCAAGCACCAGGCCAACGCAGTGCTGTGGTACCAGAAGGACAGATTGCAGGCGCGCGTGGCCTACAACTGGCGCAGCAAGCGTTTCAGCCAGATCAACAGCTCGGCCTGGGGCGATGAGTTGGCGATCTGGAACGACGACGTTGGCTATCTGGACGCCTCCATCAGCTACGACGTCAACGACCACGTGACGCTGTACGCCCAGGGCACCAATCTGACCGGCGAGAGCGAGCGTCGTTACGCGCAATGGAGCAATCACTACTTCGATCAGAATATTTTCGAGCGGCGTTATTACGCTGGCGTCCGCGTGAGATTCTGATCCAGTGCAAGGTTGTGCGACACGGCGCACCGTCCGTGCCGTGTCGCTCGTGGTTAGCTGTCAGTCCCTCTCCAAATGGTCGTTCTGCGACCTTCCCGTCGCCGGCTCGCCGGCGTCCGTTGTCTGTCCGGCGGTCACGCCGGACACCCTCCCATTCGGCTGCATCGTCGGGAAGCGATGCGGCCGTTTTTTTGCCTGCGAAGCCATGTGCGTCAATGCGTAGCCATCGCGCGCGGCGCGAGATAGCGTGCGCGATGCCTCGTTTTTGCTTGTTGTGGCATGACTGATGTCAGGGTAGGTTCGTGAGCGCGGACGACACTTCGCCCGCAATGGTGTCCAACAATCGAGGAGCTGCATATGAAGCTGCTGTTTTCGATCAAGCACTTACTGTCCTCCCAGAAGCCGTTGAAGTCCTACGCCTGGTACCTCTGGTACTGAGTCCTGTCGCCGCCGTGCGGCGGCATCATCGCCCGCGTTCCAACTCGTCGGGTTGGGCGCGGGCGTTGTCCATCGAGCCCTTCGCATGAGCGCACTCCAGCTCGCCCACCCGACGCGCGCGACGGCATTCGCGCCGCGTCTGCAGGCCTTGCTCAACGATTACCTCGGCCAGGAGCTGTTCCGCCTGGATGCCGATACCGTCGGCGTGGCCGGGCCACACCTGTCCGATCGCCTGTTGGCGGCGCGTCCGGCCACCGATGTCGAACGTCCGACCTTCAAGCCCTTGCACGGTCGCGCGGTCCCGCGCACCGATGCGGCGAAACTGATGCAGGCGATCGGGCGCGACGTCCGTGAGGCCTTGCAACAGCCGATGCCCGACCGCGTGGATTTGACCGGACCGTGGCCGCAGGTGGGGCACCTGTATCTGCGCGACCTGCTGCTTGGCGGAGATCCAGCGCGTTTGCGCGTGTTGATGAGCCGCAACCTGGAGCTGACGCCCAAGCTCACGTGGTCGGTCATTGCCGCAGGGGCCTTGGCGCCGCTGACGCTGCATCCCGATGCCTCCGCGCTGGCGCGCGTCACCGTGGCCGCGCAAGGCTATACCGCGCGCCGCTACGCCATGGGGCTGTATCGCCGCACTGCCGCGCCGGTGTGCTTTACGGTGTCGACACTGGTGGCCAATGCGCTGTGGCTGGGCTCGCCGTTCGACCCAGCGGTGTCCAGTCGCAACATCGTCTACGAATCCCTGCGGTTGTTGCCGCCGTCCTGGAACATCCTGCGCAATGCCTCGCCAGAGTTTCCACCGCTGGATGCGCGGATCGGCCATCACGACGATGTGCTGGTGTTGCCGCTGTTGAGTCACCGTGACCCGGCGCTGTGGGAGGACCCGGCCGAATTCCGCCCGCAACGTTGGGAGAGCCTCGATCCGGACGCGCATGCCGGCTACTTGCCGTTCGGTCACGCCTCGGAGCGATGCTGGGGGCGGCACATGGTGATGCCATTGGCCGAGCGCCTGCTGGATGCGTTGCGTCAGCGCGGCCTGGCCGTCGATCCGCGCCAGCGGCATGCACAGGTTCCGTTGGCCGGCCTGCTTGGCGTGGCCGAGGTCAACGTGGTCCGCCTCTAGCGCGCAGTGCGCAGTGCGTGTCGGCGTCCTCACGCGTACGGCTTGTTGCTATGGGTCGGTACAGTGCGCCGCGCGTGGTGCCGCGTCGGTCTGCCGCATCCGTGCCGTGGATGGCGCATCCCGCCGCCATGCGCTTAAGGCTGCGCTGGCTGCGCGGTGGACCCGCGCTTGACCAAGGTGTACTTCATGACCTGATGGACGCCCTGTGGGGTTTCGCCGCGGCGGCGTTGCCGAATCGCATCAGCCAGCAACGAGACCGCCGCACGTCCCATTGCCGTGACCGGTTGATGGATGGTGGTCAGCTCCGGCCAGATGGTGGTGGCCACCGGGGTGTCGTCGAAGCCGGCGACCGAGATGTCTTCGGGGACGCGCAGTCCCAACCCATGCGCCACCGCCACCGTCGCGGCGGCCATGTCGTCGTTGCTGCAGAACACCGCACTCGGCGGTTGCGGCTGCGTCAGCAACCCGCGCGCAGCCAACAGGCCGGAGCGATAAGTGAACAGTCCCTCGGCGACCAGCTGCGATGGCGTGCTCAAGCCTGCGGCCTGCAGGCTGTCGAAATAGCCCTTGGCGCGCAGCGCACTCGGTGTGTGCTTGGGATCGCCCTTGATCAAGCCGATGCGGCGATGGCCCAGAGCGATCAGGTAATCGACGATGGCGCGTGCGCCTTGGTAGTCGTCGATGCGCACCGAGCTGATCTGTGTCATCGGCGCGCCGCTGGCGACGGCGACGACGGGAATGCCGCGCGCGTCGAGCGCTTCGATGGTCGCGCGCGAATCGCACAGCGGTGGCGGCACGATCACGCCGTCCACCCCCGCGGCCAGCAGCCGCTCGGTGGCGGCGCGTTGGCTGCGGATGGCACCGCACTTCTCCACCAGGACCTGGCTGCCATTGAGGCCGCTCTGCTCGAGCAAGCCCAGCATGAATTGATTGAGATAGGCCGCGCTGGGATTGCTGTAGAGCACGCCGATGCGCAGCACGCCATGCGTGCGCAGCGAGCGACCAGCCAGATTGGGGCGGTAGCCCAGCACCTGCACCGAGGCTTCCACCCGCGCCCGCATGTCCTGGCCGACATGCGGATGACGATTGATCACACGCGAGGCGGTCATTGGCGACACCCCCGCATGCTTGGCGACGTCCAGCAGGGTTGCCGCGGTATTCGCACTGCGTTGCCGCTTTGCTGCCATCGTGTCTGCCCGTCCTGGAAGTGAAACGCAAGCGCGATCGATGCGCCTGAGCTTACTCGCTCGGTGGCAGCACGGTCTTGGCACGACTGCCAAAATCGCCATCGGCTTCAGCAGCTAGATACGCGAAGACCGCATACGCGGCGACGTTCTGCGCCAAGGCCTTGGGATCGATCTTGTCGAGGGTGTCGTCGGCAGTGTGGTGCAGATCGAAGTAGTCGGTCCCATCCTGCCCCAGCCAGGCCCAGGCTGCACCACGTGCCGCGATCGGACCGATGTCTGGGCCCGGTCCGCCCTTGCTCGGTTCGTAGGCGATGCCCAGTGGTGCCAGCGCTTCGGCGATGCGCGCAGTGGCCGCGCGCGATGCTTCCGGCGCCGCCGAGCCGGTGTTGAAGGCGTAGATGCGGCCTGCACCGAAATCACTCTCGGCGCCGATCTGGTGCGCTGCCATGTCCTTGGCATCCTTGCCGTGCGCGCTGGCGTAGGCCTTGCCGCCATACAGGCCCTGTTCTTCGTTGGCGAACGCGACCACGCGAATGCTGCGCTTGGGTGCTTGCCTCAGCTGGCCGATCAGGTGTCCGGCGGCCATGGTGATCGCAACGCCGGCGCCATCGTCGATCGCGCCGGTGCCCAGATCCCACGAATCCAGGTGCCCACCGATCACCACCACTTCCTTGGGTTTGCTGCGGCCGGTGATCTCGCCGATCACGTTGTAGGAGGTGGCGGTGCCGTCCCAGCCACAATCCAGCGACAGGCGGATGCGCGTATTGCCCAAGGCGATCAGGCGGGCCAGTTGATTGGCATCGGGCACCGACAGGGCTGCCGCCGGCACCGGGGTCAGACCGTCGTCGAAGCGGGTGATGCCGGTATGCGGCACGCGGTGCGAATCGGTGCCGGCCGAGCGCATCACGAAACCGACCGCGCCCTTGCGGATCGCTTCGGACGGTCCCTTGCTGCGGACCGCGCCGCCATTGCCGTAGTCCTTGCCATCGCGGGCCTTGACCATCTGGTAGTCGACGAAGGCGATCTTGCCGGCCAGCGCGCCGGCCGGTGCTGCCTGCAACGCTGCCAGATCGGCGAAGCGCACTACCTCGGCCTCGACTGTGCCGCCAGGGCTGCCGCCCAACGCGGTGATATGCAGCGGCTGAGCATGCGCGCCGAGCACGGCGGCCTGTTCGCTCCGGCGCTCCCATTTGGGAAAGCTCACCGGCTCGGTCCACACCTTGTCGAATCCCAAGGCCTGGAACTTGGCCTTGGCCCAGGCCACGGCGCGTGCGTCGGCTTCGCCGCCGGCGATACGCGGGCCGATCTCGGTACTCAGCGACTCGACCACGGCAAAACCGGTGCTGTCGGCCAAGGCCTGCTCGCGCAGTTGCGCGGCGGTCTGCATGGCACTGTCGGGAATGGTGGTCTGAGCGGCCAGTACCGGTGTGCTGGCCAGCAGAACGGAGAGGGCGGCGGCAAGACGTCGCATGCAGGGCGGCTCCAACAAGGGAGCTAGGAGCTTAGCAGTGCGCAGTCCTGTGTCGGCGTGCGAAAAGTCACCCCCGCCGCGCAACGCATGAGCGCTGCGCGGTCGGCTTACGGCGTGGTCGGTCCGCGGGACGTGTCGTTCTTGAGCGCATCGCGAATCTCGCGCAGCAACAGCACTTCCTCGCTGGGGCCCTTCGGCGCGTCCGGCTTGCGATTGCTCAGCCGATTGATCAGCTTGACCACCAGGAAGATGGCGAAGGCGATGATCACGAATTGCACGACCGTATTGATGAAGTCGCCATAGCCGATCACGACCGCGGGCACTTCCTTGCCGGCGGCATCGACCCCGGCCGGTTTGAGCACCCACGCCAGGCGCGAGAAATCCACATTGCCGATGGCCCAGCCGATCGGCGGCATGATGATCTTTTCCACCAGCGCGGTGACGATCTTGCCGAACGCTGCGCCGATGACCACACCGACCGCCAGGTCGATGACATTGCCGCGCATCGCGAATTGCTTGAACTCGCTGATCATTCCCATGTCGCTCTCCTGATGCGGTCGCGGACCGACTGCCGCGGTCGTGATGCTAGCCGGGATGGCGTCAGCCGGCGATGACGCCGTGGCGTTCTGCAACGTTTTCCAGCCGTGCGCTGAAACGGTCGCCCGGCAGCAACGGGCCAACACCCGCAGGCGTGCCCATGAAGATCAGGTCGCCTGCACGCAATGCGTAGAGCTTGGAGAGCTCATGCACGATGTCCGCAACGTTCCAGATCATCTGGTCCAGCAACGATTGCTGACGGACCTCGCCGTTGACTTCCAGCGACAGGTTCAGTGCGTCCAGCGCGCCGACCTCGCCGGCATGCACCAGCTCGCTGATCGGCGCCGAATGATCGAAGCCCTTGGCGATATCCCAGGGCAGCCCCTTGGCCTTGGCTGCGGCCTGCAGGTCGCGCCGGGTCAGGTCCAGGCCCACGCCATAGCCATAGATCAGCGCGTCGGCTTGATCCACCGGCACGATGCCGGCGGGCGCATCGCGACCCAGCGCCACCACCAACTCCACCTCGTGGTGCAGTTCGCGCGTGCCGGGCGGGTAGGGAATGGCATCGCCGTGTCCGACCACGATGGCGTCGGCGGGTTTCATGAAGAAGGTGGGCTGCCCGCGCTCGTCCTTGGAGGCTGGCGCGCTGGCGCCCATTTCGCGCGCATGGTCGGCGAAGTTGCGGCCGACGCAATAGATGCGGTGCACCGGGAAACTGCCGCCACCAACGACGGGAATACGGGGGATGGCCGCGGCGGGGATCACATCGTGGGACATGCACGCATCCTTGAGGAACGGAGCGCGTCAGTCTAGCGGCTTGGCCGTTATGGACGGAACCAGGCTCGGTCGGGAAGCGTGTTCGCTCAGTGCGACAACGGCAGTGCCGGCTTGCGGACCACGTGGTATTCGCCCTCGACCACACGCGCCTGCTGCGGGCTGCGGCGATTGGGGCGGCTGAGCAGCTTCCAGGCGATGCCGCCGAGGATCATGGCGGCGCCCACGAACACGCTGAAGAAGATCAGCACGGCCAGGATGGCCAGGCCGAGCACGCCAACGGCTACGCGCACCAGCGGATGGCGCGGCTTGCGCGGCGCAAACAGATGATGGAGATGAGCGGATTGGAAAATGCGTGCGGGCATGGCGATGGGCTGCCGGAGGAAACAAGGGCGCAGTATCGTTGCGGTTTCATGTCATTGAGTGAAAAGTTCGTTAAAAATCGCATCGATTTGTTAAGCGCATCACCTTTCAGGCATCGCGCCTGTGGTGAAAACGGGCCGAACCGCGATCGCAGCATGGTGGATCGGGAAAAGGGGGACGCGCGACTGCGGCCGCGACTGCTGCGGTGCCGAGTAATGATCGAAACCGGTGGTCGCGCGTGCATGTTCGGCACCTCACCAGCGTCCATGCGCGCGACCACTGCCGTGACCCATCGGGCGCATGATATGTACGTCGCGCTGAGTGCGAAGCGTCGTGCGGCGCGTGGAGACACGGGGTGCTGGCCGCCTGGGCAGGGTGCACGACGCGGTCGCACACCGCCGCAGGCAGTTCGCCGCGTGCCACAATCCGGTGTCTTCTCTTTACTTCAATGCATGTCCTCTGCCGCCTCGCCCATGCCTGCCGTCTTGCTGTCGCAGATCCCCGATGGGGGGCTGTTCGAAGTGGAAGTGCCGTGGCGAGGCGAGACCGAGTCGATGGTGCTGCATCGCCAGGGCACGCAGCTGCGCGCCTGGTTGAATGTCTGTCCGCACGCCGGCCGGCGGCTGGACTGGGCGCCGGGTCAGTTCCTGCAGACACAGGAGGGGCACCTGGTATGTGCGGCGCATGGCGCGTCGTTCGAGCTGGAGCAAGGGCAGTGCGTGGGCGGGCCTTGTCGTGGGCAGGCGCTGCTGGCGGTTCCGGTGCGACTCGATGGCGAGCAGGTACTGATCGGCTAACCGTTGCCGTGCTCGGGCGCGGTGGCGTGGCAGCGGCGTTCGTCATCCTTGGCGGTGACGCGGTCTAGCGCCCGGACCACCAGAACATCAGATTGATCACCGCCACCATCACCACGATGTAGATCAGCGACAACGGGCCGCCGACACGCCATAGCTCGCGCGGCTGATAGTTGGCTGGGCCGGCCACCATCGAGATGACCGGGTTGGAGACGGTCATCAGATTGTTGGAGGCCGACAACGCAACGATCAGCGCAAACGCCGTGGGATTGCCATTGGCCGCCAAGGCCAGGTTGACCGCGATCGGCACCATCACGATGGTGGCGCCGACATGGCTGATCACCAGCGAGAACGCGGTGGTCAACAGTGCCAGACTGATCTCCAGCGCCCACACGGGCATGCCAGTGGGCAGGCGATCGATGGTGTGGCCCGCGACCCAGGCGGCGGTGCCGCTGCTGTCCATCGCCCAGCCCAGCGGGATCAGCCCGGCCATCATGAAGATGGTTTTCCAGTTGATCGAGGCATAGGCCTCGTCCATGCGCAGCACGCCGGTCACCAGCATGCAGGCCACGCCGGTCATCAAGGTCAGCGCGACCGGCAGTTTGGAGGTCAGCGCGATCAGGATGGTGAAAGCGAAGATCGCCATGGCGACCTTGAACTTGTGCGGGCGCTGTTCGCCCTTCGGAAAGTCGGTCACCGGCACGAAGTCGCGGCTTTCGGCGGCCTGCACCAGATCCTGCCAGATGCTATGGAACACCAGCATGTCGCCGGCACGCAGCGGCACGTTGCGCACATCCTCGCGGATCACCTGCTTGTCGCGGTTGATCGCCAGCAGACTGATGCCGGCCTGCTTGCGCAGCCGCAGTTCGGCTGCGTTCTTGCCGATCAAGCGCGAGTTGGGCGGGATCACCGCCTCGGAAATGCCGGCCAGGCTGGGGTTGAACAAGTCGCCGAGGTTGCGTAGCCGCGAGGACATGCGCAGGAAATGGTTCTGCGCGAAGTCGGCCACGTCCTGGCGCGCGCCCATCGCGCCGAGCACGCTGCCGACCCAGATGCGCATGTCTGCCGGCGGCGCCAGGCGCGTGTCGTTGCCGGTCTTCAGGGCCAGCAGCAGCGGCGCATCGTGCAATGCCTCGGCCTCGCCCAGGGTCATGCCGACCAGCGGGCTTTCGGCGGTGACGGTGAGTTCGAACACGTCGCCGTCGATGCCATAGGTCTTGGCGAAGTAACTCTCCGTGCGTGCGGGGGTGACGCCCTCATTGATCAGGCGCTCTTCCTCGATCAGCTTGCGGTCGCCGTAGAGGCGGAAATAGAGCAGGGCGGCGACCAACAGCGCCACGCCGATCGGCAAGGGCGCGAACATGGTCAACGGTTCGATGCTGGCCATGCCCGACGGCAGGTTGTTGTTGGCCGACACCAGCAAGTCGTTGAGCAGGATCAACGGCGAGTTACCGACCATGGTCAGCGCGCCGCCCATCACGATCGCCGCGGCGATCGGCAGCAGCATGCGTTGCAGGGTCAGGCCGGTGCGTGCGGCCAGCCGCGAGGCGACCGGCAGATACAGTGCCATCACCGACGGGTTCTGCATGAACGACGAATTCAAGCCGGAGATGCCCAGCGTCATCATCATCAATCGCTGCTCGCTGCCATGCGAGCGCCGCAGCAGCCAGCTGGCCAGCCGGTTCAAGGCGCCGGTACGTTCCAGGCCGGCGCCGAGGATGGTGGTGGCGATGATGCTGATCACCGCGTTACCGGAGAAGCCGCCGAACAGCTCCTCCGGTGCGACCAGGCCGGTCACGCCCAGCACCACCAGCACGATCAAGGCGACCACGTCGGCGCGAATGCGCTCGAACAGGAACATCGCCATCGTGAAGCCGACCAGCCCGAGCACGAGCTTCATGTCGTTGGTCAGCGTCAGCGCGGTGTCCATTGTGGGCCGGGGTTCGTGAGTCGGGAGTGGGAGGGCGTTGGGCGGCTGCGGCGTCGAGTGTGCGGGAGAGCGCGGTTACGTCTCCCGAATCCCCACTCCGGGCGCGCGGTCGTAGAGCAGATCCCACACGCCGTGGCCGAGTTTCTGGCCGCGTGTTTCGAAGTGGGTCTGCGGTCGCCAGGCCGGGCGTTCGACGTGGCCGCGCGGACCGGCGCGATTGACCAGGCCGACCGTGGCATCGAGCACGTCCCACATCTGCTCGGCATAGTCGGCCCAGTCGGTGGCCGCATGCAGGCGCCCGCCGGGGCGCAGCTTGCGCACCAGCAGGTCGGCGAAGGCCGGCTGTATCAAGCGACGCTTGTTGTGGCGCTTCTTGTGCCAGGGATCGGGGAAGTAGATACGGACCTCATCGAGCACGCCGTCGGCGATCTCGCGTTCCAGCACTTCCACCGCATCGTGGTGATACAGGCGGACGTGGCTGCTGCCGTCCTCGTCCAGTGCATTGAGCAAGCGGCCGACGCCCGGTGCGTGCACCTCGATGCCGATGTAATCGCGGCTGGGATCGTGCTGGGCGGCAAAGCGCAGTGCTGCGCCGTTGCCGAAGCCGATCTCCAGCACCTTGGGCGCGTTCCTGCCGAAGACCGCATCGAAATCGCGCGGGGCGCCGGTGTAGTCCAGACCGAAGCGCGGCCACAGCGCATCGAAGGCACGCTGCTGGGCCGGCGTAAAGCGGCCTTGCCGCAGCACGAAGCTACGTACCTGGCGGCGGCCTTCCTCGACGGTGAAGGGCTTGGGCGGTGCCTTGGCGCCGCTGCTGTTGAAAGGATCGGTCATATCAGCGAATGCGGTCACGCGTGGGACGGCCGCACGCGCGGCTGGAGCGCGTGGACGCCGGTGGCGACGGGATGCGCGCCGCAGCGGCGATCGCGGCGGCAGGATGCGAACGGCCGACGGTCATCCGATCACGCCATCGACCGGACTGGAGGCCGAGGCATAGCGCTTGCGCGGGATGCGTCCGGCCAGGAACGCCTCGCGCCCGGCCTCGATCGCCTTGCGCATCGCGCTGGCCATCAGGATGGGATCGCGTGCGCCGGCGATGGCGGTATTCATCAGGACGCCGTCGCAGCCCAGCTCCATCGCGATCGCCGCATCCGAGGCAGTGCCCACGCCGGCATCGACGATGATCGGCACCTTGGCGTTCTCGATGATTTCCAGCAGGTTGTACTTGTTCTGGATACCCAGTCCGGAGCCGATCGGTGCTGCCAGCGGCATCACCGCCACGCAGCCGATGTCTTCCAGCCGCTTGGCCAGGATGGGGTCGTCGGAGGTATAGACCATGACGTGGAAGCCATCGGCCACCAATTGCTCGGCGGCCTTGAGGGTCTGCACCACATCCGGATACAAGGTCTTCTGGTCGCCCAGCACTTCCAGCTTGGTCAGTTGGTGGCCGTCCAGCAGCTCACGCGCCAGGCGGCAGGTGCGCACGGCGTCTTCGGCGGTGTAGCAGCCGGCGGTATTGGGCAGCAGGGTGTAGCGGTCCGGCGGCAGGACGTCGAGCAGGCTGGGCTCGTCCGGGTTCTGGCCGATATTCACCCGGCGGATCGCCACAGTGACGATCTGCGCAGCGGCGGCGTCGGTGGCCAGGCGGGTTTCCTGCAGGTCCTTGAACTTGCCGGTGCCGGTCAGCAAGCGGGAGCGATAGGGGGTGCCGGCAATGACCAGCGCGTCGTCGGGGGCGGAAGTCGTCATCGGGCGATTATCACCGATCGCGCGTGGCTGCGCCGTACGGGGTGCGGCTCATCCGCCTCCCAGCGCATGCACGATCTCCACCACATCGCCCTCGCGCAGCAGATGGTCCGCATGCCGGCCACGCGACACGATTTCGCCATTGACCTCGACCGCCACGCGGCGCTCTGTCAGCCCTTCCTGCGCCAGCAAGGCGGCGAGCGAAAAAGCGTCCGGAATCGTGCACTGGGTGCCGTTAAGTCGAATGTTCATGCGATTATTGTGGCATCGCGCGCCGCCCGGCGCGCGTTTGTATATGCGGCGATGCAGCGTGAACGGGGGCGGCATGGCGTGAAACCATTGCCATTCGCCGGCGTACGTGTGCGCTGCCGGTCCGGATTCATTCTCTATTTGAGCAGGTATTCCATGGCTACATCCCTTCGCCCGATCCGTTCCCTGATGGCCGTGGCCATCGCCATCGCGGCCGTCCCGGCCATGGCCGAGTCGACCTTCGACCGCACCGTGTTCTTCGGTGACAGCCTCACCGACAGCGGCTACTACAACCCCCTGCTGCCCGCCGCCTCGCGCGCGGTGACCGGCAAGTTCACCACCAATCCGGGCTGGGTGTGGGCCGAGTACGTGGCCGACCACTTCGGTACCAACGCCGCGCCCAACGGCAATGGCCAGGTCGGCGACAACTACGCCGCCGGCGGTGCCCGCATCCAGGCCAGCTCGGTCAGTCAGCTGGGCGCTGCGCCGTCGGTCGCCGCCCAGGTCAATAGCTACCTCAGCGCCAACGGCGGCCGTGCCGACCCGAATGCGCTCTACACCGTGTGGGGCGGCGCCAACGATCTGTTGGCCGCAGCCACCGTGCCTGCGCAGGCGCAGGCCATCATCGGCAGCGCCGTCACCGCGCAGGTCGGCACCGTGGCGGCACTGCAGTCCGCTGGCGCCCGCTATGTGATGGTCCCGACCATTCCCGATGTCGGCCTGACTCCGCGCTTCCGTGCGGGCGGTGCGACCGGCATGGCACAGGGCACGGCAGCGGCGACGGCTTATAACACCGCACTGTTCGGCGGCCTGCGTTCGGCCGGCCTGAAGGTAATCCCGGTCGACACCTTCCACATGCTGCAGGAAATCGTCGCCACTCCGGGCACCTATGGTTTCAGCAACGTCGCCAGCACCGCCTGCAACCCGGCCGTGCCGCTGCCGGCCTGCAACCCGACCAGCCTGGTCGCCGCCAATGCGCAGAACAGCTACGTGTTCGCCGACAGCATTCACCCGACCACGGCCGTGCACCAGATCCTGGGCGAGTACGCAATTTCGCTGCTGGAAGCGCCGCGCCTGCAGCAGGTGCTGACCCGGTCCGCACAGGCCGGCGGCCGCTCGCGTGCCGACCAGGTTGCCTGGCATCTGGACGGCAAGCCGGACGCCGATGGCGCGCGCTGGTGGGGTAGCGTGCGTGGCGACATGCAGCGCTACGACCACGCCGATCTGTACGACGGCACCGCGCCGGCCGGCCTGTTCGGTGTCGACTGGGCCGCGGGCGACCTGGTGTTCGGCGGCTTTGCCGGCTTCGGCCGCATGGACGCCGACTTCGGCAACCGCAATGGCAGTTTCAAGGAGAGGGATACCACCCTGGGCGGCTTCTTCGGCTGGTACACCGGTCCGGTTTGGGTCAACGCGCAAGTCAGCTACAGCTGGCTGGGCTACGACGTGGACCGCAAGGTCCAGCTGGGGCCTGCGACCCGGACCCACAGCGGTTCGCCGGACGGCAGCAACCTGACCGCCGCGCTCAATGCCGGCTACAGCCTGGGCGAAGGCAGCTTCAAGTACGGCCCGGTGGTCGGGCTGACCTGGCAGAAGATCAAGCTGGACGGTTACACCGAGCGCAGCGAGGCCAACGAGCTGTCCACCGCACTGGGCTATGCCAACCAGGATCTGGATTCGCTGGTCGGCCGCATCGGTTTCCAGATGCATCTGGATGGCGCGGCGGTCAAGCCGTATCTGCAGGCGACCTACGACCATGAGTTCAAGGACGGCACCGAGGCCAGCGCCTGGTTGCAGTCGATGCCGGACGTGGGCATGTACACCGTTCCCGGCCAGAACTTCGACCGCAATTACGCCACCGTCGTGCTGGGTGCGCGGACCGGCCTGTGGGGCCTGCAGAGCAACTTCGGCCTGAGCACCACCACCGCGCAGCGCAGCGCTCGCGATGCCACGCTGTTCGTGAACTTCAGCGGCGCCTTCTAAGCGGCCGCCAGCGTCGTCATGCAAACCACGAGGGCCGGGCAACCGGCCCTCGTTGCGTCCAGCGCCCGTGCGCGCATACACTCTGCCCACGCCACGCGGGCGTAGCTCAATGGTAGAGCTGTAGCTTCCCAAGCTACTGACGTGGGTTCGATTCCCATCGCCCGCTCCATCTGCCGCAATGCTTTCAGCGATTCTGTTCGCTCCGCAATGTCCGTGGCCGCTCCGCAATTGTCGATTGCTCCCACAGCATCTGGTTTGCCTGCGTACTGAGCCACGTCCGATTTCAAGCTCTTGCTCCACTGCATGCTGCTGGGTGGTGACATCGACCTGTGCTCTGCGATGCGAGGCAAGCAGTATCGCTACGCAATCGGCTCTGCTTTTTTTGGGGCGCTCGTGGTTTGCGCTTGAGTACACTCTTGAATCGAAGCGAAGTACGCCTGTACGAAGCGGTGGTTCGCCTCTTGCGACCTGCAATGTCGGCAAGTCGGGCTACGTTCGGGCTGCACCCTCTAGCGTTGGCGTTGCATGGAGATCCATGCATCGACGAGCACGCCCATGTCCGTTTCTATTCGAGGTTTGGTCTGCGGGGTGGCGAGCATGGCGGCGCTGCTGGCGCCCCCGGCGATGGCGGTGTGTCAGCAGGGGCCGTTTGCGGTGGCTTTGCCGGCCCAGCGATTGGATGAGCGCCTGCAGCAGGTGGCGCATATCACCGGGTGCTTCGTCGAGGTGGAGCCCGCGTTGCTCGCCGGGCGCCGTGTTGGCGCGGTCGAGGGGCAGCTGAGCAGCGAGCAGCTGTTCTTGCAAACGATCCGCGGCAGCGGCCTGGAAGTGCATCCGGTCGGCGATCATTGGCAAGTGGATCGTGTGCAGCAACAGGCGTTCGCCGACCGCATCGCGGTGCTGGAACGGCGCCTGGTGGCTGCGCGTGACCAGGGCGCGGTCAGTCGACGCGTGGCAGCCGGCCTGCGCCGGCAGTTGCATGCGGTCGACCGGCAGGTCCTACAGGCGGTGCGCACCCAGGGATTCTTGAGCGCGGCCGAGCGTGTCTCGCAGGAACGGGCGCTCGATGCGATTGCGCAAGCGCTGCCGCCGCAGACGGGGCTGCGCTGACGATGAGGGCCCCATTGGCGTCGCTTGTCAGCCGCGACGGCGGCGTTGCAGTGCGTCGGTGTCCTGCGCCCCGTCAGGAACCTCCTGATTGAGTCAGGCGTGCGTGCCGGCGATAGTGGATTCACTCATCGAGCCAGTGTCATGAAGATCACCAAAGCCCAGCTGCTGACCGCGCTGCTCAAGGGCATGCGGCGTGCAGAATTTGCACGTGCTGCCGCCGTTACCGCGCGCCCGCGTGCGCCCGACGGCGCGCATGCGCACTGCGGTTCGTTGCAGGATCCGGACGCATTGCTGTCGCTGTTCGGGCTGGATCAGGAGCAGATCCAGCAGCTCGGCCTGGTGGGCGTGGAAGAATTGGGCGAGACCGTGTGCCATGCCTGGGCGATCAACGCCGGCGAGGTGGAGCGGGTGAGGCAGTGGTTCGTGACGCCACGAGTGGAGTTCGTCGGCCGCCGTTGCAGCGAGCTGATCCGGCTCGGGCGCATCGGCCCGGTGTTGACCATGGCCCGCGAGCAGGCCTTGCTGACTCCCTGACCACCGGGCGCCGTCACGCTTTACGCTGGAACCCGCAACGGCAATACTTGGCGGCCAAGTGCCCACGTCAGATTCTTCGCCAATGCGCCAGGCTTCGTCCGATTCTTCCGCTGCACACAAGGCCCAGCTGCTGGAAGAGCTGCGTCGGATCGAACAAGAAGAGGCCCAGCTGAAATACGCCCAGACCCTGGAGGCCTTCGACCAGGTCATCGAGGTCCTGAGCCAGTTCGGCAATCGCTTCAATGCCAAGCAGAAGGCGCAGATCGTTGCGCTGGCGACCACCGGCAAGACCAAGGGGGCGCTGACGTCCACCGGCGAGGTCGCACCGAAGTACTGGTTGCCGCATTCCGGCGAAACCTGGACCGGCCGCGGCCGTACCCCACGCGCCTTCAAGGCCTGGGAGGGCACCAGCTCCTACAAGGAGTGGAAGGCCAAGCACCCGGACAAGCGGTTTCCGCTCTATCCGGGCTGAGTGTGCGAGCGCGTGCCCTGCGCCTTGGTTCGTCGCCGTGAGCCGCCCGGCGGCCCGGCCTGGTGCCGAGCCGCCGCCGTCAGCCACTAGCGGTCGCCCTGGCACTCGAACACGGTGATGCTGCGCGGCGGGGCCAGGAAGTCGCTGGCGCCGGCCGGCATCGAATCGACCTCCAGCGCTTCATCGGTGGAGAGCACCAGCTTCCAGTGCAGCGGCTCGTCCGAATTGGGCAGGGTGAAGGTGACGCCTTCGTGGTAGGCGTTGATGACGATGAGCAACGTCGCGTCGTTGGCCAGTTCCTTGACGCCTGAGGTCTGCGCCTTGCCTTCCAGCAGCAGGCCGACCGAGCGTGCACCGCCGTCGGTCCAATGCGCGTCGTCCATCTCGATGCCAGCCGGATTGAGCCAGGTCAGGTCGCGCAGGCCGGCCTCCTCGTTGTACTGGCCGTTGAGGAAGCGGCCGCGCGAGAGGATGGGATAGCGCTTGCGTAGCGCGGTCAGTGCCTTGACGAAGTCGGTCAGCCGTCCCTCGGTGGGGTCGTTGTCCCAGTCCAGCCAGGTGATCTCGTTGTCCTGGCAATACGTGTTGTTGTTGCCGCCCTGGCTCTGTGCGCGCTCGTCGCCGCTGAGCAGCATCGGCGTGCCTTGCGCCAGCAACAAGGTCGCCAGCAGGTTCTTCATCTGCCGCTCGCGCAGCTGCAGGATATCGGCATCGTCGGTGTCGCCTTCGGCGCCGTAGTTGCACGAACCATCGTTGGAGGAACCGTCGCGGTTGTCCTCGCCATTGGCCATGTTGTGTTTTTCGTTGTAGCTCACCAGATCGCGCAGGGTGAAGCCATCGTGCGCAGTGATGAAGTTGACCGACGCCCAGGGGCGGCGCCCCCGGCGATCGAACAGATCGGCCGACCCGGTGAAGCGGGTGGCGAATTCGGCCAGCTTGCCGTCTTCGCCTTTCCAGAACGTGCGGGCGTTGTCACGGAACTTGTCGTTCCATTCCGACCAGCCCGGTGGGAAATGACCCACTTGGTAACCGCCCGGGCCGCAGTCCCAGGGTTCGGCGATCAGCTTGACCTCCGACAGCAGCGGATCCTGGTTACAGGCATCCAGGAAACCGCCGCGCTGATCGAAGCCGCTGGGCTCGCGGCCGAGGATGGTGGCCAGGTCGAAGCGGAAACCGTCCACATGCATTTCGCCGGCCCAGTAGCGCAGCGAATCGTTGACGAACTGGATCACCCGCGAATTGCTCAGGTTGAGCGTATTACCGGTGCCGGTATCGTTGATGTAGTACCGCTTGTCCTCGGCCAGGCGGTAGTAGCTGGCGTTGTCGATGCCACGGAACGACAGCGTCGGCCCCAGCTCGCTGCCCTCGGCGGTGTGGTTGTAAACCACATCCAGAATCACCTCCAGGCCTTGCTTGTGCATGGCCTTGACCATGTCGCGGAATTCGTCGCGGTGACCGCTGGAGAGATAGCGCGACTTCAACGCGAAGAAGCCGATGGTGTTGTAGCCCCAGTAGTTGCGCAGCCCCTTGTCGAGCAAGTGTTGGTCGTCCAGGTAGGCATGCACGGGCAACAGCTCGACCGCGGTGATGCCTAGGTCCTTGATGTATTGCAGCACCTGCGGCTGCGCCAGGCCGGCGAATGTACCCCGCAGCGCCTCGGGCACCTGCGGATGGCGCATGGTGTAGCCGCGCACATGGGTCTCGTACACCACCGTCTCGCTCCAGGGCTTCAGCAGGCGCGCATCGTCGCCCCAGTCGTAGGTGTCTTCGACCACCACGCACTTGGGCATGAAGGGCGCACTGTCGCGCTCGTCGAAACTGAGGTCGCCATCCGGGTGGCCCACCGTATAACCGTACAGCTCGTCGGCCCAGATGAGATCGCCGTCGAGCTCGCGCGCATAGGGGTCCAGCAGCAGCTTGTGATGATTGAAGCGATGGCCTTCGGTAGGTTCGTACGGGCCATGGACGCGGTATCCATAGCGTTGGCCCGGTTTGACGTCGGGCAGGTAGCCGTGCCAGATCTCGTTGGTGTATTCGGGCAGATCCACACGGGTTTCATTGCCCTGTTCGTCGAACAGACACAGTTCCACCCGCGTGGCATGCGCGGAGAACAACGCGAAGTTGGTGCCCTGGCCGTCGAAGACAGCGCCGCGCGGAAACGGACGCCCCTGGCGGATGCGGGAGGGGATGGCATAGGCCGGGCTGGAAGGACGTCGCATCGGAGTTCTCGAATGCCGGCATGCCGGCGGGGCAGGGGCCTGAAGCATCGCGGTTGCGCTTGTGCACGACACGTCACGGCGGCAGTGCCTCGGCGTGAGGAACCAGGTGCGTACGGTGAGGTGCCATTGGGGGCTAACCGACCGCTGCTGGCGGATGTCTACAGACGGACCTGCAACGAATGTCGCGCATTCGGTCACTGCTGCCTGTGCGGACGCCGCGTGCTTGAGCCACGCGCAAGCCGCCTGTTAGCATCGCGCCGGGCGAGGTTGCACTGTGCGCGGATCGAGCAGGTGTTCGACGTGCTGCCTCTGCTGTCTTCTGGCCGGGCGGTCAGTTGCCTGGATCGACAGGTGGCGGTTGGTCCGCCGCGATGCTCGGCGCAGGAAGACTGGCTGGCCGCATTTTTTCCTTCCTCAGTGTTCGCCCATGTCCAGGCCGCGCCGTCCGCCCGCTGCGATGAAAATCGCGATCCTGTCGCGCAACAGCAAGTTGTATTCCAGTCGACGGCTGATCGAGGCGGCTCGGGCCCGCGGCCATGTCGTGCGCATCCTCGATCCGTTGCGGTGCTACATGCGCATCGCCGCCGACGGTTTCAGCCTGCACTACAAGGGCAAGCCGATCACCGGCTTCGATGCGGTCATCCCGCGCATCGGCGCCTCGGTCACCCGCTATGGCACTGCGGTGCTGCGCCAACTGGAGTTCATGGGGACCTATACCCCCAACCCCTCCGACGCCATCCTGCGCTCGCGCGACAAATTACGTGCGCATCAGTTGCTCGCCGCGCAGGGCATCGACATGCCGGTGACGGTGTTCGGCGACAACCCGGACGACACCCAGGACCTGCTGTCGATGCTCGGCCCGCCGCCGCATGTGGTGAAGTTGAACGAGGGCGCGCAGGGCGCCGGCGTGATCCTGACCGAGAAAGCCAGCGCCTCGCGCGGCGTGGTCGAGGCGCTGCGTGGCCTGTACGCCAACTTCATCGTGCAGGAATTCATTGCCGAAGCCGAGGGCGCGGACCTGCGCTGCTTCGTGGTCGGCGACCGCGTGGTGGCCGCGATGCGGCGGCAGGCAGCCGAAGGCGACTTCCGTTCCAACCTGCACCTGGGCGGCAGTGCCGCCGTGGCCGAGGCCACCGCGCAGGAGCAGGAGGTGGCGGTGCGTTCGGCGCGCGCGCTGGGTCTGGCGGTCGCCGGCGTGGACCTGATCCGCTCGGCCCGTGGCCCGCTGGTGCTGGAAGTGAACTCGACCCCCGGCCTGGAGGGCGTCGAGGGCGTCTGCGGCGTGGATGTGGCCGGCACCATCGTCCAGCACCTGGAGCAGGCGGTCCGGCGATCTACAGTTTGATTACCGAAAATTTAACGAAACTCTAATCCTAGCCTCGTTAGCCTCTCTCGACCGTAGCTCCGCTCTCGGCAGTGACGGTGATCGGGATGAACTTCGGCCCAGGTGCTTGGCGGCACCTGGGCCTTTTTATGGCGGCTTGCCGCCCCGTAGGGTTCGCGTCTACATTCCCTGGACTTCGGCGATGGAACGGCGGCAAGCACGATGACGGCAGCGGGGCGGATGTGGCGGAGGTCCTGGATGCGGGCGAGGATCGCCGGCCAGGGCGTGCTGTCGCATGACGGCCGCGATGCCGGCGTTCGCCTGGCGACCGTGGGAGCGCCCTGTGCCCCGCGCAATGCGCGCCGGACGTGGCGGAACGCCCGCCTGGATGCCGCATGCATCGGTAGGTCGCCGGCCACACCAACGCCGCCCGCAATGGCGTTAGCGGAACTCACGCACGGTTCCATGGTCGCACTGTTCAATGAGCGCACGTCGACCATGCCGGCATCGAGCGGATTTGCACCGGGCAGCCGATACCGGGGTCAGCGGGCTGGCTCGGGCCTCGGTCGCGGATGCAGATCAGGACCGTGCCGAAGAGCGTTCCCCACCTGACAACAAGTAACCTGGCGGCGCCGGCGATGTCCGGAGGCGGCCAGGGACGACCCCACCAACGAGGTTCCAGTGCGCATTCTAGTAATCGAAGACAATAGCGATATCGCCGCCAATCTCGGCGACTATCTGGAAGACCGTGGCCACACCGTGGACTTTGCCGCCGATGGCGTCACCGGCCTGCACCTGGCCGTGGTCCATGAGTTCGATGCCATCGTGCTCGACCTCAACCTGCCCGGCATGGACGGCATCGAGGTCTGCCGCAAGCTGCGCAACGAGGCGCGCAAGCAGACCCCGGTACTGATGCTGACCGCGCGCGATTCGCTGGACAACAAGCTGGCCGGCTTCGATTCCGGGGCCGACGACTACCTGATCAAGCCGTTCGCGCTGCAGGAAGTGGAAGTCCGGCTCAATGCGCTGTCGCGCCGCGGTAAGGGCGTGCACACCCGCGTGCTGGAAACCGGCGACCTGGAGTACAACCTGGATACGCTGGAAGTGCGTCGCCGCGGCAAACTCCTGCAGCTCAACCCCACCGCGCTGAAGATCCTGCAGGCGCTGATGGAAGCCTCGCCCGCGGTGGTCACTCGCCAGGAGCTGGAAACGCGCGTCTGGGGCGAAGAGCTGCCCGATTCGGATTCCCTGCGCGTGCATATCCACGGCCTGCGCGCAGTGGTCGACAAGCCCTTCGATGTCCCGATGATCCAGACCCGCCACGGCATCGGCTACCGCATCGCCTCGCCCGATGCCTGAAAGCCACCATGGTGCGCGGCCCGCCCGTCGGCGCGGCCGCTACCGGCGGCGCCTGCGAAGCCGCATCATCCTGTCGTTCCTGCTGTTGGGCTTTTGCCTGACCACGCTGTTCGCCTTCGCCACCAACTGGGCGCGTGCGCGCGTGGAAAACCAGCTGGTCGAAGACGTCATGAACCGCAACATCGACGCCTTCGCCCAGCGCTATTACTCCGACCCGCTGCACAGCCCGGATTTGCCGGTGCAGCAAATGCGCGGGCGCGTGGTCAAAAGCGACAAGTTCGAAGCGCTGCGGCGCGAACAACCGGAGTGGTACCAGCTGCCCGAAGGCATCCACACCATTACCGGCGTGGACGAAAGCGGCAACGACTACGCCTACAAACTGGCCGTGCGCAAGACGCCCAGCGAATGGTTCTTCCTCGCCTACGACATGACCCAGACGCTCAAGGGCGAGATCCAGCTCAAGCGCACCCTGGTGCTGTCGGTGCTGGTGTTCAGCGGCTTGTCGCTGGTGATCGGCTGGTGGTCCGCCTCCAAGGTCATGCGCCCGGTATCCGACCTGGCCGCGCGCCTGCGCGCCTACCGCGGCGGCACCAGCGAGCCCAAACCGCTGGCCGCGCACTTCCCCGACGACGAGGTCGGCCAGCTGGCCGAGGCCTTGGACGACTACTCGGCGCGGCTGACCGAAGTGGTGCAGCGCGATCGCGAATTCAATGCCGACGTCAGTCACGAACTGCGCACCCCACTGGCGGTGATCCGCGGCGCCACCGAACTGCTGCTCACCCGTCCCAACCTCGACGACAAGGTGGTGCAGCGGCTGCAGCGCATCCAGCGCGCCGAACAGCAGTGCAGCGACCTGATCGGCTCGCTGCTGCTGCTCTCGCGCAACGAGCGCGGGCAGGGCAGCAGCAACGTCGCCAAGGTCGCCGAACAACTGATCGACTCCCACCGCGCCCAACTCGGCGGCAAGTTGCTGGAGCTGCTGCTGGAAGGCGGTCGCGACCTGGTGATCGACGCACCGGAAGCGGCGCTCTCGGTCGCACTGGGCAACCTGATCGGCAATGCGGTCAAGTACACCCAGGACGGCCAGGTCCGCGTGCGCGTGCTCGACGATGCCGTGGAAGTCATCGACTCCGGCCCCGGCCTGAGCGAAGAGGACGCTGCCAAACTGTTCCAGCGCGGCTACCGCGGCACCCACGCCGGCCATTCGCAAGGCGGCGGCATCGGCCTGTCCATCGTCAGTCGCCTATGCGATCTATACGGCTGGCGCGTCAGCGTGCGGCCAGGCCAGGAGCGCGGCGTCATCGCAACATTGGCCTTCCATCGCTAACCACTACCCGCACTCCCGTAGGAGCGCCCCCGGGCGCGAGGGCCTTGCCGGCAATATTTCTCTGCGATTGATAGCAGATTTTCACCGTAAGCTCCCCCGTCAA
>NZ_NSET01000053.1 GCF_009192945.1 Xanthomonas maliensis | reverse complement strand
TCGCCGCGCAGTTGCACGCCACGCATCTGCAGGGCGGTCGCAGCCGCAGGCAGAAAGCGCGCGGCGACATCGGCGTGGACCAGCAAGGTCTCCAGGGAATTGCAGGCCGATGGACGTGTGGTCTTGCCGTCGACCAGCAGCCTCATCGCCAACTCCAGGTTCGCCGAGGCATCGACGAACAAGTGGCAGACCCCCTTGTAGTGCTTGATCACCGGCACGCGTGCGTGTTCGGCAACGAAGCGAATCAGGCCCTCGCCACCGCGCGGGATCGCCAGGTCGACGATGTCGGTCAGCTGCAGCAGCTCCAGCATGGTATCGCGACGCAGATCTTCGACCAGGGTGAGTGCCGCCTGCCCGATGCCGGCAGCCTCCAACGCCCCTTGCAAGGCGCGCGCAATGGCGGTGTTGGAATGGATCGCCTCGGAACCGCCGCGCAGGATCACGCCGTTGCCGGCCTTGATGCACAGCGCCGCCGCGTCGGCGGTGACGTTTGGGCGTGCCTCGTAGATCATCGCCACCACGCCCAGTGGAACGCGGACCTTCTGCACGCGGATGCCGTTGGGACGGGTGTCGTCGCGGGTGACCTGTCCGACCGGATCGGGCAGCTGCGCCACCTCGCGCACGGCGGCGGCGATGCCGGCCAAGCGCTTGTCGTCCAGCGCCAGGCGGTCGAGCATGGCCGTACCGGTGCCCTTCGCGCGCGCGGCATCGAGGTCGCGCGCGTTGGCGGCGAGAATCGATGCGGCGTCGGCCTCCAGCGCGGCTGCCATCGCTTCGAGCAGGTCACGCTTGGCCTGTGCAGGCAGTTGCGAGAGCACCTGCGCGGCCTCCCGGCACTGCAGGGCCAACGTTCTGATAGTGGACATGGTCAACACATTCGGCCAGCAAGACTGCAGCAGAAAATAGCGTAAAGCGCGGCAGAGAGCGAAAGCCGTCGCGCCTGCAACGATTTCTCCCGGCGCATCGCGCCCGCGCGCAACTAGGCGCAGCGAAGATGGCCTCGTCCCGCCCGCTGCACGGACAACGCTCTGCGCTACAGCACCACCAGGTCGTCGCGGTGGACGACATTCTCGCCGTAGCTATAGCCCAGCACGCTGGCGATCTCGCGCGAATGGCGGCCAGCGATGCGACGAATATCGACCGCGGAATACTGACTGACGCCACGCGCCACGCAGGGCGCACCGTCGCTGCCGCCATGGCGGATCTCGACCATGTCGCCGCGACGAAAGTCGCCCAGTGCGCCAGCCACGCCGCCCGGCAGCAGCGAGGCACCCTTGCCGGTCAAGGCCGCGGCGGCGCCATCGTCGATCAGGATCGCACCCGCCTCCACCGGCGCATGCCGGAGCCAGTACTTGCGCGCAGCGATGCGCGTGCGGCCGGCATGCAGCCGCGTGCCATACAGGCGATCCTGCGCCAGTGCACGCACCACCTCGCCGCTGCGGCCGTTGAACAGATAGGTCTCGATACCGGCGGCACCGGCCTTGGCGGCCGCTTCCAGCTTGGTGCGCATGCCACCGGTGCCCACCGTGCTGCCGCTGCCGCCGGCCATCGCCAGCACCGCAGGCGTGAGCTCGGGGACATCGGCCAGCGGTTGCGCAGTGGGGTTGCTGCGCGGATCAGCGCTGTACAGGCCGTCGATATCGGTGGCGATGAACAACGCATCGGCATCGACCAGGGCCGCCACGATCGCCGCCAAGTTGTCGTTGTCGCCCAGCTTGAGTTCGTCCACCGAGACGGTGTCGTTCTCGTTGACCACCGGCAGTGCGCCCAGCCGCAGCAATTCCTGCAGGGTGGCGCGCGCGTTGAGATAGCGACGCCGGTTGCGCAGATCGTCGTGGGTCAGCAGCACCTGCGCCGCCGGGCGTTCGAAGAACCGCTGCCACAGCGCGATCAGTTGCGCTTGCCCAAGCGCCGCCAGCGCCTGCCGCGCGGCCATCGCCGCGCCGGCGTCGGCTGCCCGCGGCAGGATGGCACGTCCGGCTGCCACCGCGCCGGAGGACACGATCACCAACTCGCGCCCGGCCGCCAGATTGGCCGAGACGAACTGGGCCAGACCCAGCGCGAAACGTGGCGACAACCCGCCGCCATCGGCGGCGAGCAGACTGCTGCCGACCTTGAGCACCGCACGCCGCCAGGGCGGCAGCTGCTGCGGCGGGAACGGCGAAGCGACGGCGGCGGCCTGCGGGGTCATGGTCGCGATCTCAGCGGATGGTCCATTCGTGCACGCTCAGGTCCGAGACCTGCATCGTCGCCAACGGATCAGTGGCGACGATCGCCTGCGCCTGCGCCAGGCTGTCGACATTGCACAGCACATAGGCGCCACCGCTGCCGTCGCTGAAGCCGCCGGTGAGATGCAGCCGGCCTTGCGCGCGCAGCGCATCGAGAAAGTCGCGATGCGGCTGCACCGCGGCAGCGTCGAAGTTCGGCCGACGCATGGCCAGCACCAGGTAGAGCGTGGTCATTGCAGCACCTCCGCCGGCACGATGTCGCGATCGCCATGGCTGTACGGCGAGGACACGACCCGCAAGCGCACGTCCGCCTGCAAGGCGTCGTGCAGCTGGTGGGGCGCGCCCGGCGGAACATGCAGACCGTCGCCGGCGCGCAAGACGTGCGTCGTGCCGTCCAGTTCCAGCATCGCCTGGCCATCGAGCACACGAAAGAATTGCCGCGCACGCAGATGGCGACGGCGGGTTTCGCTGGCCAAGGGCGGCACGCGCTCCTCGATCACGCTCAACTCCGGCAGGCCCAGCAGGTGCCAGCCATCGCAGGCGCCACCCCAGCGATCATGCGGCGCCGACGATCGATTGATGACGGCCATCAGGCCAGCGCCTCCCAGCGCGCCTGCAGCACGTCCAACTGCAGGTCGGCTGCCGCGCCCGGGGACACGCGCGCGGCCAGGCTGCCCTCCGGTGTCCTGCCCTGCCCGGCCGTGTCGGCACTGGCGGCAGCGGCCTTGTAGGCCTCGCGGAACGGCACTCCTGCGACGGCCGCTTCCACCGCGACATCGGTGGCATACATGCCGGAGTCGATCGCCGCGCGCAGACGGTCTTCCCGCCATTCCAGATTGGCCAGCAGCGCCGGCAGCAGCTCCAGCGCCGCCAGTCCGCGCGCAAAGCCGTGCACGAGGGCGCCCTTGCTGTTCTGCAGGTCGCGGTGATAACCGGAGCTCAGCGACAGCAGTTGCTCGATCTCGGTGCGTGCGGCGGCGACGCTGGCGTGGGTGGCCCGCATCAGCTCGATCACATCGGGATTGCGCTTGTTGGGCATGATCGAGCTGCCGGTGGTGTACTGCGCCGGCAGCGCGACGAAGCCGAATTCGCCACTGGTGAACAGCGACAGATCCCACGCGATGCGACGCAAATCGAGCGTGGCGCCGCCCAGCGCTTCCAGTGCAGCCAGCTCGAATTTGCCACGCGACAGCTGCGCGTACATCGGCGAGACCTGCAGCCGTGCGAAGCCCAGCGCCTGGGTGGTGTGCGCGCGGTCCAGCGGCAGGTTGACGCCGTAGCCGGCAGCCGTGCCCAGCGGATTGGCATCGATCAGCGTCAGCGTGTCGGTGGCGCGGATCGCGTTGTCGATGAAGCCCTCTGCCCAACCGGCCCACCACATGCCTGCCGAGGACACCACGGCGCGCTGGATGTGGGTGTACCCGGGCACCGGCAAGTCCTTTTCGGCCTGCGCGCGATCGAGCGCGACGCGCGCGATCTCGCGACTGAGCTCCGCCACGCGCGCCAGCTTGTCCTTCAACCACAGCCGGGTTGCGACCAGGATTTGATCGTTGCGGCTGCGGCCGGTGTGGATGCGCCGGCCGGCATCGCCCAGGCGTTCGGTCAGGCGCGCCTCGATCGCCGAGTGGCAATCTTCGTACTGCGCATCCAGCACGAAAGCGCCGCTGCGAAAGTCCTCGGCCAGCAGTGCCAGCTCGCGCTTCAGTCCGGCCAGCTCGTCGGCACTGAGGATGCCGATATGCTGCAGGCCCTCGGCATGCGCGGTACTGGCGGCGATGTCGTGCAGGAAAAATTCGCGATCCAGCACCACGTCATCGCCCGCCAGGAAGGTCTGGATCTTGGCATCGACAGCGACACCGGGTTTTTGCCACAACAGGTTGGTCATTGGGTCCTCTTTTCAGGACCCGGGGCTCGGGACCCGGGACCCGGAAAAACAAAAGCATCGGCTCTTGCTCTACCTGGTCACGGGCCCGGGTCCCGGGTCCCAACAATCACAGTGAAATCGCAGTCAACTCATCCAAACCGAAACAGCAGCGTTTGCCCTTGCTCCTCCGGGTCCCGGGTCCCAGGCCCCGAGTCCCGAAAATCACACTGGAATGGCAGTCAACTCATCCAAACCCAGTGCCAGGTTCAGATTCTGCATGGCCTGCGTCGCCGCGCCCTTCAGCAGGTTGTCCAGCGTCGCCACCACCACCACCCGCTTGTTGCCCGGCGCCAGCGTGATGCCGCCGATCTGCACGCCGTGCCGGCCGGCGATGTGGCTCACCCACGGCGCCTGGTCGACCAGCTCGATCAACGGCTCGTCGACGTAGCGCTGCGCATAGCGCGCCTGGATCTGCTCGCGCGTCAGCGGCTGCTGCAGCCATAGGTTGATGGTCATGGTGATACCGCGGAAATGCGGCGCCACGTGCGGCATGAACTCGACCGGCACGCCGAGCTGGCGCGAAACTTCGCGCTCATGCATGTGATCGGTGAGCGCGTACGGCATCAGATTGTCTGCCAGCAGCGCGGGATTGTTCTTGTCCGACGGCGTGGTGCCGGCACCGGAATAGCCGGAGACGCCGAAGCACTGCGGTGGCCCGGCCAGTTGCTCCAGCAACGGCGCGATCGCCAGCTGCATCGCGGTGGCATAGCATCCGGGATTGCTGATGCGCTTCTGCCCGGCGTAACGGCCGCGGGTCAACTCCGGCAGACCGTAGTACCAGCCGGCATCGAAACGGTAGTCGGCCGACAGGTCGATCACGATCGTATCCGGCGCCTGCGCGTCCAGCGCCTCCACATAAGGCGCCGCCTTGCCGTTGGGCAGCGCCAGGATCACCACGTTGGCGCGCTTGGCCGCCACCGCGTCGGCAGTCAGGCTCTCAAAGCGCAGCGCACCGGCGTAGCCAGGGTTATGCTCGGCCACCGCTTGGCCATCCAGCTCGCGCGAGGAGACGAAGGCCAGCTGCAGTTGCGGATGCGCGGCCACCAAGGTGATCAATTCGCTGCCGGTGTGGCCGCGCGCGCCGACGATGCCGACGGTGTAGGAAATGCTCATGCGTGTGCTTCCAGGCGATGGCGCAGGTGGCGTTTCACGCCCTGCCATTCGCTGTCGATGATGGAGAAAACGACGGTATCGCGAGGCGTGCCGTCGGGGTGACGTTTATGATTGCGCAGGATGCCGTCCTGCTTGGCACCCAAACGGGCGATCGCGGTGCGCGAGGCATGGTTGAACCAGCTGGTCTCGAAGGCCACGCTGAGGCAACCCAGGGTCTCGAAGGCATACCCGAGCAACAGCAGCTTGGCCTCGGTGTTGACGCCGCTGCGCTGCACCCGTGGCAAGTACCAGGTGTAGCCGAGCAGCAACTTCGGCACGTCCGCTTCGAGCCCGTAGAAGCGCGTACTACCGACGATGGCCCCGTCGCAGTCGCGCACCACGAACGGCAGCGAGTGGCCGGCCGCCTGCGCCTGCAGTGCCGCTTCCACATATGCCGTCGCCTGCGCCGCTGCCGGCACGCTGGTGTACCACAGCTGCTCCAGCCCGCTGCCATCCAGTGCGGCGCCCAATGCATCGGCATGGCCAGCCTGCAATGGTTCCAAGGTGACGTGGACGCCGCACAGCGTCGGCGCTTCGCGCCACAGCGGCGGCAACGCGAGGGGGCTCATGCTCAGCCTTCCAGGGTCGGTTGGCGGGTGGCGCAATGCGCCACGCACTGCTGGATCTGCGCGAAGCTCTCCAGCCCGTACCAGAACACCTTCCACTTCTCCTGCTTGAAGCAGCCGTCCGATTCAGCGTAGTAGAAGATGTTGACCTGGTTGTTGTGGCGCGAGCGCCAGAACAGTTGCGGAGTTTCCTCGCGCATCACGTTCCAGACCGCACGCCCCAGGCCCTCGCCTTGCGCGTCGTCGAGCACGGCGAACTTGTCCAGGTAGGTGTAGCCCTCGGCCTCGGTCAGGATCACCGCGGCGCGATAGTTTTCGCTGACGTAGGCGCGCAGCAACACGGTCTTGTCGAAATAGTCCGGCACCAATGTGCGCCCGAAGCTGGACTCGATCAGCCGCTTCATCCGCTCCAGATCCAGTTCGGCCCAGCGGGTGGCGCGCAGCACGCGCTCGCCGCGGCGCACCAGCGTGCCCGAGCCCTTGTGGGTGAACAATTCCTTGGCCAGGTCCGCCGGGCGGGTGATCGACACCGAGGATTCCAGCGGCAGCTTGTCCAGCAGGTCCTTGATCTGCTCGATCTTGACCTTCATGCCGCCGTGGATCCACGGCTGCTCGATCAGGTGCGCGTACTCGGTGGACAGATTGATCGAGTCGATCACCTTGCCGTACTCGTCGAGCAAGCCACCGGTACCGGTGAGGAAGATGATCTTGTACGGCTGCAGCTCGCGGACCAGCTCGTTGGCGGCAAAGTCGGCATTGATGTTGAGGATCTGCCCACTGGCGGTTTCGCCCAGGCTGGTGATCACGGGGATCGAACCGGCTTTCAGGCTGGCTTCGATTGGCGCCAGGTTGACCTTGCGTACCTCGCCGACCAGGCCGTAAGTCGCCTGGTCCAGGTACTCGGCCTCGAACACGCCGCCGGTGATCGAGGTGGCGCGCGCACCGTTCTGCTGCAGCGCTTCGACCAACTTCAGATTGGACGCCTGGAACACCCGGCGCACGATCGCCAGGCCTTCCGGCGAGGTCACGCGTAATCCATTGACGGTCTGCTTGACGATGCCGGCGGCCGACAGCTCGGCATCCAGCTGCGGGCCGGCGCCGTGCAACACGATCGGCGTCAGTCCGACCTCCTGCAGGAAGGTCAGCGAGGAGGTCAGGTCCTCCAGCTCGTCGCGCAACACCGCGCCGCCGACCTTGACCACGGCGAAGCGCTTGGCATCCAGCTGCGAGAAGCGCTTGAGGTATTGGCTGATCTCCTTGGCACTGGCCATGCTGGAGAGCAGGCGCACGATGGTCTGGCGGGTCTGGATGTGGGGAGCGGCAAGGTTCACGGTGGTGGGATCTGTGGAAGGTGGAAACGGCCGGCACGCAGCCGGCGGCGGCGTGACGGCATCAGGAACGGCGATTGATGATGCGGTCGACCGAGGTCGCGTAGCGCTGCAACTGCTCCAGCGTCACGAACTCGTCGGCGGTGTGCGCCTGGGCGATATCGCCTGGGCCATAGACCAGCGCGGTGTAACCGCCGGCGGAGAACAGCGACGCCTCGGTCCAGAAGTCCACCGCATTGCCGATCGGCAACTCCAGCGCGTCGGCGACGTCGCGCGCGGCCAACCGGCGTTCTTCGGCACGGGCGATGTCCCCCGACGGCAGGCTCGGCCCACGGAAAGTCTCTTCGAAATGCGCCGCGGTCGGTTCGGCGAAGCCGGCAAAGGTGGCCAGCAACGCATCGACGTCCATCGACGGCAATGGCCGAAAGCCGAAGCGCAGCTCGGCCGCTGGCGCGATCATGTTGGCCTTGATGCCACCGTCGACCCGGCCGATGTTGAAGCGCAGCCCGGTCAGCCCGCCGAAGCGCGCATGCGCCAACGACTCGACGTGGTCCAGCGCCTTGCCACCCCAGCGCATCGCCTGGTGCAGTGCGCTGGCAGCCGGATCCTGCTTGCCGGAGGCATGCCCAGCGCGGCCGGCGAAGCGCATCAACACCGAGCTGATGCCGCGATGGGCCAACACTGCTTCGCCCATGGTGGGTTCAGCGACGATGATCGCTTCGTAGGCCGGGACCCGGGAAGCAGCGGCGGAAGCCGCGGGATGAGCGGCCAGGAACTCGGCGATGCAGCGTGGGTCGTTGGCTTCCTCGTCGCTGGAGAACAGGAAGGCAGCATCGCCATCGCCGGCATTGGCGGCGGCGATCAACGCCGCTGCCGCGCCCTTGATGTCGCACACGCCCAGGCCGACCACGCGGTCGTCGAGCCGACGCATCACATGCGGATCGGCGCTCCAGTGCGGCGAATCAGGCACCGTGTCCAGATGCACGTTGAACAGGTACGTCGGCGTGCCGCGTACCGCATACAGGCTCACCGCGCCAGCACCGTGGTCGATCACCTGCACCGCGAAGCCGGGCAGCTGGGCACGGATGTAGTCGAAGATGCCGCCCTCGGCGGCGATGGCGCGCGGCGGATTGCGGGTGTCGAAGGACACCAGCCGGTCGAGATGCGCGAGTGTGGATTCCAGCAGGAGTTCGGTCATCGGGAGAGCAACGATGTCAGTTCACCGCAGCGTCGCGGTAGAGGTCGGGATGGGAGATTTCCATCAGCGTCTGCGGCCGCGCAGGCGCGGCGAAGCCGTATTGCGCATACAACGCATGCGCGTCGGCCGTCGCCAGCATGAAGCGGCGCAAGCCCTGCAACTGCGGATGGCCGATCACGGCCTCCATCAGCTGTTTCGCATGGCCCTGGCCGCGATGCTCGGGCAGCACGAAGACATCGGCCAGGTAGGCGAAGGTGGCGCAGTCGGAGATCACCCGTGCGAACGCCACTTGCCCCACCCCATCGAGGTAACCGCCGAAGCACAGCGAGCCGGCGATCGCCCGCTGCACCGTCCCCAGCGGGATACCGGGCGACCAGTACGCCTGCTCGGAGAGGAAGCGGTGGATCATCACCAGGTCCAACTCGGCGCGATTGCTGCTGATGCGGAGGGTGCTCATCGAAATCCTCGAAACCATGCTGCTCAGTGCGCCGTCCTGCCCGCGGAGGCGGACAGGACGGACCGCGACCCCGGCCATCGGCCGGGGTGCCAGGCTCAGCGATTGACCTGCGCGTACAACGTGGAGCTCATGCCGAACAGCTTGATGAAACCTTCGGCCTCTTCCACGCCCCAGTCCGCCGACTGCGCATAGGTGGCGCCCTTGGCATTGAGCAGGTGCGGCGAGCGCACTGCCACCGCGTCGACACGGCCGCCGCGGGTCTCCAGCGTCACGTCGCCGTTGACCTTGGCCTGCGAGGAGTGCAGGAAGGCCTCCAGGTCGGTCTTCAGCGGGTCGTGGTAGAAGCCTTCGTACACCAGCTCCACCCACTTGCGCGCCACGTCCGGCTTGAAGCGGTTCTGCTGCTTGGTCAGCACCGCATCTTCCAGCGCACGATGCGCGGCCAGCAACGAGATCAGGCCCGGTGCTTCATAGACGATGCGGCCTTTCAGACCGATCACGGTATCGCCGGTGTAGACGCCGCGGCCGACGCCATAGCGGGCGAACAAGCCGTTCAAGCGCGCCAGGATCTGTGCGCCCGGCAACTCCTCCCCATCCAGCGCCACCGCTTCGCCCTCGACGAAGCGCAGCGTCACCTGCAGCGCCTCTTCCGGCCATTCGCTGCGCGGCGCGCACCAGCCACGCGCGCCCTCGCCCGGCACTTCCCATTTGTCGATCTCGCCGCCGGACATGGTCACGCCGAGCAGGTTCTCGTTGATGGTGTAGCTCTTCTGCTTGGCGCGCACGCCGAAGCCGCGCTCTTCCAGATACTGCTGCTCGTAGGCGCGGGTCTGGGTGTGCTCCTTCTGGATCTCGCGGATCGGCGCAACGATGCGGTAGTCGCCCAAGGCCTTGACCGCCAGGTCGAAACGCACCTGGTCGTTCCCCATGCCGGTGCAGCCGTGGGCGATGGCGCGCGTGCCCAACTCCTCGGCGCGCTTGAGCGCGGCATCGACGATCAGGTAGCGGTCCGAGACCAGCAGCGGATACTGGCCCTGGTACGCCTCGCCGGCCCAGACGAACGGTTTGACGAAGCCCTCCCAGATCGCCGGGCCGCCGTCGACGGTGAGGTGGCTGGCCGCGCCGAGTTCGGCGGCGCGCTTCTCGATGAAGTCCCGTTCCTCGGCATCCACGCCGCCGGTGTCGGCGAACACGGTATGCACCGCGTAGCCGCGCTCCTGCAGGTAGGGAATGCAGAAGCTGGTGTCGAGTCCACCGGAGAAGGCGAGGACGATGTCGTTGCTCATGGCTATGGAGTCCTGGGGTCGGTCAAGCGGGAGAGGAAGGGAAACGGGCGCAGCGGGAGCGTCATGGCTCCGCTGCGCACGTCTGGGCGGTCAGCTCCGCCAATCCGGCATCGGCCGGTCGGCGGCGGCGTTGCAATTCGGCGATCACGCTGCGCCGGGTGGCCGGCGACTTGTTCTGGCCAAGCTTGAACTTGCCGTCGATGCGTGTCGGCACGATGGCAATGCCGACCACCGCACGCAGCAGGCTGTCGAGATAGTCGGCAGGGGCGTCGTCCAGCGACCAGGGCTGTGGTTCGTCGGCCTCGTGGCGCGCAGTGAGCGTGCGCAGGAAGCTCCGCAGCCAGGTGGCATCGTCATGCACCTGCAACCGACCGTGCACCTGCACCACGGCGTAGTTCCAGGTCGGCACTTCGCGTCCGGTCAAGGCCTTGTCCGGGTACCAGTTCGGGCTGACATAGCCATCCGGCCCCTGGAACACCGCCAGTACCGGCGCGGCGTGCAGCCGCGCCAGCGGGTTGCCGCGCGCGACATGGCCGCACAGCACGCCATCGATCAGTTCCAGCGGCAGGTGCTCGGCCGCCGGACCATCGGCACCGGCGCTCACCACGCTGGCGAACGGATGCGCGCGCATCAGCGCGGCAAGTCGCTCGGCACGGCTTTCGCGGAAGGCGGAGGGCAGGTACATGGCGAGATCGCGCTGACTTAGCGCTGGCCGATCAGCGCAGCCATCACCGCCTTCTGCACATGCAGGCGGTTCTCGGCTTCGTCGATGGCGATGCAGCTGGGCGAGTCCATCACCGCATCGGTGGCCTTGACGTTACGGCGCAGCGGCAGGCAGTGCGAGAACACGCCATTGTTGGTCAGCGCCATCTTGGCCTCGTCGACGATGAAGTGCTTGTACTGATCGCGGATCGGCTTCTCCGGCTCCCAATTGCCGAAGAACGGCAGCGCCCCCCAGCTCTTGGCGTACACCACATCGGCACCAGCGTAGGCGCTCTCGATATCGTGGCTGACCTGCAGCGAGCCGCCGCTCTCGGCGACGTTCTGCGCGGCCCAATCCATGTAGCGCTGATCCAGGATGTAGTCCGGCGTCGGGCACAGCAAGGTCACGTCCATGCCCATGCGGGTGGCGATCGTCAACGCCGAGTTGGCGACCGCGGTGTTGAGCGGCTTGGGATGGTAGGTCCAGGTCAGCACGTACTTCTTGCCGCGCAGGTCCTGGGTGCCGAACCGCTCCTGCAGTGCCATCGCATGCGCCAGCTCCTGGCACGGATGGGTGATCGTCTCCATGTTGATCACCGGTACCGGCGAATACTGGGCGAAGGCCTTCAGCACGACGTCCTGGCGGTCGTAGGCCCAATCGACGAACTTGGGGAAAGCGCGCACGCCGATCAGGTCGACATAGCGACCGAGCACGCGCGCCACTTCGGCGATGTGCTCTTCGGTATCGCCATCCATCACCGTGCCCAGGTTGAATTCGATCGGCCAGGCGTCCTTGCCGGGTTGCAGCACCACCGCATGGCCGCCAAGCTGGAAGGCGCCCAACTCGAAGCTGGTGCGCGTGCGCATGGACGGGTTGAAGAACACCAGCGCGATCGACTTGCCCTTCAGCTCGCTACCGAGCTTGTTGCGTTTGAACAGCGCGGCCTGGGTCAACAGCGCGTCCAGTTCGGCACGGCTCCAGTCCTGGGTGTTCAAGAAGTGCTTCAGTGACATCGATCGATCCTTTGCTGCATGCTTCTGCTGCGTGATCCGCCAGGAGCGACGGGGTGCGCGGAATGCGCGTTTCTTGCGGTTGAAACCTTTCCGGCGCCCGAAACGAAAAAACCCAGCCGGGGCTGGGTTTTCAGAACGGACAGCACAACACTCCGGTCACCCAGCGAAACTGTGGGATTCCGGTCGGCGGGCACGCGAGGTCATCCCGGAGGCCATCCGGGCGGCACTGGTGTCGTGTTGGAAGGGGTTTGCCTGCATAGGGCGCGAATCCTCGCACGCATGCGCCTACTGTGCAACCGCTGCCGTGCTCAGCGCGGCGGCGCGACGATGGCGTCAGGGATATAGGGCGTCACCGAGACCCGGATGCGCAGCCGGTTGCCGGGGTCTTCCGGCAGCCGCGAACGGTATTTGGTGCCCTTGTAGACATAGTCGACGTCGTAGGCGATCGGCCGCCGGAACTCACGCGGCACCTCCACGACCTGGCAGTTGCGGCGGGTGCTGGTCGGCGGCACTGCCACCGGTGGCAATTCGGGGCGCCGCGAAAACATCTCCTTGACCGAATCGAGCACCCGGTCGATACGCCCCTCGTTTTCCTCCGGGGGCGGTGGCGGCCGTGCCGCGGCCTCTTCGGCGGCGCATTGCTCCTCCATCCGGGTCGCGCGCAAGGTCTGGTAGACCGGCTCGACGTTGAGCACCTGGGCGTAATCCAGCTTGACGTTCTCGATGACCACCACGCGGTTCTTCACGTCCGACTCCGCTGCATGCGCCTGAACCAACGGGCAGGCCAGCAAGCACAGCAGCACGGGAAACGGGGAAGGTCGCATCAGTACCTGGACGGCGCAGCGAAGCAGTACGTAAGTGTATGGACCTTGTGATGTCCGGGGCTGAACGCAGCCCATCCAGTGACCATTCTGGCCGGACGGTTCGCCGCGCCTGCGCGAGGGGCTAGAATCGCCGGGTTACCCCTTTTCAGATGCCGATGAGCCTGCGCCTGCACAACAACCTGACGCGGCGGGTCGAGCCGTTCGCGCCGCTCGATCCGTCCTGCCCCACCTTGTATGTGTGTGGCCCCACTGTCTACAACTTCGTGCACATCGGCAATGCCCGCGGCCCGGTGGTATTCGGCGTGCTGGCGGCGCTGCTGCGGCGGCGGTATGGCGCCCTGCGCTACGCGCGGAACATCACCGACGTCGACGACAAGATCAATGCCGCCGCACAGGCGCAAGGCGTGCCGATTAGCACCATCACCGACCGCTTCGCCGCCGCCTACCGCGCCGACATGGCCGCGCTGGGCGTGGCCGCGCCGGATATCGAGCCGGAGGCCACCGCCCATATCCCGCAGATCGTGGCGATGATCGAACGCCTGGTCGACTCCGGCCATGCCTACGCCGCCGAAGGCCATGTGCTGTTCGCGGTGGCCTCCTTCGCCGACTACGGCAAGCTGTCGCGGCGCGATCCGGAAGAGATGCTTGCCGGGGCGCGGGTGGACGTGGCGCCGTACAAGCGCGACCCGGGCGACTTCGTGCTGTGGAAGCCGTCCAGCGCCGAGCTGCCCGGCTGGGAGTCGCCGTGGGGACGCGGCCGCCCGGGCTGGCACATCGAGTGCTCGGCGATGGCCGCTGCCCATCTGGGACCGACCATCGACATCCATGCCGGCGGCGTGGACCTGCAATTTCCGCATCACGAGAACGAGATCGCGCAAAGCGAATGCGCCCATGGCGGTGCCACCTTTGCGCGGTTCTGGCTGCACAACGGCATGCTCAACTTCGGCGGCGCCAAGATGAGCAAGTCGCTGGGCAATATCGAGACAGTGCACGACCTGATCGCCAAGCATCCGCCCGAGGCCTTGCGCTACGCCTTGCTCACCGCCCACTACCGTCAGCCGCTGGACTGGTCCGACGCACTGATCGAACAGTCGGTGCGCACGCTGGACCGGCTCTACGGCACGCTGCGCGACCTGGCCAGCGTAGACGCCGAGGCGGCGATCCCGGAAGAGATCGATGCCGCGCTGGACGACGACCTCAATACGCCGCTGGCGCTGTCGGTGGTGGCCAATCTGGCCGCGCAGGCACGGCAGCGCCTGCAGGAACTCGCTCCGGCCGGCGGAGCGGATGCGGCGCTGCGCACGGCCAAGAGTCGACTGCTGGGTGCGGGGCTGGCGTTGGGCTTGCTGCAACAGGACCCCCAGGCTTGGTTCCAGGGCGCTGGCGACGACGACCAGGCACGCATCCAAGCGCTGATCGACGAACGTGGCCAGGCCAAGAAAACGCGCGATTTCGCCCGCGCCGATGCCATTCGCCAGCAGTTGGCCGACGAAGGCATCGTGCTGGAAGACACGCCGCAAGGCGTACGCTGGAAACGCGCCTGAGTTTTTTCCCTCTCCCACCGGGAGACGCTGGCGCGCAGCGCCGGATGAGGGTACGGCGGCGCCGAATAAGACGGCGGCTGTCGCGACTGCCGTCGAATTTTCGCGAGGCTGCGCCGTCCCCTCACCCCAATCCCTCTCCCGAGGGAGAGGGCTTACATCGCTTGATCCTGGATTACTGATGACCGATACCCATTTCCCGCTCGAACCCACCGCCGCCGCCGCCCAGGCCGCCATCGCCGAAGAGTTTTCCTTCTTCGGCGACTGGTCCGAGCGCTACCAATATCTGATCGACCTCGGTCGCAAGCTGCCGGCCTTTCCCGAACAGTGGAAGAGCGAGGAGCATCGCCTGCATGGCTGCCAGTCGCTGGTGTGGATCGTGCCGGAAGGCAATGCCGAGCGGCTGGACTTCCATGCAGTCAGCGACTCGGCGATCGTTTCCGGCCTGATCTACCTGGCGCTGCGGGTGTATTCCGGCCGTAGCGCAGCGGAGATCCTGGCCACCGAGCCGGACTACATCGCCGGCATCGGCCTGGCCAAGCACTTGTCGCCGACCCGCAGCAACGGCGTGGCGGCGATGCTGGCCTTCATCCGCGACACCGCGCGCGCGCAACAATGAGCATCCCTGCCCCGCCGCCGCTGTCGTTGCGCACCCTGCTCGCGCATCCGGGTTTCGGCCTGGTACTGCTGTATCGCGTCAGCGCGATGCTGTCCTACCAGATCGTCGCGGTCACGGTGGGTTGGCATATCTACGAAATCACCCGCAACCCGCTGTCGCTGGGCCTGATCGGGTTGGCCGAGATTCTGCCGTTCTTCTGTATCGCCCCGTTCGCCGGCTATCTGGTCGATCATCTGCCACGTCGGTATCTGGGCGTCACTGCGGCACTGGGTCTGGTGACCACCGCAACCCTGTTGATGGCCATCACCCAGCGCTGGTTGCCGACCAGCGGCGTGTGGGCGATCTATGCCGCGATCGCGCTGACCGGTGCGGCGCGCGCCTTTCTGTCGCCGGTCTATAACGCCCTGTTCGCGCGCGTGCTGCCCCGCGAGGCATTCGCGCGCGGCTCCAGCCTCGGCAGCGTGACCTTCCAGGCCGGCATGGTGCTCGGCCCGGCGCTGGGCGGGCTGCTGGTCGGCTGGGGCGGCAAGGGGCTGGCGTACGGCGTGGCGGCCAGCGTTGCATTGCTGGCCATTGTCGCGCTGCTGCTGCTGCGGGTGAGCGAGCCGGTGGCCGAAGGACCGCGCGCACCGATCTTCCGCAGCATCGCCGAGGGCGCGCAATTCGTGCTGTCCAACCAGATCATGCTGGGCGCGATGGCCCTGGACATGTTCTCGGTGTTGCTGGGCGGCGCGGTCTCGATGTTGCCGGCCTTCATCCACGACATCCTGCATTACGGCCCCGAAGGCCTGGGCATCCTGCGCGGCGCGCCGGCGCTGGGATCGATCCTGGTCGGCCTGTGGCTGGCCCGCCACCCGCTGCAGCGCAACGCCGGCCGGGTCCTGCTGCTGGCAGTGGCGGGGTTCGGCGTGTGCACGATCACGTTCGGCCTGTCGCGCCATTTCTGGTTGTCGGCGGCGATCCTGCTGGCCTACGGCATGTGCGACGGCGTCTCGGTGGTGGTCCGGCAGACCATCCTGCAACTGGCCACGCCCGATGCGATGCGCGGCCGCGTCTCCTCGATCAACGGCATCTTCATCGGCTCGTCCAACGAATTGGGAGCCTTCTACGACGGCGTCATGGCGCGCCTGGTCGGATTGGTACCAGCAGTGGTGATCGGTGGCTGCGTGACCCTGGGCGTGGTCGCCACCACCGCCTGGAAGGCGCCACGGCTACGCAAGCTGGACCTGCGCGACCTGCAGTGACACGCCTGCCGCCGGTGCCGCTCAGCGTACGCTGACCGCCGCCGCGTTCCAGCCATGCGCGCAGTCGGGCGCGCCCGCCGGCTGCTGCAGACCGCCCTTGCCTGCCAGGAACTGGCAGGTGGCGGCAAACACCGCTGGTACCGCCTTGGATCGCACCGGCGAGGCCAGCACGTGATTGCCCGCGTCGGCAAAATCCACCGCCTGCCGCGCAGCCGCAGGCGTTCCCAACTGGCGGAACATTGCCTGCATCGCCGCCACCGACACCGTGCCGTCCTGATGCTGCGCATCGTGATAGTAGTAGCCCAGGAACACCGGCACGTGGATTCGCGCATAGGTCGACGGCCGCATGCCGCCGCGGGTCAGCGCAGCCAGCGCACGATAGCCATCCAGATGCGTCGCATCGGCCCAGTAGGGACTGTCGACGGCATGGCGCAGGACCGGGTCGCCAGCATTGCGCGTCCATGCCAGCAACTGCGCGCCCCATGGCCACAACATCGGCTGCAATTGCTCGTTACGCTCGCGCACCAGCGGCGACCACAGCACCAGCGCCTGCACGTGCTGGGGATGCGCGGCCACGGTCTGCACGGCCAGCGCGCCCCCCATCGAATTGCCGATCACCACCACCCGCTCGCCCAACACCTGCGCCACCGCCAAGGCCTCCGCCGCCCCTTCGAGCAAGCGCGCGGCATCGATCCCGCGCAAGGCATCGGCGGCCACCAGGCCATGCCCTGGCAAACGCGGCAGGTAGAGGTTGCAACCGAAGCTGCGCGCCAGCCGCTGGTGCGTCGGCGCCCCTTCGCCCTGGCTTGCGGTGAAGCCGTGCAGATAGACCATCGCGCAGGCGCGCCGACCAGGATGCAGCGGGTCGGCCCAGACGATACGCGCCTGGTTGTCCGCACGCAGTCCCGGCGTCGCCCGCTCGCGCGCATCGAGCCAGGCCTGCAACGCGCGCGGGTCCTGCGGCACCTGTGGCAGCGCCACCTGGGGCAGCACCGTGTCCACGCGCGGCCCCAGCGCCACTACCAACACCCCAGTCGACAGCACCAGCAACAGCGCGAGGATCCAGCGACCAATCCCTTGCGAGCGCCATGCTGGCTGACGCCCAGGCGCTGACGTCGCGCGCTCCCGGCTAGCCATGTTGCGTCCACTGCAGACGTCGCCGTGCACCCGGCCATCGCAATGCAACCGCACGCCACCGCGCGAGTGCAGACAGATTGCATCGCGGCGGCGACGGCGACGGCCACCCAATTGGCCTGAAACAGGTACGCGGCAACGCGAACATCAACGGTAGACGGTGACGTGGCCAGCCGCCACGGGCGAAGTCTACGCCGCGGCCATGACACGTAGATTTAGAGCGTGTCATGCACGTTGAGATGAGATGCGCTGAGCAGTGCAAGATCGCTGCGCGTGCTGCAGCACGCCGCGGGCAGGCGACAAACACAAAGCCCCGCACATGGCGGGGCTCGATCACGACCGACAACGGCGTACGAACTCAGTCGCCCTGCTGCTTCTGCAAGTGCTCCCAGCGCTCCTGCGCATCGATGGTGCGCTCTGCGGTCAGACGCGCCTCCAGGCGGTCCAGGCCGATCTCTTCACCGGTGTCCACGCAATACCCGTAGTCGCCGGCTTCCAGGCGCTTGAGCGTGCTGTCGATCTTGCCGATCAGCTTGCGGTAGCGATCGCGGGTGCGCAGTTCCAGCGAGTTTTCGGTCTCGCGGGTGGCGCGCTCGGCTTCATCGCCGATATCACGCACTTCTTCGCGCAGGTTCTCGATGGTCTGCTTGGATTCTTCGACCAGGTCATTGCGCCAGCTTTGCAGCCGCTGACGGAAATATTCCTGCTGCAGCGCGCTCATGTACTCCTCGTCCGGCGTGGGCTTGTAGCCTGCAGGCAGGATCGGGCGACCGGTGGCGTCGTCGGTCTTGTAATCGACCACCTTGTACTTGGTCTTGGGGGTCGGATTGGACGGCTTGGAGGTCACGGCCACGGCCACCTTGCCGACCGGACGGGTCGCGGCGGGCTTGGCGGGAGTCTCGGACTTGGTGGGGGTCTTTGCGGAAGATTTCGAAACGGGCACGGGATTCTTGACTGACGGGGTCGCAGGCTTCGCCGACTTGGCAGGAGCGGCCACGGGGGTCGCTGCTGCTGCAGGCTTGGTCGCCTTGACCGGGACTGACTTGGCCGGAGCCGGCGTCGCTGCCGGCTTCGGTACGGACTGGGTGGCCGCCGGCTTGGCGACCGGCTTTGCTGCCGGCTTGGCAGCGGTCGGGGCCGGCTTGCTCGCCGCCGGCTTGGCAGCGCTCTTGGCGACGGGGGTCTTGGCGACGGGTTTTGTGGCCTTGGTGGCCTTAGTGGCTGCAGGCTTGGCGGCGGGCGCGGGCTTGGCGACCGCCTTCTGCGCGAGGACCTTCTTGGCAGGCGCCTTCTTGGCAGGCGTCTTCGTGGCAGCCAGTTGCTTGGAGACCGCCGCAGTCTTCTTGGCCGCGGGTTTGGCAGCGGCAGGCGCCGCAGCCTTCTTGACGACGGGCTTGGCGGACTTCTTGGCGGCCTTGACGGCCTTTTTTGCAGGTTTTTTAGCAGCCACGAATCGCTCTTCCTTGGTTCCCCCGGGGCCCGGGAAAGCGGGACTTTATAGCCTACTGCGCTGATCCCCGGCAACCACGTATTAATCCAACTGGCATATCATTGGCAAGTGATCGGACGCCTGCTCATCGCGCTGTTGCGTTTCTACAAGCGCTTCATCAGCCCCCTGCTAGGGCCGCGCTGCCGTTTTGCGCCCAGCTGTTCGGAGTACGCGATGACCGCCATTGCCCGCTTCGGGCCGTTACGCGGCAGCTGGCTGGCCGCGCGCCGGCTGGGCCGCTGTCATCCCTTTCATCCAGGGGGGTACGATCCCGTCCCGGATGCGCCCAACGACACCTCTTCTTCTTGCCGCTGCACAGGACCCCACCCATGAGCCGAACCGTCATCGTCAATGCCCGAATGGTCAACGAGGGCAAGGAGTTCGACGCCGATCTGCTGATCGAAGGCGAACGCATTGCGCGAATTGCAGAGCACATCACGCCAGCTGCAGGCGACCAGGTGGTGGATGCCGCCGGGCGGTGGGTGCTGCCCGGCATGATCGACGATCAGGTGCACTTCCGCGAACCCGGATTGACCCACAAGGGCGACATCGCCAGCGAATCGGCCGCGGCCGTGGCCGGCGGGCTGACCAGTTTCATGGACATGCCCAACACCAACCCGCCGACGCTGGATGCCGCCGCGCTGCAGGCCAAGTACGACGCCGCCGCCGGGCGCGCCTGGGGCAACTACGGCTTCTATCTTGGCGCCAGCAACGACAACCTTGCCGCGATCCAGCGCCTGGATCCAAAGACCGCCCCCGGCATCAAGGTGTTCATGGGCGCGTCCACCGGCAATATGCTGGTCGATGATCCGCAAACGCTGGACGCGATCTTCCGCGACGCGCCCACCCCGATCATTACCCATTGCGAAGACACCCCGACCATCGATGCAACGATGGCCGCGTTCAAGGAAAAATACGGCGACGCGCTCAGCGCCGAGATGCATCCGGATATCCGCTCGCGCGAGGCCTGCCTGAAGTCCTCGCAACTGGCAGTGTCGCTGGCGCGCAAGCACGGCACGCGCCTGCACGTCCTGCATATTTCCACCGCCGATGAACTGGCGTTGTTCGAGGCCGGCCCGCTGGTCGACAGCGACGGCCGCCTGCGCAAGCGCATCACTGCCGAAACCTGCATCCACTTCCTGCGCTTCGATCGCAGCGACTATGCGCGACTGGGCAACCTGATCAAGTGCAACCCCGCGATCAAGGATGCCGAGGATCGCCTGGCGTTGATCGCCGCGCTGGCCGACGACGTGATCGACGTGCTCGCCACCGACCATGCCCCGCATACCTGGGAAGAAAAGCAGAAACCCTATGCACAGGCGCCGTCGGGATTGCCGCTGGTGCAGTACGCACTGGTGGCCGCCCTGGAGCTGGTGCACGAAGGCAAGCTGCCGATCAGCCGCATCGTGCAGAAGTTTGCGCATGCCCCGGCACAGCTGTTCGACGTCTCCCAGCGCGGCTTCCTGCGCGAAGGCTACTTCGCCGACTTGGTGCTGATCGACAACACACCGTTCACCGTCAAGCGCGAGCAGGTCCTGTCCAAGTGCGGCTGGTCGCCGTTCGAAGGCACCACGTTCCGCTCGCGGATTGCCTCGACCTGGGTCAATGGCCACCAGGTGTGGGATGGCGAGCGCCTGGTCGGCGCCGCTGCCGGCCAACGCCTGACCTTCGACCGTTGATGCGCGCGATCCTGATCGGGGCCTGGCTGGCGTTGGCGCCGTGTGCGTTGGCCAGCTTGCCCGCGTTGGCGCAAGCCAGCGATGCCCAGCGTGTGGTGTTTCCTACCGCCGCTTCGCAGGGCGCGATGGTGATCGGCAAGGTGCCGGTCGGCAGCCAGGTGCGCTACGCCGGCCGCACACTGCGGGTCAGCGACTATGGCAGCGTGGTGTTTGGCATCGGTCGCGATGCCACCGGCCCATTGCAGGTGGATGTCACCCGACCCGACGGCGGCAGCGAGCAGGTCCGGATCGCAGTGACACCACGCGACTGGCCGATCGAGCGTGTCAACGGCGTTCCGCCCAAGACGGTCAATCCGCCACCGGCGATCGCCGAACGCATCAAGCGCGAGCAGGCGCAGGTCACTGCCGCGCGCGATCGCGACGACCCGCGCACGGACTTCGCTGTGCCGTTCATCTGGCCGGTCCAGGGACGCATCAGCGGCCGCTTCGGTAATGCGCGCGTCTACAACGGACAACCAGGCGCCGGCCATTCCGGTATGGATATCGCCGTGGCTACCGGGACGCCCGTCAAGGCGCCGGCGCCCGGCGTGGTCACCTTCGCCGCGCCGGATCTATACCTGACCGGCGGCACGGTACTGCTGGATCACGGGTTTGGCATCAGCTCCAACTTCCTGCATCTGTCGCGAATCGACGTCAAGGTCGGCGACCGGATCACGCAAGGCCAGGTGATCGGCGCAGTGGGAGCGACCGGACGCGCAACCGGGCCACATTTGCATTGGGGAATGAATTGGTTCGATACACGCATCGATCCGTTATTGGTGCTGGAGCGCGGTCAATAGGTCAGCCGCAACCGCTGTGTCTGCTATCGCGCGCGCGGCGGCGCAGCCAACTCCCGCGGCCTTGAGATTACTGCAGCGCGCAGCCGCCAACGCTGCGACGGGCCGACCTTGTGTTGCACTGGTCAGCCGCGTTTGACAGCAACGTCCGCGGTTCAACCAACCCCGCAAGCTTTCCGCCGGATCAATCTTTCAACGCGCCATCGTCAGCCCGCGCGGCCGCATACGTGCTGGTCGGCAACTCGTTCGCGTGCGGATGCCGCAACGCCTCGCGCATCGCGTCGGGCAAGCGGTCCGCATCCAGCAGCACCTTGCCGGAGTGCACTGACCGCACGACGGAGACAGGAACGGCAAAGTCGCCGCCATTTTCGATATTGATGACCAAGGCATCGCCGCCGTCGCGCACCTCTCGGATCGCGCCCACACCAACGTCGCCATCGCGCAGGAAGACCATCTGACCCACTTCGATCTGTTGCATGCCGACCTCCGTTAACCTGTTGCCCGCCATCTGCGAGGATGCCGATCATGCAGGCAGTCGCTGTTGGCCAGTGGTGAATGGGCCGTCAGCGCGATGTCGGCAAGCGCGACACAACAGATGGCTGCAACAGTCACACCGGGCCCATCGATGCACAGAAAAAACGCTCAGGCGTTCGCACTAGGACGTTGCAGCCATGTTCTGAAGCCGCCAGCGCTTGATCTCATCGCGGCGCATGCAGCAGCGACCCCATGCATGCGCCGACCGCTGTTCAGCGCAGAGGGACGTCGGCGACCTTGTCCTGGTAATCCTTCTTGGGATCCATGCCCAGCAACACCTTGATGCCGGCCAGCAGGCTGGAGCCGTTGAGCCAGATCTGTGCATGGTCGGGATCCAACCGCAGCAGCGCCAGCTTGGGATCGTTCTTGCCTTGTTCGTACCATGCCGCCACATGCGGATTCCACAGCCGGTCGACGACCGCTGGATCGGTATCCTCGCGCAGCGAACCGCTGATGCTGGCGAACAGATCGTGCCCCTTGCTGCTGAAGGCACCGATCACCCGGCGGCCCTGCCCAAGCATGGCAATCAAGGCGTTGTCCTTGGAGGTGAAGAACCAGATCGGCCCACCGCTATCGCCTTCGATCTGGGCCGTCATTGGACGCGCATGCCCGTCCTCGACGCCGTCCAGGCCCAGCATCACCGTGCGATCGGACTTCAGCGCCTTCCAGAATTTGTCCTGCAGTTCCTTGGGGTCTGCCATTGGATTCCCGCCATGTCTCGTTAAAGAACCAGGAGTCTGGGAGCAGTGTTGCCCACAGCGCGTGAGGATGGCGATGCTGGACGAGCCGCCCCAACCGTTGTGCATCTGCACATTCGGCGGGCGCGCGGCGCACGTCCTGAAGACGCGCTCACACCTGAAATGTGATCGCGCACAAGGCTCGTGCGTAGCGCGCCTGCGCCGCAGCGGCTAGCCATTGGCGCAGCGTATGTTCCCTCACCGGCCGCGTCCGCATCGCTGCCAGTCACGGCAGGCGCTCCCCCTTTCCCGCACGCCGGCGCGCAACAAGCCGATGCTCGTCGAGCGTCGGCAACCACCACCCACCTCAACGCGAGCACCGCCCAATGACTGCATCGCATCGCCCGAGCTATCCCCTTGCCCTTCTCGTGCTCGGTCTGTTAAGCGCCAACGCTTTCGGCGCGACCGGGACCGCCACGCGGCCGCAACTCACCAGCGCCGAGGCAAGCAATTACACGATCGCCAAGGCACTGGCAAAGACCGGCACCATCGGTGCATTGACGACCGACAACTGGAACCCGACCGCAGGCGTGAGCACTCTCAGCGCCGATTTCGCGGTCGCCGCAGACGGCTCGACCAAGTACCGCACCGTGCAGGCAGCGGTCGATGCCGCAGTGGCGGCCGGCGGCAGCACGCGCCGCTACATCAGCATCAAATCGGGCACGTATGTGGGCCTGGTCTGCGTCCCGAGCAATGCGCCGCCGCTCACCCTGTTCGGCCTGGGCAACGGCGCTGGCGACACCATCATCCGCTTCAACAACGCCAATCCCACCCCGAAGCCGGCCGGCACCGCCAGTCACCCCTGCGCCAGCAATGCCTCGGCAACCACGGTCGGCACTTCCAACAGCGCCACGCTGACGGTCCGCGCCAATGGCTTCCAGGCACGCCACCTGCGCATCGACAACAACTACGTCGAAGGCACCTATGCCGACAACAACCAATCGGCGGTTGCGCTGGCGGTGCGTGGCGACAAGGCCAGCTTCGAGGACGTGGTGGTGACCGGCAACCAGGACACCTTGTTGATCAGCGCCAACAGCGCCAACGCCATCATCCGCGCATACTTCAAGAGCAGCACGATCGAAGGCGATGTCGATTTCATCTTCGGCTCCGGCGTGGGCGTCTTCGATGGCGCCACCATCCGCTCCACCGGCGCACGCCTGGGCAGCAGCCGTGGCGGCTACATCTTCGCGCCGAGCACGCGTCCGGGCAGCAGTTATGGCTTCCTGGCAATCAACAGCAACTTCGTCGGCAGCGACGGCAGCCCCGACAACGCCACCTACCTGGGCCGTGCTTGGGACGAAAGCGTCGGCAGCCTGAGCAGCTACGTCAACGGCACCTCGCCGAACGGGCAGGTCACCGTGCGCGACTCCACGCTCGGCAGTCACGTGCGCAAGACCGCACCGTGGAACGCCTCGACGGTCAACCGGCCTTACTGCAGCAGCAACTGCACGTACTCGGCCAACCGCTTCTACGAATACAACAATCAAGGCGCCGGCAGCGCCGACTGAGGCATTGCGCGACGCCAACGGCAACGCGCCCGTTAGCGGACGCGTTGCGACCTCACCCCTGGCGCATGTCGCAGCCATCACGATGGCTGCGACATGCGCGAAACGCTGACTGCGAGCGAATGGGGCATCTGCGCGGGCATGACCAGGTCTGCGCTGCCTGCGTCGAGTGCTGGCTCCATCGAGGATGAACACCGACCGCACACGCGCCATCACGATGCCAATCACTTCGGCAATGCGCGCGTGGTTTCGCCATGCAAGCTCCGGTGAATCGCCTCCTCCCGCTACGTTCGCGCCACGCTGCTGATTCCAGTGCAGCAGATGCGGCGAGGTCAGCGGCGGCAAGCCTTTCGCCACTGCCAGCTGACGTTTTCTCTACCTGATGTCTTTCCCCAGTCGGGGATGGTATGCGCCACCGATATCGTCTTGCGCGGATCTTCCCCCTCTCGCTGAGCTTGCTCGGCGCTGCCGGCCAGGCATGCGCCACGCCTCCGCAGGACCTGGAGCACTCGGATAACGCGCATCGCGTCTCCACCCGTTGGGGCGTGATCGAGCAGCCGAGCGTGGCGACGCCGGTGTGCGCCACGCGCAAGGCGACGCTGAGTCCGTTGGATGGCGCACTGGACACGCTCGACCAGGATCCGCGCCACTCTCAGCCAGACACCGCACGTCTGCAGGCAGCCATCGACGACTGCCCCACCGGCAGTGCGGTTCGCCTGATCGTTGGCGACGCCGGCGAATCCGGCTTTCTGACCGGGCCACTCACTCTCAAAAGTGGGGTCACGCTGTGGATCGATCGTGGCGTCACCGTGTATGGCTCGCGCAATCCGCAGGACTATGACAATGGCGCAGGCATTTGCGGCACCGCCAGCAATGACGCGACCAAGTCCTGTAAGCCGCTGATCCACGCGGTCAATACGGCGCACAGCGGTATCGTCGGCGCAGGCAGGATCGACGGTCGCGGCGGCAGCACGCTCACCGGCGGGCCCAATGCAGGCAAGGCCAGCTGGTGGGACCTGGCCTATCTCACCGTCACCCAGGGCCTTATCCAGCACGTGCCACGGCTGCTGCAGGTCGACGACAGCAGCGACTTCGTCCTGTATGACATCACGCTGGAAAACTCACCGAATTTCCACGTCGCCACCGACAACGTGGTTGGCCTGATCGCCTGGGGAATCAAGATCCTGGCGCCCAGCCTGGCTTACACGCGCCCTGGCTATCACTGCCCGGCCGGAAGTACGCCCGACGTGAATCCGCATGCCACCTGCTTCACCCCGGACACGGCCAAGAACACCGATGGCTTCGATCCTGGCCAATCGAAGAACGTACTACTGGCCTATTCGTTCATCGGCACCGGCGACGATGGGGTCGCGATCAAGGCGCATGCGAGCGGCAAACGCAGCATCGCGTCGGAAGACATGCTGTTCGTCCATAACCGGTTCTATTACACCCATGGCTTTTCGCTCGGCAGCGAAACCGATTCGGGCATCCGCCATATTTTGGTGCACGACCTGAGCATTGACGGCTTCACAGCCGATACCAGCAAACGGGATGGACCGACGAGCAACGGCCTGCGGGTGAAGTCCGATGCCACGCGCGGCGGCCAGGTGTCCGATGTCATCTTCGAAGACATCTGCATGCGTCGTGTTGCGCGACCACTGGTCTTCGATGCCAACTACGCCAATGCCACCGTCCGGAACAAGCCACCGAATTTCCGAAATATCCTCTTGAGGAATGTGCATTCGCTGGGAGCCGGTGCGTTCGGCGGCGGCGAACTGAGCTTCTATGGCTATCGCGATACCACCAGGACCCTGCCGATCGTCGTTGCACTGGACAATGTGGTGCTGGATGGTGGACCGGTGTCGTTTGCGCCACCGCACTTCGGCGGGCCAGTCAGCGATCCCGGGGCGACGCACTTCATCTTCGATGGCGGACCGGTGAGTTTCTTCGACCAGCTAGCCCCATCGGTCGCGAACGACGTGCAGTTGCTCGGCAGGCCCGGCGTCGGCGAACCGCTGGATTGCAGTCAGGCCTTCATCGACTATCGCAGCGTGCTGCCAGACGCGCCGATCTGAGGCGCCGGCGCGGGTCCATCGAGAAACAGTACAGCGACCGTCGCGATCGCCGGCACAGCACCTAGTCCGCGCCGCTGGCCGCGCGCCAGCTGTGCCAGAGTTGCTGCAACGGCGGCGCGTAGGCAGGCTTGCCGGCCAGTTCGCGTCGCAGCCGCAGTCGCGCCAAACGCGACCAGACCCGATGTGGGCGCGCCAACGCCGGCTTGCCCGGCCAGGCCCGCAACAACTGCTGTCGCCAATCGGCACTCCCGATGCCTGCCGGTGCCGCCGCTTCACCCGCCGCACGCTGGCGCGCATCCAGCCATTGCACCGCCACCACGCGCGCCTCGCCAGGCGCGCGGCGCTCGAACAACACCGCTTCGACGGCGATCACCGCTTCTGCGAACGGCTGCAAGGTCTGCAGCGCCTGCGCCAGCGTCGCCGGGGTGGAACGGGCGGCCTGCACTGCCGGCAAGGTCTCGGCCAACGCGGCCCAGGGGGCGCGTACCGGTTCAAGCACGCGACCGAGCGGATGGCGCGAGCGCTGCCCGGACCAGTCGCGCAGTTCCTGTTGCCACCAGGCCAGCTTGGCGTCGGCCGGCAACGGATCGCCGGCGATGTTCATGATGTCTTCCCATTCCTGCAGCAAGGCAAACCAGGCCACGGCCAGCGGCCGCTGCGACGACGGCACGAACGGTTCGGCCACCGCCCACTCCGGCCACCGGCTTCGCCATTTGTCGAGGAAACTATCGAGCGCGCTGGAGTGACTCATGCGGGGTCCAGAAGAAGTACAAACGGCATCAGGTGCGCGGCCACGCGGCCGGCTCCCATAAGGCCTGCGGCTGCTGCAGCACGCAGTCGGCCTGCCAGCTGAGCGGATCGTCGTCGTGCAGGCGATACCCCCACAGCGCCGCGATCGACGGCATGCCAGCGGCGCGCGCAGCCTGGATATCGCGTTCGTCGTCGCCGACGTAAGCGCATTGCGACGGCGTCACGCCGAGGCGTTCGGCCGCGACCAACAACGGCAGCGGATGCGGCTTGCGCTCGGCCAAGGTATCGCCGCCGATCAATACCGCGCAGCGCTGCTCCCAGCCCAGCTGCGGCAGGATCAGCCGGGCCAGGTATTCGGGCTTGTTGGTGACGATGCCCCAGCGGCTGCCGGCCTGCTCCAGCCGCAGCAGCACCTCCTCGACGCCATCGAACAGTTGCGCGCAGCTGCCGATCAATTGCGCGTAACGCTGCAGGAATTCCGGAATCAAGGCGTCGCGCGCGGCGGCGTCCAACTCGGGGAACGCGACCGACACCATCGCCCGTGCGCCCTTGGACACCATCGGACGAATGCACGCGGAGGTGGTCGGCGCGCGGCCACGCGCAGCGAGCATGGCGTTGACAGTGGCCAGCATGTCAGGCGCGCTGTCCAGCAGGGTCCCGTCCAGGTCGAACAGCGCAACGGCGGGAAATACGCCAGCGGCGCTCACGCCCGCCGTCGTGCCGGCGTGCTCAGTCATGCGCCAACGCGGGCTTGACCGCATACGCCAGGTAATTGACCTCGGTGCGCGACGACAAGCGGGCGCGGTTGCGCCAGGGCTCGTAGAGCATGCCGCTGACATCTTCCAACTGCAGGTCGGCGCCGCGCAGCCAGGCCGCCAGTTCGGCCGGCTTGATGAAGTCCTTGTACTGATGGGTGCCCTTGGGCAGCAGCCGCGCGATGTATTCGGCACCGACCACCGCCAGCGCGAACGCGGCCGGGGTACGGTTGAGCGTTGACAGGAACAGCTTGCCACCGGGTTTGAGCAACCGCGCGCAGGCGGCAATGATCGCGGCCGGGTCCGGGACATGCTCGAGCATCTCCATGCAGGTCACCGCATCGAAGCCTGCCGGCTGCTCGGCGGCCAGTTCTTCCACCGCTTGCACGCGGTAATCGACCTGCACGCCCGATTCCAGGCTGTGCAGACGCGCCACCTTGACCAGGTCCGGCGCCAGGTCGATCGCGGTCACCTGCGCGCCCAGGCGCGCCATCGACTCGCTCAGCAGGCCGCCGCCACAGCCAACGTCCAGCACACGTGCTCCGGCCAGGCCGACACGCGCGGCCACATAGTCCAGCCGCACCGGATTGAGCGCGTGCAGCGGCTTCTGTGGACCGTCCGCATCCCACCAGCGGTTGGCCAGCGCAGCGAACTTGTCCAGCTCGGCCTGGTGAAAATTAGCGGCGGCGGGGGTGGTCGGGCTCATGCGATTCTCCGTGGGAACGCCGCGCTCAGGCGCGGATGGTGCGGATACGGTCGCGCCACTGGCGCGCATTGGCGATCAGGGCGGCGGTGTCCATGTCGATCAGCTCGCGCTGCACCAGCTTGGGCTTGCCGGCGATCCACACATCGGTCACCTGCTGGCGACCGGCCGCATAGATCAACTGCGACAGCACATGATGCAGCGGCTGCGTCTCCAGCGCGGCGAGATCCACACAGACCAGGTCGGCCTGCTTGCCGACCTCGATCGAGCCGATCCGATCGCCCAGGCCCAACGCACGGGCACCGCCGAGCGTGGCCGCACGCAAGGTGGTGGCCGCATCCAGCGCAGTGGCATCGTTGGCCACCGCCTTGGCCAGGATCGCCGCGGTGCGGTTTTCGCTGAACATGTCCAGATCATTGTTGCTGGCACAGCCGTCGGTGCCGATCGCCAGGTTGACGCCAGCACGCTGCAGCGCGCATGCCGGACAGAACCCCGAGGCGAGCTTGAGGTTGGATTCCGGGCAATGCACAACGCTCACGCCGCGCTCGGCGCACAGGTGGATCTCCGCATCGGTGAGTTGGGTCATGTGCACGGCGATCAGGCGATCGTTGACCAGCCCCAGCCGGTCCAGCCGCGCCAGGGGGCGCTGACCGTACTGCTTGATCGAATCGGCCACTTCCTGCGCGGTCTCGTGGGTATGCAGGTGCACCGGCAGGTCGAGCTGGTCGGCCAGCATCCGCACGCGCTCGAAGTTGGCGTCGTTGACCGTATACGGCGCATGCGGGGCAAACGCGGTGCCGATCAACGGATCGTCGCGCCATTGATCGTGCAATTCGCCGGCACGGGCGAAATATTCGTCGTCCGAGGACGCCCAGGCGGTGGGAAAATCGATGATGACCGCACCCACCACCGCACGGAATCCATGGCGCTTGTAGACCGCCGCCTGCACATCGGCGAAGAAGTAGTTCTCGTTGACGCAGGTGGTGCCGCCACGCAGCATCTCGGCGATCGCCAGCGTGGTGCCGTCGGCGACGAACTCGGGGCCGATCACCGCGGCCTCCACCGGCCAGATGTGCTGCTGCAGCCACACCATCAGCGGCAGATCGTCGGCGACCCCGCGCAGCAGGGTCATCGGGTTGTGGGTATGCGCGTTGACCAGGCCCGGCAGCAACGCCGCGTCCGGGCGCGACACGGTACGCGCGGGGGCGAACCGCGTGCGTGCCTCGGCGGTCGGCAGCACCGCGACGATTTCGCTGCCGCGCACCGCCACTGCGTGGTCTTCCAGCACCACCGCATGCGGCTCGATCGGGACCACGTAGCCGGCTTCGATCAGCAGGTCGCAGGATTCGGGGATGGAGGTCATCGCGGGTGCTCGGAAAAGGGAAGGATCACGGTGCCGCCTGCGCCAGGCGGATGCGCCGCTGGTACACGCGCATCACCACCCACTGCAGCAGGAACACCGCCAGGAAGCCGAAGCGGCCCAGCCAGGGCGCCGCGATGCCCACGGGAATGCACAGCGCGAACACCACCGGTGAGACCGCCACGCGCATCTTCATCGCCTGCGCCTGCAGCGAACCCAGCCGCTGCGCCAGGCCTTCCTTGCGCACCGCATAGGCATGCAGCCAATACGCTGCCAGGCCGATCGCGGCCAGATGCGCGCAATACACCGAGAACGCCTGGTTGCTGCCGAAGTACTCCGAATACAGCGCGGTGGAGAACGGCAGCAGCCCGATCAGCATCAGTTGCAGCACGTTGAGCCAGATCAGGCGGTCGTCGAACTGGCGGATATGGCGGCACAGCTGCAAGTGCGACTTCCAGAACAATGCGGTGACCAGGAAGCTGACCGCGAAGCCGATGAACAGCGGCAACATCCGGCGCAGCGCGGCCAGGACGCTGCCGGCCGCCTCGATCTGGCCATGGTCCGGGACCTTGATCTCCACCGCCAGCAGGGTGATGGCGATGGCGAAGACCGCATCGCTGAAGAACACGACCCGGTCGTGCGGGTACTTGGCGTCGGCGCTGTCGACGTGGCTCATCGTCGCGGGGCTCCTGGAAGCGGATCGAGCGGCATCGCCATGCGGCGACGTTGCATTGCACATGCATGGCGGGCGCGCGACGCCTGCCCGCGCCGGCAGGCGGTGCGGCGTCGCAACGCCGCGCCGCTGTGGACTTACTTGACGCGCGCCGAATACTCGCCCGAGCGGGTGTCGACCTTGATCACTTCGTCCTGATTGACGAACAACGGCACGCGCACGACGGCGCCGGTCTCCAGCGTGGCCGGCTTGCCACCGCCACCGGAGGTATCGCCACGCACGCCCGGGTCGGTCTCGACGATCTTCAGTTCGACGAAATTCGGCGGCTGTACCCAGATCGGCGCGCCGTTCCACAGGGTCACGATGCAGGCTTCCTCGCCCTTGAGCCACTTGTCGGCACCGCCCATGCCGGCCTTGTCGGCCTGGACCTGCTCGAAGGTTTCCGGATCCATGAAGTGCCAGTACTCGCCGTCGCTGTACATGTAGTTCATGTCGGTGTCGACCACATCGGCCAGTTCGACATCGTCGGTGGCCTTCATCGTCATTTCCACCACGCGGCCGGATTTGATGAAGCGGTACTTGACGCGGGTGAAGGCCTGGCCTTTGCCCGGCTTGACGTACTCGGTTTCGGTGATGACCGCCGGTTCGTTATTGACCAGGATCTTCATGCCGTTCTTGACGTCGTTCATGCCAACAGTGGCCATGGTGCAGCTCCTCGATAAGACGACGACCCGCCACAGGTCGGCCGGTCGGATAGAATGGGGCGCCCGCCGCAACCGGCGGGCATTGGTTTTGTGACCGCACATGATAACCGCAGCCCCCCTCGCCTTACAGCCATCCCCGTCCCCGCTGCAGCCGACCGGCTGGCAACAGCAATGGCGTGATGCCGTGCGCGATCCGCGCCAGTTGCTGGCCCAACTGGGCCTGGCGGGAGCGGCGGCCGGCATCAGCGATGCGGCGGCGGCACAGTTTCCGCTGCGGGTTCCGCGGGCGTTTATCGCGCGGATGCGCCATGGCGACCTCGCCGACCCCTTGCTGCGCCAGGTCGTGCCGCTGGACGATGAAATGCAGGCAGCGCCGGGCTTTACGCTGGACGCGGTCGGCGATGCTGCCGCGCGCACCGCAACCGGAGTCATCCAGAAATACCGCGGGCGAGCGCTGCTGATCGCCACCGGCAGCTGCGCCGTGCATTGCCGCTACTGCTTCCGCCGTCACTTTCCCTATGCCGAGGAAACCGCCGCCCGCGATGGCTGGCGCGCCGCGGTGGCGGCAATCGCCGCCGACCCGGATGTCGACGAAGTGTTGCTCTCCGGTGGCGATCCACTCTCGCTGGCCACCGGCAAGCTGTCCGAGCTCACCGATGCCCTTGCCGCCATCCCGCATCTCAAGCGCCTGCGCATCCATAGCCGGCTGCCGGTCGTGCTGCCGGCCCGCGTGGACGCGCCGTTGCTGGCGTGGTTGCGTGGGTTGCCGTGGCCGGTCGCCTTCGTGATCCACGCCAATCACGCCAATGAATTCGACGCGGAGGTGGACGCCGCCATGATGGCGTTGCGCGCGGCCGGAGCGCAGTTGCTCAACCAGGCCGTGCTGCTGCGCGGGGTCAACGACAGCGTCGAGGCGCTGGCGGCATTGAGCGAGCGCAGCTTTGCCGCCGGCGTGCTGCCCTATTACCTGCATCAGCTCGACCGCGTCGCCGGAGTGGCGCATTTCGAGGTCGGCGATGGGCGCGCGCGCGAACTGCATGCCGCGCTGGCCGCGCGCCTGTCCGGTTATCTGGTCCCGCGACTGGTGCGCGAACTCCCGGGCGATACCGGCAAGCGTCCGCTCTAGCGCGTGTGATGCGCGTTGAGGTGAGTGCGGGGGGTCCTGCGGCGCGTCGAGACCCGCACCGATGTTGGCAGCGACCGGTATGCGGCGCTCCGAGCAGCCGACTCGAACGCCGACAGCCTCAGGCTGCGGTCATCCACCCCACTGGACCGCCACGCCCGGCTAACCGGCCGCGATCAGCTTGGCCACATCCGTGGCACTCAACGGGCGACTGAACCAGTAGCCCTGGCCGAGATCGCAACCACGGTCGCGCAGCAGGTTGAACTGCGCCTCCTGCTCGATCCCCTCGGCCACGACCGTGATGCCCAGCGAGTGCGCCATGCCAATGATGGCAGTGGTCAACGCCAGGTCGTCCGGGTCTCGCTGCAGGTCGGCGATGAAGCTCTTGTCGATCTTGACCCCGTCCACCGGCACCTGCCGCAGGTGGCTGAGCCCGGAAAAACCGGTGCCGAAGTCGTCCAGCCACACCTTGAGCCCCATCCGGTGCAACTGGTCGAGCAGGCTGGCAGCCATCATCTCGTCGCCGATCACCGCCGTCTCGGTCAGCTCCAGATGCAGGCGCGATGCCGGCAAGCCGGACTCCTCCAGACAGGCAGCGACCTTGTCGATCAGATCGCCGCTGCGCAGCTGGCGCGGCGAAACATTGACCGAGATGAACAAGCCCTCGCCCAACAGCGGCCACTGCGCCGCCTCCAGGCACGCGGCGCGCAACACCTTCGGCCCGATCACTTCGATCAGCCCGCTCTGTTCGGCGATGTCGATGAAGGTCGACGGCGGAATCGTGCCCAGCGCCGGATGCTGCCAGCGCAGCAGCACCTCCACGCCGACCAGCACGCGGTCGCGGGTGCGGTAGATCGGCTGATAGACCAGGCGCAGTTCGTCGCGATCCCAGGCGCCGCGCAGCTCGTGCTCCATGTGCACCCGCCGCTCCACCGCGTGGTCGGCCGCGCGGCTGTAGAAGCGATGACAGTTCTTGCCGGCCATCTTGGCCTGGTACATGGCGATGTCGCCGTTCTTCAACAGCGCGGTGGCATCGTTGGCATCGTCGGGGAACAGCGTGATGCCGATCGAGGTGCCAAGGAACACCTCCCTGCCCTGCACGTTCAGCGGACGGCTCAGCTCATGCACCAGGCGGTCGGCCAGCTGGGCAGCCAGCAGACTGACATCGCCGTTCTGCAGCAGGATCACGAATTCGTCGCCCCCGAAGCGCGCCAGCACCGCATCCTCGCCCCCCAATGCAGCCACTGCCCGGCTGATGCGGCTGGAGAACTGCAGCAAGGCCTCGTCGCCGGCCTCGTGTCCCAGGGTGTCGTTGACCCGCTTGAAGTCGTCGATGTCGGCAAACAGCAGCGCCAGTTTGCTGCCGGTCTGACGCGCGTTATCCAGGGTCTGGGTCAGCCCTTCGCGGAAGCCGAGCCGGTTGGTCAGGCCGGTCAACGCATCGGTATAGGCCATGTGCCGCACTTCGCGATCGTGCCGGGCGATGCTCTCGCTCATCCGCTCGAACGCCGAGATCAGTTCGCCGATTTCGTCGTTGCGCTCGTGCGAAGGCAAACGCACCGCGTAATCGCCGCGCTCGATCTGCCGCGCGGCCGCGGCCAGCTGGCGCACCGGAGCGACCAGGGTGCGCTGCACATAGATCGCCAACATCACCCCCAGCCCGACCAACGCCGCCAGCAATACCAGCAACCACCCCAGATCACGCTTGCCGATGGCATTGAGGTTGGCGACCAGGTTGAGGTTGGCGCCGGACTCCACCTTGCGCACCCGCTCGCGCGACATGCCCACGCGCACCCCGCCAATGCGCTGGTCGCCGATATGGATCGGCATGGTCACCTCCAGCACCTCGGGCGAGGACTGCAGCAGCATTGCCTGCGCAGCGATCGCCTTGGCCGCCAGCGGATCGCGCATCGGCTGGCCATAGTGCGGCAGACGGGGCGCACCGTCGTGGACCAAGCGCCCACGCTGGTCGAACACCAGCACATAACTGACCACCTGCTGGCGCGACGCATTGCGAACCAGCGCGCCGACCGTGGCCAGGTCCGAGTAGTACAAGGGATTGGCCAGGCCATTGGCCAGTTCGGTCGCCAAGGTCTCCCCGCGCGTGCGCAGGCTGCGGTCGAACAACTCGTGGAGGATTTGTTCGCTCAGACCGCGCACTTCGCGCTGCATCGAGCTCTGACGCTGCAGCAAGGAGGCCAGGATGGCGCCGACCAGCAGCAACGTCAGCGCCATGACGAGCAGGAAGCGTGCCTGCAAGCCGAAACGCAGGCGGCTCATTCCACTTGCGCCTTGAGCTGTCGCAACTCGCGCCCCAGCACATCCAGGCGATGCAGGCTGGCGCCATCCAGCGGATGGAAGCCGTCAGTGCCGAAGAAGCGTCGCAAGGCCGGGCCGGCCACCGGGTCGGTGGAGGCCTGCAGCAGCACCGCCCGCAGGCGTTGCTCGACCGCCGGATCCATGCCCGCGCGCACCATCTCCACCGCCCGCGGCACCGGCGCACTGCGATGGATGATGCGGAATTCGCGCTTGAACGCCGGCGGCATGTGTCGCTCGTCGTCCCAGTCCAGATTGCTGAAGGCACCGGCATCGACCAGATGCCGTTGCACATAGGCGGCGATGTTCACTTTCGAGCCGACCAGCACATACCCGACCGAACCGGCCACCTGCGCATCATCCGGCGACAGCAGGATTTCGCACGACAGCCGGTTGCGCATCAGCTCCAGCATCGGCAACAGGTAGCTGCTGGTGGACGACACGTTCTGCAACGCCAAGGTATGCCCACGCAACTCCGCCAGCGAGTGGATCGGGCTATCGCGCCGCACGAAGAACACGGTCTGGAAGTCGCGCACGCCGCCGCGCCCGGTCATCAGTAACGGGTGCGCTCCACCGCGTTGCTGCAGCAGCATGGCCGCACCGGTGGCTTCGCTGACCCAATCGACCCGGCCGCGGCGCAGGTAGCTGGCCATCTGCCGAGTATCCGGTGCCATCAGGATCTCGCCACGACGGATGCCCACCCCGCGCATGCGCGGCACCACGTAGTCCAACAGCGGTTTGAGCTGCGCGTAATGGGTGGACGGATCATCGCTGATCCTGCCCAGCACCAGCACCGAGGAAGGCGCGGCGGCCGCCGTCCAGGCGAAGCCAGCCCAGCCCAGTAGCCCGCAGGCCATCAGACACCATCGTAGACCGCGCAAAACGGACACTCCCCTAGAGTCGCCGACAGCCTAGCCGAATCTCTACGGATGTGACAGCCGTCATTGTCCTTCGCGTCTGGCCAGGCCGGCCATGCGCTGGGCATCGGCCAGGATGCCGCGGACCAGCCGCACTTCCTGCTCGCTCATCTGCGCACGCAGCAGCAGCCGACGCAGCTTGCGCATCGCCGAATCCGGCGTACGGCCCTTGTGGAAGTCGATGTCGTCCAGGGTCTGCGCCAATTGCCCGAACAGCCCTTCCATCTGCGCATGGCTGGCCAGCCCCTCGCGCAGGCCATCGGCCGCCGGTGCCGCCGTGTCGGCCGACGCGCCGGCCTGGCTGGCCAGCAGCGCCAGCCGGACCTCATAGGCCAGCACCTGCACCGCGGCGGCCAGGTTGAGCGAACTGAACTGGGGGTCGGAAGGGATATGCACGGCGGCATGGCAGAGCTGCAACTCGTCGTTGGTCAGCCCGGTGCGCTCACGGCCGAACACGATGGCCACCTCGGCCGCCGCAGCCGCATTGGAAACGGCACGGTGCGCGCCATCGGCGGGCAGGAGTTCCTCCAGCGCGACCCGTCGCGCACGCGCGGTGCAACCCATCACCAGCGTGCAATCGGCGACCGCTTCGGCCAGGGTGGCGACGATCGGCGCATCGCCCAACAGGTCTTCGGCACCGGCCGAGCGCCGATAGGCGTCCTCGTCCAGCGCGCGCTCCGGCGCGACCAGCACCAGACGGGCCAATCCCATCGTTTTCATCGCACGCGCTGCCGCGCCGATATTGCCGGGGTGCTGGGTGCCGACGAGGACGAAACGGATGTGCTGACTGGCGGACATGAACGGAGAATCGGGAGCGGTACGGCCGTAGATGGTAAACTGCCCGACCGGCCTTGCGCCGGCTTGCTCTTTCACCTCCGCCAATTCGCCTTCTGCCTTCACGGGAGCCTTTGCCATGCAGAAACCCGCCGTCACCGTCATGGTCAAAGCCGCCCGCCTCGCCGGCAACGTCCTGTTGCGCAACATCAACAAGCTCGAAGCGCTCAACGTGGTGCAGAAGGGGCGGATGGACTATGCCAGCGAGGTGGATGCCGATGCTGAGAAGGTGATCGTCAAGGAGCTCAAGCGCGGCTATCCGGACTATGCGGTGTTCGGCGAGGAAGGTGGCGCACAGGGCGGCAGCAATAGCCGCTACACCTGGGTCATCGACCCGCTCGACGGTACCAGCAACTACCTGCGCGGCTTCCCTCACTACTGCGTGTCGATCGCGCTGGTGGAAAACGGCGAGCCCACCGATGCGGTGATCTTCGATCCGCTGCGCAACGAGCTGTTCACTGCCAGCCGTGGCGCTGGCGCGGTGCTCAACGATCGCCGCATCCGCATCTCCGACCGCAAGGATCTGGAGGGAGCAATGGTCCACACCGGCTTCCCGCCGCGCGAGCGCGCCCGCGCCAGCGCCCAGCTCAAGTGCGTGGATGCGCTGCTGGTGCAGGCCGAGGATGTGCGCCGCACCGGCTCGGCTGCGCTGGATCTGGCCTACGTGGCCTGCGGTCGCGCCGACGCCTATTTCGAGGCGGGGGTGAAGGCCTGGGATATCGCCGCTGGCGTATTGCTGGTGCGCGAAGCCGGCGGCCGGGTCTGCGACTACAAGGGCGCCACCCCGGCACGGATGGACCAACTGGGCCCGGAAACCCGCCAGATCGTCGCCGGCAACATCAAGGTCAGCGAAGCCCTGCAGAAGGTCATCGTCAATACCGGCTACGCGCGCGAATTCGACGCCAAGTTCTGATCCAGGCACGCCGCCGCACGCTGGCACACAAAAAAGGCCGGGATCGCTCCCGGCCTTTTGCATTACACCATCACGCAGATCAGGCGATCGCGGCGTGGTAGCGGCGCTCGACCTCGTCCCAATTGACGACGTTATAGAACGCGCCGATGTAGTCGGGGCGGCGGTTCTGGTACTTCAGATAGTAGGCATGCTCCCACACGTCCAGGCCGAGGATGGGGGTGTTGCCTTCGAACAGCGGGCTATCCTGGTTGGCGGTGCTTTCCACCACCACCTTCTTGTCCGGGGTGACGCTCAGCCAGGCCCAGCCCGAGCCGAAACGGCTCAGCGCAGCCTTGGTGAAGGCTTCCTTGAACTTCTCGAACCCGCCCAGGTCCTTGTCGATGGCCTTGGCCACCTCGCCCTTGGGCGCGCCGCCGCCGTTGGGCGACATCACGGTCCAGAACAGCGAGTGGTTGGCGTGGCCGCCACCGTTGTTGCGCACCGGGCCCTGCAGGTTCTCCGGCAGGCTCTTCAACTTGGAGACCAGCTCCTCGACCGGCAGATCGGCGTATTCGCTGCCTTCCAACGCTGCATTGACGTTGTTGATGTAGGTCTGGTGATGCTTGGTGTGATGGATCTCCATCGTCTGCGCATCGATGTTCGGTTCCAGCGCATCGTAGGCGTAAGGCAACTGCGGGAGGGTATAGGCCATGAGGGTCTCCTGGACGTCTCGCCCGGCGACAGGCCAGGCGTTGCGGGGTAGATGGTAAGGACGTCGACTGCGCTTACCAAGGGTGTCGCGAGGGAAACTTCGTCCCAGCGCACCGATGGCAGCGCGTGCGTCGCACACCTTGCACCAGATGGCGGTTACTTGGGCGTGAATCGTCGGTCTGCCCGATGTTCAACGGCGACACAGTCGCGTCACGCCATACTCCTGGTTCGTAGTCATCAGATTGCCAAACGTCCATGCGCAAACCCGCGTTGCTGATCCTCGCCATTGCGGTGCTCGCTGCTGGACTGTGGGGCATGCGTGTGCTGCAGACGCCCAAGCCGCAGTTCGCACCCAACCTCACCGCGACCCAGCCGGCGGCGCAGACGCCGACGCCCGCGCCACCGCACTTGCCAGCCTTCCTGCCGCCGGAGGCGATCGCCACCATCGTCTTGATCCAGCGCGGCGGTCCCTTTCCGCATCCGCAGGATGGCAGCGTGTTCGGCAACCGCGAGCATCGATTACCGGAGCGGCCGCGCGGGGAGTATCGCGAGTACACCGTCGACACTCCCGGTCGCGACGATCGCGGTGCACGCCGGATCGTCACCGGCGGCGTGCCACCCGATGCCTGGTATTACAGCGACGATCATTACCAGACCTTCCGGTCGTTCCAGGGCCCCACGCCGGAGCAAACGCCATGAGCAGCGGCGACTTCGCGCTGGATCTGGCCGATCCCGCGCAGTCGGGGGTCTATCAGGTCGACACCACCGATCTGGACACGCTGGCGGCGTTGGCGCGCGCAGCCGGATTGCGGACGTTGCGCGTGGACCTGGCAGGCTGCGGCGACAAGCGCACCTTGCTACTGCGACTGGCGACCCAGCTGGATTTCCCGAATGGATTCGGCCGCAATTGGGACGCGCTGGCAGACGCGCTGCGCGATCTGGCCTGGCTGCCGAGCCCAGGTGGCTATGCGCTATTGCTGGACGGCTTGGAGACACTGGCCGCTGCCGCACCTGCCGACCGCGATAGCCTGCTGGACATCCTCGACGAAGCGGCCAGCAGCTGGGCCGCGCGCGGACGCAGCTTCGCTGCCTTCATCGCACCTGCCAACGCCTGCGGCTGACGTCGCCGCCGGCGCCCAAGCCAGCCTCAGCGATCCAGCTCGCTCCAGCGCGCATAGGCCGCGTCCAGCTCGGCCTGCGCCTGGCTCAACGCCGCCGTGTGCGCCGTGACCGCGTCGCTGCCGCCCTGGTAGAACGCCGGGTCGCTCATCGCCGCGGTCAAGCTGGCGACCTGTTGTTCGAGTTGCTCGATCCGGCCGGGGAGTTGCTCCAGCTCGCGCGCTTCCTTGTAGCCGAGCTTGCGGCGCGGCGCGGCCTCGCCATCCGCGGCACCGGCCGGCGACGGCGTGGTGGCGGCAGCCGTTGCCGAGGCGCGCGCCACCGCCATCGCGGCGCCGGCCGGCACGCGACGCTGCCGCAGCCAGTCGCTATAGCCTCCGACATAGTCGCCCACGCTGCCCTCGCCCTCCATCACCAGGGTCGAGGTCACCACGTTGTCGAGAAAGTCGCGGTCGTGACTGACCAACAGCAAGGTGCCGGTGTACTCGCCCAGCAGTTCTTCCAACAACTCCAGGGTTTCCACGTCCAGATCGTTGGTCGGCTCGTCCATCACCAGCAGGTTGGAGGGCTGGGCGAACAAGCGTGCCAGCAACAGCCGATTGCGCTCGCCACCAGACAGCCGGGTGATCGGCGCGCGTGCGCGCTCGGGGGTGAACAGGAAATCCTGCAGATAGGCATGCACGTGCTTTCGCTTGCCGTTGATCTCGAGGAAATCACGGCCCTCTGCCACGTTCTCGATCGCGCTCCAGTCCTCGCGCAAGGTCGCACGGTACTGGTCGAAATAGGCGATCTGCAGGTTGGTGCCGGTGCGGATCTCCCCCTGCTGCGGCTGCAAGTCGCCCAGCAGCAGCTTGAGCAGAGTGGTCTTGCCGCTGCCATTGGGACCGATCAGGCCGATGCGATCGCCGCGCATGATGACGGTGGAGAAGTCGCGCACCATCTGCCGCGCCCCGAAGGCGAAGTTCACGTCCTTGGCCTCGATCACCTTCTTGCCAGAAGATTCGCCCTGCGAGACTTCCATGCGCACGTTGCCGCTGAGTTCGCGGCGCTGGCCGCGCTCGCGCCGCATCGACTCCAAGCGTCGCACGCGCCCTTCGTCACGCGTGCGGCGGGCCTTGATGCCCTGGCGAATCCACACTTCCTCCTGCGCCAGCAACTTGTCGAAGCGGGCGTTCTCCTGCGCCTGTGCGTTGAGCCGCTCCTCGCGGCGGCGCTCGTAGTTGGCCCAGTCGCCGGGCCAGCTGGTGACCTGGCCGCGATCGATCTCGACGATGCGGGTCGCCAGCGCGCGCAGGAACCGGCGATCGTGGGTGACGAACAGGACGCTGCCGCTCCAGCCTTTCAGAAAGCCCTCCAGCCAGTCGATCGCTTCGATGTCGAGATGGTTGGTCGGCTCGTCCAGCAGCAGCACGTCCGGGGCCGAGACCAGCGAACGCGCCAGCAGCACCCGGCGCTTCATGCCGCCGGACAGCCGCGCAAACTGCGCCTCGCCATCCAGTTCAAGCTTGGTCAGCGTCTCGGTGACGCGTTGATCCAGTGCCCAACCGTCGGCCGCATCGATCTTGGCCTGCACCTTGCCGAACGCATCGCCGTCGAAGACGTCGGCATGGCTCAGTTGATGGAATTCGGCCAGCCAATGACCCAATTCACCCAGCCCGTCGGCTACCACGTCGAACACGCTGCCGCCGGTGCCCTGCGGCACCTCCTGCTCCAGCCGGGCGATGCGCACGCCTTGCTGCACGCGCACTTCGCCGTCGTCGGGCTTGAGCTCGCCGGCGATCAGCTTCATCAAGGTCGATTTGCCGGCACCGTTGCGGCCGATCAGGGCGATACGCTCGCCCGGCTCGATCGTGAGGTCGGTTTTTTCCAGCAACAAGGGGCCGCCGACGCTGAAGTCGACGTTCTGCAGAGTGATCAGAGGCATCCGCATAGTGTACGGGCTGGCCCGCGCGCGTGCTCATTCGGTGGGCAGTGCACCGAGCAGCGCCTGCAGGCCCGGCAACCACTGCCTGCCAGGGTGACGCAACAACCACAAGGTGCGCTGCAAGGGCGGCAGTGGCGTCTGCAGGACCTGCAGCCGCCCCAGCGCCAACGGCTCCTCCAATGCATGGCGCGACAGGCAGGCCAGGCCGAGGCCGGCGATGGCCGCCTGCTTGATGGCTTCGGTATTGCCCAATTGCAGGCTCTGCGCGAAGCCGCCCAGATGCGGCAGCAAGAGCTGATCGACCGCCGCGCGGGTGCCCGAGCCGGGTTCGCGCAGCAGCCAGCGCGCGCGCTGCAGCGCCGGCAGCGACCAGCGCACCGGCGCATCGGCAGCGGCGACGATCACCAGTGGATCCTGCTGCCAGGGCAGCACCTGCAAGCCATTGGCCGAACAAGGGCCTTCGATCACACCGGCATCCACGTCCAGCCGCTGCACCGCCGCGACCACCCCGGCGCTGTTGTCGATCCGCAGGTCGACCTCGGCCTGCGGTACCTGTTGTAGCAGGGCCGCAATCCGCGATGGCAGCAGGTAGTTGCCAATCGTGGTGCTGGCGGCCAACACCAGCCGCAACGGCGTGCCCGGCCACGGCGCGCTGCCGGCGGCCAGTTGCCGTTCCAGGTCGGTCGCATTGACCAACACGGCGCGCGCCGGTTCACGCAGCGCGCGGCCATGCGCGTTGAGCACCAGGCGCCGGCCGACGCGGTCGAACAGCGGCGTGCCGAAATGCGCTTCCAGCTCCTGCAGCGCGGCGCTGCTGGCCGACTGCGACAAGGCAATCGCCTGACCGGCCGCGGCGGTGCTGCCGCGATCGGCGATGGCGAGGAACACCTGCAGCTGGCGCAGGGTTAGCCGCATTCGATAACCCATTTCATAGGTAGATCCAAAGGATTTTACTTGTTTTACAGGTTACGGTCAGGCGCGCAGGCTGTCTGTACTCCCCTATCGCACGACACCGCCGATGCCCCGCCTGCCCATGTCCATCACCCTGCCCTCGCCAGGCGGGCACCGACACTCCTCCGTCCCTGGCCTGTTGCTGACGGCGCTGATCGCCACAGCCGCGCAGGCGCTGGCACGACTGCCGTGGTTGCAGACGCATGGTCTGAGCGCACTGACGGTGGCGATCGTCGTCGGGATCGTTCTGGGCAATACCGTGTATCCCCGACTGGCGGCACCGTGCGCAAGCGGCGTGGCCGCCGCCAAGCAGTGGTTGCTACGCGCGGGCATCGTCCTGTTCGGCCTGCGCCTGACCTTCCAGGACATCGGCCAGGTCGGCGTGGCGGGGGTGCTGGTGGACCTGCTGGTGGTCGCCAGCACCTTCGGCCTGGCCTGCTGGCTGGGGGTGCGCGTCTTCCGGATGGAGCGCGCCACCGCCATGCTGATCGGTGCCGGCAGCGCAACTTGCGGGGCTGCGGCGGTGATGGCGGTTGAACCGGTGGTCCGCGGCCGTCCGGCACAGGTCAGCGTGGCGGTGTCGACGGTGGTTGTGTACGGGACCGTCGCGATGTTCCTGTATCCGGCGCTGTATGCGCTGGCGCAGGCCCACGGCTGGCTGGCGATGGATCCGCGGGCCTATGGGCTGTTGACCGGCGCCACCGTGCATGAAGTCGCGCAGGTGGTGGCGGCCGGCCACGCCGTCAGCCCGGCTGCTGCCGACACCGCGGTCATCGTCAAGATGGGGCGGGTGATGCTGCTGGCGCCGTTCTTGATCGCGCTGTCGTGGTGGTGGGTCCGTCACGATCGAGCGCCCTCCGGCGGCGCGGCGCGCATCGTGGTGCCGTGGTTTGCATTTGGATTCGTCGCCGTGGCCGGCGTGAATTCGCTGCCCCTGCTGCCGCCGGCGGTGCGCGCTGCGTTGCTGTCGCTGGACTCGGTTTTGCTGGCGATGGCGATGGCCGCGCTGGGCCTGACCACCCACGTCTCGGCCCTGCGGCAGGCCGGCCTCAAGCCGCTGTTGCTGGCGCTGTGTCTGTTCGTCTGGCTGCTGCTGGGCGGCCTGGCCATCGACCAACTGGTGCGGGCAATACTGGGTTGAACCTGGCGCATGTCTGCTGGCAGCACCGGCGGCGGTCGGCGGAATCGCGCCGTTGCCGAGTGCCGACGGTGCGCACATCGCGTCGCGGCGTCGCGGCAAGCCGTTGTGTGAAGCGGCGCAGGTACAATGGGCAATGACTGATTTCTCGAACCTGCCGCTCAGCCAGGCACTGCGGCCCGGCCTGGACGCCCTGGGATACACCACCCTCACCCCCGTGCAGGCGCAAAGCCTTCCGGCCATCCTCGCTGGACAGGATGTGATCGCCCAGGCACCGACCGGCAGCGGCAAGACCGCCGCGTTCGGCCTGGGGCTGCTGCATCGGCTCGATCCGGCCGAGCCGCGCGCGCAGGCGCTGGTGGTCTGCCCGACGCGGGAGTTGGCCGACCAGGTCGGTCAGCAGCTACGCAAGCTGGCCACCGGCATTCCCAACATGAAGCTGCTGGTGCTCACCGGCGGCACGCCGTTGGCGCCGCAACTGGCCTCGCTGGAGGCGCACGATCCGCAGGTCGTGGTCGGCACTCCCGGCCGCCTGCAGGAACTGGCGCGCAAGCGCGCCCTGCATCTGGGCCGCGTGCGCACGCTGGTGCTGGACGAGGCCGACCGCATGCTGGACATGGGCTTCGAGGAACCCATCCGCGAACTTGCCAGCCGCTGCGACAAGCATCGCCAGAGCCTGTTGTTCTCGGCGACCTTTCCCGAGGCAATTCGCAGCCTGGCGCGCGAACTGCTCAACACGCCGGTGGAAGTCACCGTCGCCGGTGCCGATACCACGCCGGAGATCGACCAGCAGTTCTTCGAGGTCGATCCGGCCTATCGCCAGAAGGCCGTGGCCGGGCTGCTGTTGCGCTTCAATCCCGAATCCAGCGTGGTGTTCTGCAATACCCGCAAGGAAGTGGACGAGGTCGCCGGCTCGCTGCAGCAGTTCGGTTTCTCGGCGCTGGCCCTGCACGGCGACATGGAACAGCGCGACCGCGACGAAGTGCTGCTGCGGTTGGTCAATCGCAGCTGCAACGTGCTGGTGGCCAGCGACGTGGCTGCGCGTGGCCTGGATGTCGAAGACCTGGCCGCAGTGATCAACTACGAACTGCCGACCGATGCCGAAAGCTATCGCCACCGCATCGGCCGCACCGGCCGCGCCGGCAAGCGCGGACTGGCGCTGAGTCTGGTCGCGCCGCGTGAGCTTGCGCGCGCACAGGCGCTGGAAGCCGAGGCCGGGCAGCCACTGAACTGGTCGCGCGCGCCCTTGGCCACGGCCCGTCCGGCGCAACTGCCGCAGGCAGCGATGACGACCCTGCGCATCGACGGCGGCAAGACCGACAAACTGCGCGCCGGCGATATCCTCGGCGCGCTGACCGGCGACGCTGGATTGTCGGGCGCAGCGATCGGCAAGATCGCCATCTACCCCACCCGCTCGTACGTCGCCATCGCCCGTGCGCAGGCGAGCAAGGCGCTGGCGCATCTGCAGGCCGGCAAGATCAAGGGACGCCGCTTCCGGGTCAGCAAGCTCTAAGCCTGCCCGCCTGGCGCGCCGCGGCGGCGCCAGGCTTCGATCGACCGGCTCAGTACGCCAGCGTGGCCAGCAGCGGGACGTCGTCGGCCCACCGGCTGCGGCCTTGCAGTGCACGCAGTTCGACCAGCACGGCCGCGCCTACGACTTCCAATCCCAGTTGCGCGGCCAGCCCCAGGGCGGCGCGCAAGGTGCCACCGGTGGCGAGCACATCGTCCACCACCAGCACGCGCGCGCCACGCGGTAGCGCATCGGCATGCATCTCGATGCGGTCGGTGCCGTATTCCAGTGCGTATTCCTGCACCAGCGTCTGCCCGGGCAGCTTGCCGGGCTTGCGCACCGGCACGAAACCGGTGCGCAGTTCGCGCGCCAGCGCCGCGCCCAGGATGAAACCGCGCGCCTCGATGCCGAGCACCGCATCCAACGGCGTGGTGCGCCAGGGCTGGGCCATCTCGTCCAGCGCCGAGGCGAAATCGGGACCATCGGACAACAACGGCGTGATGTCCTTGAAGACGATGCCTGGCTTGGGAAAGTCGGCAACGTCACGGATCCGGTCGGCCCAGTGATTGGGCTCCGAGGCGGCGGTGCTGCCACAGCGGCTGCAGTCGTTCATGGCGATGGTGGACCAGTGGGGGGCGCCTAGTTTAGGCCGGCGCGACCCGCTTGGGTCCGGTTGGCGTGCGTGGCAGAGATGAGCGCGTCAGGAACTGCACGACAGCATCGAGCAACCGGCACGGTCACGGGCCCATTCCGGCCGCCGTGCCGCGTAGCGGGCCAGCGCCGGCCGCGCGTCGTAGGGATGGCGCATCACCTCCAGCAAGCTCTGCACCTCGCTCAGATCGCCCTGCTCCGCCCGATCGATGGCCTGCTGGGCCAGATAATTGCGCAACACGAAGCGCGGATTGGCCAGCCGCATCCGTTCGCGGCGCTCGTCGGCGGGCAAGGAATCCTGCGCAATGCGCTCGGCGTAGCGCTGCAACCACTGCTGCAGCCGCTCGGCCTGCGCCACGCCCTTGCCGGCGTCGTAGAAAGCGGGCTCCAACACGGCCGCATCCACACGCCCCGGCGCAATCTCCGCCAGGGCCAGGAAACTCAGCGTCATATCCATGTCGGCGTCGCGCATCAGCGCCCGCAGATCGTCCAGCAGTTGCAGGTCGGCCTCGCCGCACTCGGCCAGGCCGAGCTTGGCGGCGGCATCGCGGCGTTCGCAGGCCAGATAGGTCAGCCGAAACGCTTCCAGCCCCTGTTGCAGCGGCGCCACCTCGGCGAACAACGGGGCCAGCGCCTGCGCCAGCCGCCCCAGGTTCCAGTACGCCACCTGCGGCTGAGTGCCGAACCGGTAGCGGCGGCCATGCGCGTCGGTGGTGTTCGGCGTCCAGTCCGGATCGTAGTCGTCGATCCAGCCATACGGGCCGTAATCGATGGTCAGGCCCAGAATGGACATGTTGTCGGTGTTCATCACCCCGTGCACGAAGCCGACCCGCATCCAGTGCGCCACCATCTCGGCGGTGCGCCGGCACACATCGGCAAACCAGGCCGCATCGCGCGCTTCGCCCTCGCCGGTCAGATGCGGAAAATCCCGGGCGATGGTGAAATCGACCCATCGCCGCAGTAGCGTCAGGTCCCCGCGCGCGCTCGGCAATTCGAAGTTTCCGAAACGCACGAACGAGGGCGCGACGCGGCAAACAATCGCCCCCGGCTCGGGCCGTGGATGACCGTCGTAGAACATGTCACGCACGACCATATCGCCGGTCGCCACCAGGCTCAGCGCGCGGGTAGTGGGAATTCCCAGGTGATGCATCGCTTCGCTGCACAGGAATTCGCGAATCGACGAACGCAGCACCGCACGACCGTCGGCGCCGCGCGAATACGGCGTGGGCCCCGCGCCTTTGAGTTGCAATTCATGGCGAGCGCCATCGCGACCGATGACCTCGCCGAGCGAGATCGCGCGCCCGTCGCCCAGTTGGCCAGCCCAATTGCCGAATTGATGCCCGCCATAGTTCACCGCCCACGGCTGCATGCCGGGATAGAGCGCATTGCCGGCGAAGACCTCGGCAAAGCGCGCGCTGGCGATGTCGGCCGGCCCCAGACCGAGTTGCTCGGCCACATCCGGCGAATAGGCGAGCAAACGCGGCGCCGCCACCGGCGTTGGCAGCACCGACGACCAAGCCGCCTGCACCTCGCGCCGGCGCGGCCCGGACTCCGGGTCGCCAGGCAGGCTGGCGCGCAGAGAGTTGTCGAATTGCATGGAAGACATGCGTGCCAGACTAGGCCAGCGACGGTGAACCCGCCATGGGCCACCGTCGCTGCGCGTGATCGCCACGCTGCCGTCTTCACTGCAACGTGTCGCGCAAGCAGACGCGTCCTGCACACCGCGACGACGACCGACCCGCTATCTGTCCCTGCCCTCGCTAGCTCACGACCCGATGCTCTCGCGCTCTCTCCACTGGTTCCGCCCCGCCCTGCTCCTGCTCGGATCGTTGACGCTGAGCGCCTGCAGCAGCGTGTTCTTCGGCGGCCTCAACGCCACTGCCAGCCGCGCCGGCATCGTCGAGCATCCCGGCCAGGTCTTCGATCCAGCGCACGGGCTGGCGCTGGACGTCTACCAGCCACGCGACGCCCACGATGCGCCGGTGGTGGTGTTCTTCCACGGCGGCACCTGGAAGCGCGGCACCCGTGCCCAGTACCGCTGGGTGGGGCGTACGCTCGCAAGCCAGGGGGTGGTGGCCATGGTCGCCGATTACCGCAAGTATCCGCAGGTGGGACTGTCCGGCTTCATGAGCGACGCCGCCAGCGCCACCGCCTGGGGCTACCGCCATGCACGCGACTACGGTGGCGACCCACGCCGCCTGGCAGTGATGGGCCACTCGGCAGGCGCACACATGGCCGCGCTGCTGGGCACCAACGCGCACTGGCTGCAGGCGCATGGGATGCAACCGCGCCAGCTGTGCGGGGTCATCGGCCTGGCCGGCCCCTACGACTTCCTGCCCATGACCGATCCCGAGCTGGTCGAGATCTTCGGCCAGGCGCAGAGCGCACAGCGGCAATCGCAGCCGGTGCGCTACGTCGGCGGCGACGAACCGCCGATGCTTTTGCTGCATGGCGATGCCGACCGGGTCGTCGAACTGGAAAACAGCATCTCGCTGCAACGGGCAGTGCAACGCCACGGCGGCAACGCCCAGCTCAAGGTCTACCCCGGCATGGGCCACATGGGCATCGTGCTGGCGCTGCGCAAGCAACCCGCGCAGTCGGCCGTGCTGCGCGACAGCCTGGAGTTCCTGCAACATTGCCATGCGCCGGCCGCGGCCGGCGGGTCGCCCGCGCACTCCTGAGCATGCAGGCAGCCAGGGCCGCTCAGTCGCCGCCCTGGCTGCCCATCAACGCGAACGGGCCGCCTTTCTGCAGCGCCAATTGGTAGGCCGGCCGCGCCTCGATGCGCTCCAGAAAGCCTTGCAGCCGCGGATGGCGATCGAGCCCGCCGCCCCGCGCGGCCGCCGCCTGGACCGGAAAGCTCATCTGGATATCGGCGGCGGTAAACCGCTCGCCGGCAAACCACAGTTGCGCCTGCAAGGTCTGCTCCATCCAGTCCAGATGCAGCTGGACCTGCGGACCAACGAAGCTGGACATCGCCTTGTCGACGATGGCGCGGGCAATGGGCTTGGCGAAGAACGGCATCGGCGCACTCCGGATCCGCCCGAACACCAGCGTCATCAGCAACGGCGGCATGGCTGACCCCTCGGCGTAATGCATCCAGTAGCGGTACTGCAGGCGTTCGGGCGCGTCCAACGGCCGTGGCGACGGCGACAGCGCGCATTCGGTGTCGTAGCGATCGGTCAGATATTCCAGGATCGCACCCGATTCGGCGACGGTGCGGTCGCCATCGACGACGATCGGCGACTTGCCCAGCGGATGGATCGCCCGCAGCGCCGGCGGCGCCAGCATGGTCTTGGCATCGCGCTCATAGCGCACGAGCTGATACGGCAGCGCCAGTTCCTCCAGCAACCACAGCACGCGCTGCGAGCGGGAGTTATTGAGATGGTGGACGGTGATCATGGGCAGGGAGAGAGCTGGAAAGCGCCTACCCTACCAAGGCTGGCGTCAGCGACCTGTCTCCCGCCCGCGCCGTCTTCGCGATAGTGCAGCCATCAACGAAAAACGCCGACCGCTTGCGCGATCGGCGTTCGAGGCAACCCGAAGGTTGCAGACGGATTAGACCGCCTGCACCTGGTCAGCCTGCATGCCCTTCTGGCCCTGCACGGCGACGAAGGTCACCTTCTGGCCTTCCTGCAGCGACTTGAAGCCGGTGCCCTGGATGGCGCGGAAGTGCACGAAGAGGTCCGGGCCGCTTTCCGGGGTGATGAAGCCGAAGCCCTTGGCGTCATTGAACCACTTCACGGTACCGCTCTGACGATCTGCCATTTTACAAACTCCTGAACTGTTGATGGATATCGCAGCATCCGAATGCCGGTGCTGAGACTGAGTTGCAGGCGTTGGTAAAGCGGAACGATGGAGCGAGATCGGGGAGATCCGGCTGCACCAGGCCACGATTCACGGTGACCCTTGCAAACACAGTGCGTGCACAGTACTCGTGTTTCGAGCAAAAAGCGACACCCCCTGTCAAATCTTTTTCTATCGGGCCAAATCCGACCCCTATCGGGGACTTCCCGACCCTAGGCAAAGAGCTGAATAGGGCACGGCAAACATTGCCCGCTGCACTGCACAACATTATTGCGCATGATCGGGCTCAGTAGCACAGCCCCAAGTCTCACAGGCGCTGCACTGCCGGCCCATCCCAGGACGGCGACTCGCCGTCGGTCCCTTCAACGGCGCAGCGGCGCGCCACACCGAATTCTCCCGCCAGCGATATCCTCGCGGTCAGCGTCCACGCACAGCAGGAGATGGTTCAGCGCCTCGCGGCCGTCCTGGCAGACCGCGCACCGCCCTCCACCAGTGCCGACGCGTCGGCGCGTATCATGGGAAGTCTTTGCAACCGGCACCCCCATGGCTCTCACCGCCACCGTCCGCAGGGCGGAACTGCAGATCAGCGACATGGATCGTGGCTACTACGCCAACCATTCGCTCACCCTCGCGCAACACCCCTCGGAAACCGACGAACGCCTGATGGTGCGGCTGCTGGCGTTCGCGTTGTTTGCCGATGAGCGACTGGAATTCGGCCGCGGCCTCAGCAACGACGATGAGCCCGACCTGTGGCGGCGCGACTACACCGGCGACCCCGATCTGTGGATCGACCTCGGCCAGCCGGACGAGAGCCGCGTGCGCAAGGCCTGCAACCGCTCGCGCGAGGTGGTGGTGGTCGGCTATGGCGGCCAGGCGACCGAAGCCTGGTGGAAGCGCCACGCCAATGCGCTCGCCCGCTATCGCAACCTGCGCGTGTTGGAACTGGAGTCGAGCGCGACCGAAGCGCTCGGGGCGTTGATCCAGCGCGGCATGCGCTTCGACGTGATCATCCAGGATGGCGAGGTGCAGATGCTCGCCGACCACGGCAGCGTGACCCTGACCCCGATCGTGCGGCAGTCGCCAGCCGAATGAGCACGCGTTACGACGTGTTGGTGATCGGCGCCGGCGCCGCCGGGCTGATGAGCGCTTTCACCGCGGGACGGCGCGGCCGGCAGGTCCTGGTGATCGACCATGCCAACAAGGTCGGTAAGAAGATCCTGATGTCCGGCGGCGGCCGCTGCAATTTCACCAATCTGGGGACCGCGCCCGGCAACTTCCTGTCCGCCAACCGGCACTTCTGCAAGTCGGCGCTGGCACGCTACACACCGGCCGACTTCGTCGACATGGTCGAGCGTCATCGCATCGCCTATCACGAGAAGGAACTGGGCCAGCTGTTCTGCGATGTGTCCTCCAAGCTGATCGTGCGCATGCTGCTGGACGAATGCCAGGCCGCTGGCGTGCAGATCCAGACGGAGTGTGCGATCACCTCGGTCCAGCGCGACAGCGATGGCTTCAGCGTAGAGACCAGCCGGGGACGGATCCACGCGCAGTCGTTGATCGTGGCCAGCGGCGGGCTGTCGATCCCCAGCATGGGCGCCAGCGGCTTCGGCTACGCGCTGGCACGGCAGTTCGGCCACCAGGTCCTGCCCACCCGCGCCGGGCTGGTGCCGTTGACCCTCAGCGGTACCCATCAGCAACGCCTGCAGGATCTGTCGGGGCTGTCTCTCACTGTCGAGGCCGCCTGCAATGGCGCGCGGTTCCGCAATGCGCTGCTGATCACCCACCGTGGCCTCAGCGGGCCGGCGATCCTGCAGATCTCTTCGTACTGGCAACCCGGCGACGATCTGCGCCTGGACCTGTTGCCTGGCGAGGACGCAGCCGCCTGGCTGCAGGCGCAAAAGCAGCAGCGCGGCGCCACCGAGTTGCGCAACGTGCTGGCCGAGGTGCTGCCGCGCCGGTTCGCGCAGCGACTGTGCGAGGTCTGGCTGCCGGACAAGCCAGTGCGCCAGCTCGATCCCCCGCAGCTGCAGCAGACCGCGGCCACGCTCTCGGCCTGGCCGCTGGTCGCCAGCGGCACCGAAGGCTATCGGACCGCTGAAGTCACCCTCGGTGGCGTGGACACCGATCAGATCTCCAGTGCCACCATGCAGTCACGCTTGGTTGAAGGACTCTACTTCGTCGGCGAGGTTCTGGACGTCACCGGCTGGCTGGGCGGTTACAACTTCCAATGGGCCTGGGCCTCCGGACATGCGGCCGGAAGCGTGGCCTGAGTCTCAGCCCGGCTGCGGCGGCCTCCACATCCATGGACGCCCATTGCCTCCTTCGTGTATTAAAGCCCGTCTCCAGGAGTCGCGCATGCAGAAAGGAAAAGACCTCACTCTCCGCCTGATGATCGTCGAAGACAGCGTCGAGAGTGCGGAAGCGATCGTGACCACGCTGCGCAACGGCGGCATCGCCGTGCGGCCTTCGCGCCCCCAGACCCAGGAAGAGCTCGCTGGCATGCTGTCCGGCCAGATCGACCTGGCGCTGCAGGGCCAGACTCAGCAAATCCCGATGAGTGCACTGCAGGCGCAGATCGCCGGCAGCGGCAAGGACATCCCGGTGATCCTGCTGGCCGAACGGATCGAGGAGGCGGCGTTGGTGGAAGCCGCCGCGCATGGCGTGCGGGCGATCGCCCTACGCCACCGTCCCGAGCACCTGCTGGCACTGGTGCGTTCGGAATGGGCCGACCTGCGGGCGCGTCGCGGACTGCGTCGCATCGAGGCGCAGATGCGCGAAACCGAGCGCCGCTGCGATGCGTTGATCGCCTCTTCGCGCGATCCGATCGCCTACGTGCACGAAGGCATGCACATCCGCGCCAACGAAGCCTATCTGGAAATGTTCGGCTTCGAGTCGTTCGAGGACGTGGAAGGCGTCTCGCTGCTCGACATGATCGCCGCTCAGTACGTGGACGATTTCAAGCAGCTGCTGAAGTCGATGTCCAAGGGCGAGCCGCCACCGGCACAGTACAAGGTGGACGCGCGCCGCCTGGAAGGCGACACCTTCCCGGCGACGATGGAATTCGCCACCGCCACCTACGAGGGCGAGCCCTGCATCCAGGTGGTGTTCCGGCGCCGCGAGGAATTCGACCCAGAGCTGGCGCGCGAGGTCGAGGACCTGCGCCAGCGCGATCAGGTCACCGGCTTGCTCAATCGCCCCACCTTCATGGTGGCGCTGGAGCAGGCGGTGGCCCGTGCCGGCCGCAGCGAAGGCCAGTCCGGCTTCCTGCTGATCGCGCCCGACCACTATGCGCGCATCCTGCCGGAGATCGGCCTGGATTCGGCCGATGCCTTGATCGCCGCACTGGCCTCGCATCTGGCCAGCATCCTCGACGACAGCGTACTGGCCGCCCGCTTCGGCGAGCACAGCTTCGCGCTGCTGATGGACGGCAACTACGCGCGCACCCATGCGCTTGCCGAACAGGTGCGCGACGCCTTCGCCCAGCATGTCTTCAGTGTCGGCGAGCGCTCCTCGACGGTCACGGTCAGCATCGGCGGCGTGCAGATCGGCGAGAAGATCGCCAGCATCGGCCAGGTCCTCAATCGCGGCACCGAGGCCGTCCGCACCACCGCCGAATTGGGCGGCAATGCGGTCAGTATCTACGACCCGGCAGCCGCGGACCGCGCCGAAGAAGAACGCATCCAGCGCTGGGTGGAGCATCTGCGTGAAGCCCTGGCTGGCGACGGCTTCCTGCTGCACTACCAGCCGGTGCTGAATTTGCAGGGCGAGCCACTGGAGCTGTATCAGGCCTTCCTGCGCCTGGAGCGCAACGGCGAAATGATGTCGCCGGCCGCCTTCCTGGCGATCGCCGAGGAACACGACCTGATCACCGAGATCGACCGCTGGGTGGTGGCCCGTGCGATCCGCCAGCTCGGCGAGCGCCAGCGTGCGGGACGACCGACCCATTTGCTGGTGCGCATCGGCCCCAACTCCTTCGCCGACCCGCTGATGCTCGACATCATCCGCGAGCAATTGGCCACGCACGGCGTACCGGGCGAACGGCTATGGCTGCAAACGCCGGAGTCGAAGGTGTTCACCCATCTGCGCAATGCCCAGCAATTCCTGGCGGCGGTGTCGGCGATGGGCTGCAAGGTCGGCCTGGAGCAGTTCGGCTCGGGTCTGGACTCGTTCCAGTTGCTGGCGCATTTCCAGCCAGCCTTCCTCAAGCTCGATCGCGGCATCACCAGCGATATCTCGGCCACCCGCGAGAGCCAGGAGAAGATCCGCGAGATCACCTCGCGCGCACAGCCGGCCGGCATCCTGACGATCGCCGAATTCGTCGCCGACGCGCAGTCGATGAGCAGCTTCTTCAGTGCGGGCGTGGACTACGTGCAAGGCGATTTCGTCGCCCCGACCGGGCCACTGATGAACTACGAATTCGGCTGATCCAGTCGCTACGATCGTCGTACGACAAGGCCCGCCAATCGGCGGGCCTTGTCGTTGCTTTGGGCGATACGCAAGGGATTACATCACCGTGCCGTTGGCAGCGCGCAGCGCGGCAATGCGCTCGCTCAACGGCGGATGGCTGAGGAACAGGCGGCGCAGTCCCTCGCCCACCCCACCAGAGATGCCGAACGCCTGCACCTGCGACGGCAGCGTGTTCTGGCCGTGGTTGAGCGACAGCCGCTCCAGCGCCGCAATCATCTTGCCGCGGCCAGCGAGCTGGGCGCCGCCGGCATCGGCCCGGAATTCGCGACGACGCGAGAACCACATCGCGATCATGGTCGCGAACAGGCCGAACACCATCTCCAGCGCGAACACGATGATGAAGTAGGCAAAGCCGCGGCCGCTGTCGCGGTTGCCGGACAGCGCGCTGTCGATCACTCCACCGACCACTCGCGCCAGCACGATCACGAAGGTATTGAGCACGCCCTGCAACAGCGCCATCGTCACCATGTCGCCATTGGCGACGTGGGCGATCTCGTGTCCGAGCACGGCCTCGGCCTCGTCCTGGCTCATGTTCTGCAATAGGCCGGTAGAGACCGCCACCAGGGCGTTGTTACGGTTGGCGCCGGTGGCGAAGGCGTTGATCTCCGGGCCGTCGTAAACGGCGACTTCGGGCATGCCGATGCCTGCCTGCTGTGCCTGGCGACGTACGGTTTCCAGCAGCCAGCGCTCGGTCGGCGTGCGCGGCTCGCTGATCACTTGCGCGCCCGTGCTGCGTTTGGCCATGAACTTGGACAGCAGCAGTGAGATGAAGGAGCCGCCGAAGCCGAAGATGGCGGCCATCACCAACAACCCGCTCATCTGCGCCGGATTGACGCCCAGCACCGACATGACGATGCCGGCGAGGATCAGCACCGCGAAGTTGGTGAGAAGGAACAGGACGATGCGGTTGAACATGACGACAGTGGCTCCCTAGGCTCTAACTGGATTGGGCTGACTGAACTGCTGTCGATTTGCGGCCATCGCGGCTTGAAATCAAGCGACCACCTGACCGAGGATTCAGCTGTCCATGTCCCTCGCCCCCTACCGCGGCCGCTTCGCTCCTTCGCCGACCGGCCCGCTGCATTTCGGTTCCCTGCTGGCCGCATTCGGCAGCTGGCTGCTGGCGCGCCAGGCCGGTGGCCAGTGGCTGGTGCGAATCGAGGACATCGACCCCCCGCGCGCCCAGCCCGGGGCCAGCGCCAGCCAGTTGCGCAGCCTGGCCGCGTTCGGCCTGCAGCCCGATGGGCCGGTGCTGTACCAGTCCGATCGCGCCTCGGTCTATAACGAGGCGCTGACCTCGCTGCTGGCGTCCGGGCACGCCTTCGAGTGCAGTTGCAGCCGCAGCGACCTGGCGGCGATGGGCGGCATCCATCACCGCTGCGTCGCGCCCCTGGGCGACCGCCGCGCGGTGCGCCTGCGGGTGCCTGCGGACACGTCGATCGGCTTCGACGATGGCCTGCAAGGTCATGTGCAGCAGAACGTCCATACCGAGGTCGGCGATGTGGTGCTGCGTCGCGCCGATGGTTACTGGGCCTATCAACTCGCGGCCGTGGTCGACGACGCCGCCCAGGGCATCACCGATGTGGTCCGCGGCGCCGACCTGCTGGACTCCACGCCGCGCCAGCTGCTGCTGCAGCGGGCACTGGGACTGCCGCAACCGCGCTATCTGCACTTACCGCTGGTACTGGACGCCGATGGGCGCAAGCTGTCCAAGTCGCATGCGGCACCGGCCGTGGACGATGACGACCCGCTGCCAGCCCTGCGCGCGGCCTGGCGCGCGCTGGGTCAGGACCAGAGCATGCTGCCCCGGCACGGTCCGCTCGAGCGGCTGTTGCAGGAGGCGGTGCGGCAGTTCTGTCCGCGCCAACTGCCAGCCCGCCTCCCGCCAGGCACAATCGTGCCCCCAGCTTGACTAGAATTGCCAGCCAGTCGCGCTTGCCGGCGCGGTATCGCGGGCCCTCCCGCCCACCTGCTCATTGGAGTCGTGCATGACATCTCGCGTCGCATTGGTCACCGGCGGCACCGGCGGCATCGGTACCGCCATCTGCAAGCGCCTGGCCGAGCAAGGGCATCGGGTGGCCAGCAACTTCCGCAACGAAGACAAGGCGCGCGAATGGCAGCAGCGCATGCAGGCGCAGGGCTACCAGGTAGCGGTGTTCCGTGGCGACGTCGGCGCGTCCGAACCGGCGCGCGCCCTGGTCGAGGAAGTCGAGTCGACGCTGGGGCCGATCGAGATTCTGGTCAACAACGCCGGCATCACCCGCGATACCACCTTCCACCGGATGACCGCCGAGCAGTGGCACGACGTCATCAACACCAACCTCAACTCGGTCTTCAACGTCACCCGTCCGGTGATCGAAGGGATGCGCAAGCGTGGCTGGGGACGCGTGATCCAGATCAGTTCGATCAATGGCTTGAAGGGCCAGTACGGCCAGGCCAACTACGCTGCCGCCAAGGCCGGCATGCATGGCTTCACCATCTCGCTTGCACGTGAGAACGCGGCCTTCGGCGTCACCGTCAATACGGTCTCGCCAGGATACGTGGCTACCGACATGGTGATGGCAGTGCCGGAGGAAGTCCGCGCCAAGATCGTCGCCGACATTCCCACCGGACGCTTGGGTCGACCCGAAGAGATCGCCTATGCGGTGGCGTTCCTGGTCGCCGAGGAAGCGGCGTGGATCACTGGCTCCAATCTGGACATCAACGGCGGCCATCACATGGGCTGGTAACGTTTGCTGCAACCGTTCGTTGCAGCACGAAATCGCCGCCGCCGCATGCTGCGCAACATTTTTTCCCCGTCTGCTTAAGAAAATAAGCGGCGTTGGCTGTTGCAAGCGCTGCTGCGGTGCGCCATCCTGCGCGCACTATCGTTGTGAGTGAACGTTCCATGGCCGGACTTCGCATCATCAAGAAGTATCCCAACCGTCGTCTCTACGACACGGAAATTTCCAGCTACATCACCATCGAGGATGTGCGTCAGCTGATCATAGATGGCGAGGAATTCGAGGTTCGCGACGCCAAGACGGGCGAAGACCTCAGCCGCGCAGTGCTGTTGCAGATCATCGCCGACCAGGAACAGGACGGCGAGCCGATGTTGTCCACCCAGTTGCTGAGCCAGATCATCCGCTTCTACGGCGACTCCCTGCAGGGCTTCATGGGCAACTACCTGGAGCGCAGCATGCAGGTGTTCCTGGACCAGCAGCAGCAGTTCCGCCAGCAGATGGGCAATCTGCTCGGCCAGACGCCGTGGGCGATGATGAATCAGCTGACCGAGCGCAATCTGGAGCTGTGGCAAGAATTCCAGCGCAATTTCGGCGCGGGCTTCGGGCGTCCGGGTGGCACCGGCACACCGCCGTCGCCAGGTACCGGGACCGGCAGCGGTGGCCTGGGCGGAGCGACTGGCGGCCCGACCGGTACGGTCGGCAAGGCCCGCAACCGCTGATACAACGACAACGCCGCGTATCGCAGCGGCGTTGTCAGCGCACGGTCTGCATGCCGCAGGCGGTGCAGATGCGCTCGACGCGGTAGCCGCGCGCGCGCAGGCGTTCCACGACGCCATCGCGCCCCAACAGGTGCAGCGCTCCGACGACCACCAGGGTAGTGCCCTGGTCCTTGCCCTGCCGCAACTCCAACCACTGCGTCAGATGCGGCACCCAGCGCGCATTGCGGTCGACATTGATCCGCTGGTACAGCGCCGGATACTGCCGCCGCATGTCCTCGGCCATCTGCGAGGACAGCGTTTGCACATCGCCGCGACGCCAGGCCGCATGCAGCTCGCGCAGTTGCGCGCTGGCATCCGCCTCGTCCAAGGTTTCGCGCAAGAGTTGCCGCTGCTCCTTCGGCGACATGCCGGCGAGCATGGCGATCTGCTCATCGGCGCGCTCCAGGCCCTCGGCCGGCTTGCCGCGGGCTTGCGCCTGCGCCATCAGGTAATGATCCAGACCGGCGGCCGGATCCATCCCATGGCGGGTCATGTCGGCAATGCTGATGCTCAGTGCGACGAACCAAGGCTGCAGTGTCTGCAACGGCTCCAGCGCCATGCCGTGGCGTTCGGCATAGGCGGCCAGGGCGGCCCAGGTCCGCGCATCGAGCACATCCTGCAAACGGCGGCCATCGCTGCGGCGCGCGGCCTGCAGCATGCGCGCGGCCAGGTCGGGCGACTGCGCATCGGCCGGCGGCAGCTCGAACACCAGTCGATCGGCCTTGGACAAGGTCTGCATCACGTCCGCGGACAACGGATAGTCGGTCGGCTTGAGCAAATGGAACGAACCCAGCAGATACAACGTGCCGCCGCGGCCTTCCACTTTCCACAGCAAGGGCACCGGCGGCGCCGTCGCGCCAACGGGCTCTTCGCGCGCCGGCGCCGGCCATGCCGCCAGCAGCGTTATCGCCAACAACGCAAACTTGCCGCACCAGCGCTTTATCCCTGCCTGCATCGACCCGCTCCGTGCATCAATGGGGACCCTTATAGACTTTCTCGCCGGCGGCGACCGCCAGATCGATGCGGTTCTCCGGCGGCGGCAGCGGACAGGTCGCGTACGGGGTGAACGCGCATGGCGGGTTGTAGGCCCGGTTGAAGTCCACCGTCACCTGCCCGTTGCCGGCGGGCGCATCCACATCGAGAAAGCGACCGGCCGGATAGCTGCCGTGTCCACTGGTTCGGTCGGCGAACACCACGAACAAGGACCGCCCCGGTTCACCGATGGCCTCCAGCCGGTAGGTTTTGCCGTCGCGCTCGAATTCGAGCGCACCAGGATTGGGCTGCGCGGTGGTGATGCCGACGATGTCGACGATCGACAAGGTGGTGCCGGCGGCATGCGGGACGAAACGGGCCTGGAGGCGCCAGCTCTGATCCAGCGGCCACTCAGGCACATCGGTAAATGCAGTACGTGCCGGCGCATCGGCATGCTTGACCCGCAAGGCGAGCCGATCGCCGCGACGGATCAGGCTGAGCTGGCCCTTGCCCTCATCGAAGCCGATCAAGGTGGGCTGCGGCTCGCGATCGGACTGGAAACGGATCCGCCCGGTCAGTGGCTTGCCGTCCACCGTCAACGCCACCCCGCGCTCGGGAACGAACCAGGCCGCATCGCCCTCGGTGGCGACCATGCCCAGCTTCGGCGGCCCTACCGCCAGGCGAATGCCGCTGCCTGCGCTGCTGCCGATGTAGTGGGCCTTCAGGCTCAGCCAATGCAGGCCCACCAAGCTCGTCCAGCCATCCGCGGCGCGCAGCGAGGCCAGCCGCTGCTGCCGCCAGGCGGCGTGGTCGGCGAGAAACGCCGAATCCATGATCGCCGGCCGTGCTTCTGGTGGCGCGTCGCGGCCACAGCCGGTCAACGTGGCGATCGCCAGCACGCCCCACAACGGCAGCGCCCACTGGCGAGGCTGCCTGCAACGTCCCCCTGTCATCAACGCCCCCTCAAGAACCAACGATCGATTTCGCCCAGCGTAAACCGCGCCCAGGTCGGCCGGCCATGATTGCACTGCCCAGAGCGTTCGGTGACTTCCATATCGCGCAGCAGGGCGTTCATTTCCGGCACCGTCAGCCTGCGATTGGCGCGGACCGCGCCGTGGCAAGCCATGGTCGACAGCAACTCGTCGCGCGCGCTGGCAATCCGTCGGCTCTGGCCATGTTCGCGCAAGTCGCCAAGCACGTCGCGCAGCAAGGCTTCGGGCTCGGCATTGGCCAACAGCGCCGGAATGCTGCGCACGTGCAGCGACTGCGGACCGCTGCGGGTGATCTCAAATCCCAGCGTCGCCAGCGTTTCGGCCTCGCGCTCGGCCGTATCGGCCTCGCGTTCGCCCACCGCCAGGGTGATTGGCACCAGCAGTGGCTGGGCGCGCAGGCCGATGCTGTCGTGCGCCTGCTTGAGCCTCTCGTAGCCAATGCGTTCGTGGGCGGCATGCATGTCCACCACGATCAGGCCGTCGGCGTTCTCGGCCAGGATGTAGATGCCGTGCAATTGCGCGATCGCATAGCCCAGCGGCGGCACGCCGGTCTCCGCACGGGTCTCGGGCAGGCCGCTCGATGCAGATGCAGCCAGCACCCCTCCATGCGTTTCCGACTGGCTGGCAGGCGGTGCGTAGAGCGCCGCATAGGCGGCCGGCGCCTCATCCACCCGCAGGCCGAGCGGCGTCTGCGCCGGCCCCCAGCTGGCGCGGCCAAAGCCGCCACCGCCCTGCCCCAGCCCAAACCGTGGCGCCTGCGCGCCGGCGGCAATGGGTTGCGCACCAGCTTCGACCGGCAAGTCCGCCTCCCGACCGATGCTGGCCGGCGCGGTACCGGCGCGCGTCTGCGCCAGTGCTTCCTGCAAGCTGCGATAGACGAAGTCGTGGATCAGGCGCGCTTCGCGGAAACGTACCTCGTGCTTGGCCGGATGCACGTTGACGTCCACCCGTGCCGGATCCAGCTCCAGGAACAGCACGTAGGCCGGCTGACGGCCATGGAACAGCACATCGCCATACGCCATCTTGACCGCATGTGCCACGCTGCGATCGCGCACCGAACGGCCATTGACGTAGAGGTATTGCTGGTCGGTGCTGGCACGCGAATAGTGTGGCTGCGCGATCCAGCCATGCAGGCGCAGACCGGCGCCGCTGTGATCCACCCGCAAGGACTGCCGGGCGAAGTCCTCACCCAGGGTTTCGCCCAGCCGCGCGTCCGAGTAGAGATCGCCCGGCTTGTAGCGCCGCGATGGTTTGCCGTTATGCGACACGCGCAGTTCCACATCCGGCCGCGCCAGCGCCAACGAACGCAGCCACTCCTCGATGTGTCCCAGTTCGGTGCGTTCGGCACGCAGGAACTTGCGCCGTGCCGGAACATTGAAGAACAACTCGCGCACCTCGACCGTGGTGCCGGGCGCATGCGCATGCGGGACGACCTCGCCGACGCGGCCGCCTTCGATCTGCAGCGACGACCCGTGCTCGGCATGCGGTTGCCGCGAGATCAGGGTGAAGCGACTGACCGAGGCGATCGACGGCAGCGCCTCGCCTCGGAACCCCAGCGTTGCCACCGTTTCCAGATCGTCCAGCGACGCGATCTTGCTGGTGGCGTGCCGCGAGATCGCCAGCGGCAGTTCGTCCGGCGCGATCCCGCCGCCATTGTCACGGATCCGGATCAGCCGCACCCCGCCTTCCTCCAGGTCGATGTCCACGCGCGTGGCACCGGCATCGAGTGCGTTCTCGACCAGCTCCTTGACCACCGAGGCAGGACGTTCGACCACTTCGCCAGCGGCGATCTGGTTGATCAGGATCTCGGGCAGCGGACGGATCGCCATCAGCGCAGACTCCGTACGCACGCGCAGGACGCAGACAACGGCAACAACACGGACAAGACAGACATCGGCACGGCAATCCGGCACCGCAAGGCGCCGTCATCGAGGAATCAGGAAGCGATGATAGCCGAGCGGGTCAGCGACTGCCGCCGGCGACCGTGCCGGCCGCGGCATCGGCTTCGGCCTGCGCACGGGCAGCGAACAAGGTGCCCGGTGGTGGCTGCCGGGTAAAGAAGGTATCGATGCCGTCGAGCACTGCGCTGGCGATCTTGCGCTGATAGGACGGATCGGTCAGCCGACGTTCTTCGTCGGGATTGGAGATGAAGGCGGTCTCCACCAGCATGGCCGGCATGTCCGAGGTCCGCAGCACCGCGAAGTTGGCGCGTTCCAGCTCCGGCTTGTGGTTATTGCCGATCCGCTTCAAGCCACCGAGCACATGGCCTGCGGCATCTTCCGAGGCCTTCATATGGCCGCTCTGGGCCAGGTCCAGCAGGACGTTGGCCAGCGTGCTTTCGGTTTGCTGCAGGCGTACGCCGCCGACCAGGTCGGCGGCATTTTCCTTGTCGGCCAGCCAGCGCGCGCGTTGCGAGGAAGCCCCCTTGGTGGACAGCACGTAGACCGACGAGCCGGTGGCGCTACGGTTTTCGGCCGCATCGGCATGGATCGAGATGAAGATATCGGCTTTGGCGGCGCGTGCCTTCTGTGCGCGCATCGGCAGCGGAATGAACACATCGGTGTCGCGGGTCAGGTAGGCCTTCATGCCGGGCGTGGCATTGACCTGGCGTGCCAGTTCGCGCCCGATCGCCAGGGTCACGTCCTTCTCGCGCTTGCCGGTCGGTCCCTGGGCCCCAGGATCCTGCCCGCCATGGCCCGGATCGATCGCCACCACCAGCGGACGCATGCCCGGCGCCATCTTCACCCGCGACGCCTCACTCGGCAGCAGCGGGCGTGGCGTCGGCATCGCGTCGTCGGCATCGCTTCCCTTCGGCGCAGCGGGCGTGACCGCAACCGCCGCGGGGGGGCTACCACCGTTGAGAATGGCCGCAGGCGAAGCGCCATTGGTGCTGGCCATTGCACCGGCACGCTCGCCGGACGGCGGACGCGGGGCGGGCACGCCGGTGGCGACCGTGGTCGGCACCGGCGCCGGTGTCACGCTCGGCATTGCCGAGGCAGGAACCACGACCGGGCGTGCCGGAACAGGTTGCGCGGACGCGCGCTGCGCGGCCGAGGCTAACGCAGCGGTGGCGCGTGCGGCTTCGGCCTGGGCATCCGGACCCGGCGGTGGCGGCGGCGCGGGAGCCGTCGCCACCGGTGCCGACGCGTAGTCACCAGGCCATTCGATCACCAGGGTCGAGCTGGCACCGACGGTCTGCATCTGCGGCTTGAGCGCGGTGACCGGACTGGCGAGTTCGAAGACGACGCGGAAGGTCCCCGGCACCGGCTGCCCCGTGCGCACCCCGGTCACCAGGCCCGACGCGGATGGCAATTTGAGGCCACGGGCACCCGCGGAATCGGGAAAATCGACCACCAGGCGATTCGGATTGGCCAGCGACAAGGTCTTGAACGCGCCGCTGCCGGCCAACTGGATTTCCGCACGGGTACCGGTGGCACCGGTACTGACGCCGACCGCCTTGATTTCGCCGGCCCAGGCAGCAAAAACCGCCAGGCTCAGGCCGGCGGTCATGGCGGAAACAGCGAGTTGTCGGCGCCCCATGATCATGGAGCCGGATTCAAACACCCCACCATGTGAAAATCAAGGCAATTTCCCTTAATAATCCACAACCTGGCGTTCATTCTTCCGGTCAGGAGGCAAAAAAGGACTGCAAGTCGCCATGATCGGCCAGCCGCTGCAGCCAGGCGTGCCCCAACGGACTACGCCCGTGCAGGGCGAATTGCCGCCCGTCGCCCTGCATCGCCAGCTCCACATCCAGATCCACCGGTGGTAGCGCGCCCGCGCCACGCTCGGGCCATTCCACCAGCCACAAGGTGGCGGCCGCTTCGTCCAGCCCGAGGAAATCCAGTTCCGCAGCCTGGCCGATACGGTACAGATCCAGGTGCCAGGCTTCGCCGCCGGCGGCAAGCGGATAGCGCTCGATCAAGGTGTAGGTGGGGCTACGGATCGGGCCTGTCACCCCCAATGTGCGCAGCAATGCCCGCGCCAGGGTGGACTTGCCTGCGCCGAGATCGCCATGCAATTGCACCATCGCGCGCTCCGGACGCGTGTTCGCCAGCACCTGTCCCAAGCGCTCGGTGTGTTCGACGTCGGCCAGTTGGCCGGCCAGGTTAGACATGCAAAGCTCCGGGATTGGCGAGGCGCCGCAACTGCGGCAATAGATCGGTCGGCAGCAGGCCGCGCTCGCCGTCGGCGGCTGCGGCATCGCCGGCACAGGCATGCAGCAAGGCGCCCAGGCTGGCGGCATCGAACGGCGACCAGCCCTGGCCCAACAGCGCGGCAATCACGCCGGTCAACAGATCGCCCATGCCACCGACCGCCATGCCGGCATTGCCGGCATCGATGATGCGCGGCGGCATGCCGGGGGCGGCCACCACGGTGCCGGCGCCCTTCAGCACGACCACGGCACCGAAGCGCGTCACCAGGGCAGCAGCAGCGGACAAACGATCGCGCTGCACCTGGGCGGTGGACAAGCCCAGCAGGCGCCCGGCCTCGCCAGGATGCGGCGTCAGCACCAGCGACGCGCGCAATGGAAGCGCGTGCGCAGCCAGCAGATTCAAGCCATCGGCATCCAGCACGCAGGCAGTCTCGGAGGTCATGCCCGCACGCCACAGCGCTTGCGCCCAATCGTCCTGCCCCAATCCCGGACCGAGTGCCAGCGCATCCGCCGCCGAGGCCAGCGCAGCGATGTCGTCGTCGCTGTGGACGGCGCGCGCCATCACCTCGGGACAGCGGGTCAGCAACGGCGCCACGTGCTCGGCGCGGGTGGCGACCTGCACCAGTCCGGCACCGCTGCGCAGGGCCGCCTCGGCGGTCAACAGAATGGCGCCACCACTGCCGAGGTTACCGCCGATGCAGAGCACCCGGCCGGATTCGCCCTTGTGGCTGTTGCGCCGGCGTGGCCGCAAATGCGCCGCCAACGCCTCCATTGTCCATGCCTGGGCAACAGCGCTCAGGCCATCGAAGGCCGAGGCCGGCACCTCCAACGGCGCCAGGACGCGATCGCCGGCATGCTCCAGTGCATCGCCGGTATACAGACCGACATGCGGAACGATGAATTGCAGGGTCGCGCTGGCGCGGACGGCTGCGCCGAAGGCGACGCCGCGATCGGCATCCAGGCCGCTGGGCACGTCCAGCGCCAGCACCGGCACGCCTGCAGCGTTGATGGCCTCGATCAATCCGGCGGTTTCCGCATCGGGCGTGCGGTTCATGCCGATGCCGAACAAGGCATCGACGATCACATCGGCGTGTGCCAGCGGACACGGGAACAGATCGACTGCACCACCTGCGGCCAGATAGTCGGTACAGGCACGCTGGGACAGCGGCGAGCCCGGTCCCTGCTCGGGAAGGTGAACCACCTGCACCTGGCGGCCAGCACGCTGGGCCAGGCGCGCCAGCACATAGCCATCGCCGCCGTTGTTGCCGGTGCCGCAGACCACCAGCAATCGCCGTGCGCGCGGCCAGCGCTCCAGCAAGCACTGCCAGGCGGCCTGCCCCGCCCGTTGCATCAAGATGTAGCCGTCGCCACCGAGCAGTTGGGTCGCCTGCGCGTCGAGCATGCGCGCGGCAGCGGTGTCGTAGAGAGCAAGCGGTGCGTACATGGCCGGAATTCTATACTTGTCGGCATGTCCGCCGTTCCCACCCTGCCCGACCTCACCGCCGCCGCCACGCAGATCCGTGCGTTGGCGCGTGCAGCCGGCTTCCAGCGCTGCGGCATCGCCGGCATCGAGCTGGGCGAGGACGAACAGCACCTGCGCAGCTGGCTGGCCGAAGGCCTCTACGGGACCATGCACTGGATGGCCCAGCACGGCGACAAGCGTTCGCGTCCGCAGGAACTGGTGCCCGGCACCCTGCGCGTGCTCTCGGTGGGGCTGGACTATGGCCGCAAGGACGATACCCAGGCCTGGGACACCCTGGCCGATGGCCAGCGCGCCTACGTGGCGCGCTACGCGCTCGGACGCGACTATCACAAGCTGATGCGCAACCGGCTACAGAAACTCGCCGAGCGCATCCAGGAGACCATTGGCCCGTTCGGCTACCGGGTGTTCGTCGACTCCGCGCCGGTGCTCGAACGCGCGCTGGCGCGCAATGCCGGCTTGGGCTGGATCGGCAAGCACACCTGTCTGATCGACCGTAACGGCGGCTCCTGGTTCTTCCTGGGCGAGATTTACCTGGACCTGCCGCTACCGATCGACACACCGGCCAGCGCCCACTGCGGCACCTGTACGCGCTGCATCGACATCTGCCCGACCCAGGCCATCATCGCCCCGCAACGGCTGGATGCCCGGCGCTGCATCGCCTATCTGACCATCGAGCACGAGGGCGAGATCCCGGAAGCGATGCGCAAGCCGATCGGCAACCGCATCTTCGGCTGCGACGACTGCCAACTGGTGTGCCCCTGGAACAAGTTCGCGCGTCGCACCGACGAGCCGGACTTCCGCGCGCGCAACGATCTGGACATCGCCACGTTGCCACAGTTATTCGCCTGGGACGAGGACGAGTTCCTGCGCCGCACCCAAGGCAGCCCGATCCGCCGCAGCGGCCACCAGCGGTGGTTGCGCAATCTCGCGGTGGCGCTCGGCAATGCGCCGACGACGCCGGAAGTCTTGGGCGCACTGCAGGCCCGACGCGAGGATCCCTCGCCGCTGGTGCGCGAGCACGTGGCCTGGGCGCTCGCCCAGCACGGATGCTGATGCCAGCTCGGCGCCGCACCATCCGGTCCGCCGCTGCGGGATAATGCGGCAATGGCCGATCGCACCACAGAGATTCTCACCCCCAGCCAACTCAACGCGCTGGCGCGCGACTTGCTGGAGGGATCGTTCCCGCTGATCTGGGTCGAGGGCGAACTGGGCAACGTGACCCGCCCGTCGTCGGGCCACCTGTACTTCACCCTCAAGGACGCGCGTGCGCAGATCCGCTGCGCGATGTTCAAACCCAAGAGCAGCTGGTTGAAGTTCCAGCCGCGCGAAGGCTTGCGCGTGCTCGCGCGTGGACGGCTGACGCTGTACGAAGCGCGTGGCGATTACCAATTGGTGCTGGATCATCTCGAAGAAGCCGGCGAAGGCGCGCTGCGCCGCGCCTTCGAGGCACTGCGCGCCCGGCTGGCCGACGAAGGCTTGTTCGATCCGGCACGCAAGCAACCGCTGCCGCCCCAGCCACGGCGATTGGCGGTCATCACCTCGCCCAGTGGCGCCGCGGTGCGTGACGTGCTCAGCGTGCTGGCGCGACGGTTCCCGCTACTGGAGGTGGACGTGCTGCCGTCACTGGTACAAGGCGACAGCGCCGCCGCCCAGCTCACCCAGCTGCTCGAACGCGCCGACGCCTGCGGCCGCTACGACGTCATCCTACTCACGCGCGGCGGCGGCTCCTTGGAAGACCTGTGGGCCTTCAACGACGAGCGGCTGGCGCGGGCGATTGCTGCAGCGAGCACGCCGATCGTCTCGGCAGTGGGTCATGAGACCGACGTCAGCCTGAGCGACTTCGTCGCCGACGTGCGCGCCCCCACGCCGTCGGTGGCGGCCGAACTGCTGGTTCCCGACCAACGCGAACTGACCGCACGCCTGCACCGCGCACAGGCGCGCTTGCTGCAACTGCAGCGCCATGCGCTCGACCAGGCGATCCAGCGGGCCGACCGCCTGGCGCTGCGGCTACAAGCGCGTAGTCCGCAGGCGCGCCTGCAACTGCTGCAGCGCCGGCAGCAGGATGCTGGGCGCCAGCTGCGCATGCGGATGACGCAGATTCTCGAACGCCTGCAGGCGCGCACCCAGCGCGCACAGACACAGCTTCGGCTACACAGCCCGCAACGCGAGCTGGCCGGCTGGCGCCAGCGCCTGCAAGGGCTGCATCCCCTGGCGGCGATGCAGCGCCGGCTGCAGCACGATCAGCTGCAGCTGCGCGGGCTGGCACGTTCGCTCGAAGCGGTCAGCCCGCTGGCCACGGTGGCGCGTGGCTATGCCATCGTGAGCCGCAGCGACGATGGCGCGCTGGTGCGCAGCCACGCGCAGGTCGCGCCGGGCGATGCACTGCGGATTCGACTGGCCGACGGCAGCATCGCCGTGCACGTCGACGCCAGCGACGACCAGGACGCGGCCGACCTCAACCCGGGTCGCTAGCCTGGTTGGCCGTGTGCCAGCCATCCATCAACGCCCCGGCCAGCGCCACCGGATCATGGTCGAAATGGTGGCCGCCCGGGCGCACCACGACCTGCACGCCTCGTGCCCGCAATTCCGGGCAAAGCGTGTCTTTTTCCTCGTCGCCGTAGATGCACTGCACCTGGCGCAGGTTCAGTGCCTGCAGCGCCGGTGTCACCGGCAGCTCCGCGTCGTTGTGCCAGCCCAGCCAGCCGCCGACGCGGACCTTGAAGTCGGCATGGTGGCCGAGGCCTAGCAGGCTGACGAACTGCACCGTCTCGCGCTGTGACGGCGACATGTCGCGGTAGGCAAACGGCAGTACGTCGGCTCCGAAGGAGTATCCCACCAGCGCAACATGCCGCACGTGCCAGCGTTGTCGATAGTTGGCGATCACCCGATCCAGGTCCGCGGCCACCTGCTGCGGCGTACGCGTTCCCCAGAAATAACGCAGGCTGTTCCAGCCCACCACCGAAACGCCGTGCTTCTGCAATTGCGCAGCAATACCCTTGTCCAGTTCGCGCCAGCCGCCGTCGCCGGAGAGCAGCACCACCAGTCGATCGCTACCCGGAGCATGCAGTTCCACCAGCGGCAGATCGGCCAGCCCCTCGGCTTGCCCGACAGAAAAGTGCTTGCGGGTCGCACCGGCGATCTGTACCGCAGTGGCATCGCGGCCAAGTACCTGCACGAAGCCCTGGGCTGGATCGGTCGCGGCGGTCGGACAGGCAAGGCTATCGCCATTGCTGGCCGGCTCCGCTCCTTCGACCACGACCGCACCGGACAGCACATCCGGCGCCGCCGACGCCACCGCCTGCCTTGCCAGCAACGCACCATCGCCCTGTCCGACCAACAAGGGCGGCAGGAAGGCGTCCACGTGCTCGGCACGCAGGATCTTCTTGCCCAAGCGCTCGGCATCGTCGGCCAATGAAGTGCACTTCGCCTGGCGGGCCAGGAAACGCGAGCGATAACGCGCGGTATTCACCACCGCCACCAGTGCACCGTCTGCGCTCAGGGTTTCCGCCAGATGCTTGCCGTCGGCGGCATGTGCGCTGTCCGGCAGCAGCACGACCATCGCCTTCGGTATCCCGGCCGGACGAAACACTTGCACCGACCGATAATGGCCAGCGACGTTGCTGGCCTGTAAATGGCGCGCGACGGCATAGCCGCTGCCGACGACCAACAACGCTGCGATCACCCAACGAAACACCTTGATCCCCCAATTCATCACAGGCACTCCTCGAATGGGCGCCATTGTGAACCTGCAAGTCGACGCCGGTTAGACGCCGCCAGAGAGCATGTTCGCATTCGTTAAGCCAAAGTGAGGATTATTCAGGTTCCAGACGGGCAAACGCTTCGCAATGTGGGCCACGCCTACGCGGCCGCTCGCGTCGATGGGGAGCCGCTGCTACGCCCGGGACTTCTGCGCGTGTTGCGGCGGCAGCAGCGGCCGCTGAGGCTAGATGCCGCGCGCCACCCGAAAGCCGATCCGCGCGCTGGTGGTATCCGAGTCCTGCGACAGTCGCCAGGCCGCGCGCGTCTGTTGCGGCGAGTTGGCCCAGCTCCCCCCGCGGACCACGCGCTGCCGGCATCCAGGGTTGAACCAGGCCGCGCCGTCGGCAGGCGCGCGCCGATAACTGGCATGCCAGCAGTCGGCCACCCATTCGCTCAGATTGCCGCCCATGTCGTGCAGGCCCCAGGGATTGGCGCGGAAACTGCCGACCGGCGCCGGCCCCCAGAATCCATCGCCATAACCGACGAAACCGTTGTTCCAGTGCCTGCCGCTGCGCGAGACGTCGTTACCGCCGGTGTAGTTGCCCGCATCGATCGGCGGTGTGCCGGCGTTGCCCCAGGGATAGCGTCCGCTGGTCCCGGCGCGCAACGCGTATTCGAACTCGGCTTCGCTGGGCAGATGGTAATGCCGCCCGGTCTGCTCGCTCAGCCAGGCCGCATACGCCTCGGCGTCGCGGATGCTGACATGCATGACCGGACTGTTGGGCGCCGCGCGCGCGCCGTTGTAATCCGATTGCCAATCCACGCCGCTGCGACGGATGAAATTGCCGCTGCGCTCGTCATAGACCACAGAATGCCCGCGTCGGGTGGCGCGCGGCCGGGCACCGGTGGCTTCGACGAACTGGCGGAACTCGGCGACCGTGACCTCGGTGATCGACAAGGCGAATCCACGTGCGAAGCGTACGTAGTGCGCAGGACGCTCGTTGTCCGAAGCCCCACGCTCGCTGTCGGCAGCGCCCATACGGAAGGCACCATGCGGCACCACGATCATCTGCGGCCCGCGACCGCCGGACTTCAAGCCGTCGGTGAAAACCTGCCCGGGTCGGAAGCTGCCGTAGTGCGTGGCCAGCTCCAGCCGACGCCGCAGTTCGCCGACCATCGGATCGCCTGGGTCGGCGATACGCAGCACGCTGGCCAGCTTCTCTCCGGCCGCCTTCAGCCCACGCGGCGAGGTCAGGTCGCGCAGGCCGGCATCGCGCAAGGCAGCGATCTGGCCGCGGCGCACGCGTTCGATGCGCGCACGCGCATCGGCGATGGTCGGCGCCTGGTGACGCGCCTTGGCCGCCATCTGCACCCAGTAACGGGCCGCGACGAAGTTACCGGCATCGGCGGCGCGCTCGGCCCGCCGCAACAGCGCACTCTCCACCGCCGCCAGCCCCTGGCGCGCGCGCGGATCCTCTGGATCGAGCTGGGCAGCATCGCGGAAATTGATCAGCGCGCCATTGCCATCCTCGCCCAGCCGGCCGGCGCGCAGATCATCCTCGCCAGCGCGATTGAAGGCGAGCACGCGCTGCGCCGTCTCCACCCGCTGCTGCAGGTCGCGCACCTTCGGATCGTCGGGCGCCAACGCCAGCGCCACGATGGCAAGCTCACGCGCCTGCTCGAGCGCGGTGTCCTGCTGGGCGATGCGCGCCAGGGCTTCGTGCCCGAGCTCGAGCAGACGTGCACGTGCGCGTTCCAGACCACGCCGGCTGGCTGCATCCTTGCCACCGGTGCGGCGCTGGATCGCCAGGTAAAGCGGAATGGCATCATCGGGCTGCCGGTACAGACGGTCCTCCTGCAACGCCTGATCAGCGCGCTGACGCGCCTGCACCACCGTCTGCTCGCCCAGGTCCACCGGCGGCGGCTGCCAGCGGGCGACGGTCTCGGCCGACTCTTCGCCACCGATGGAGACCTGCGGCGCCGCAGTGATCACTGCAGGCGATGCAGCGGCAGCGGGCGCAGGCGCCGGTGCCTGTTCGCGCGAACAGGCGCACACGCACAGCGCGACGAGCGCCCATGCCGTCCTCCGTTTGCCGCACTCACCCACCACCCGCTCCTTCCACAGCTCCGCTCTCCCGGCCGGCGATCGCGACGTTAGGCTATTCTGCGCGGACTGCGCAAACTCCTGCCATCGACGGACACCACGTGCCCCACTGGATCACCCACCCATCCGAACTGACCGATCGCCTGCATCCGCGTCCCGCACGCATCGGCCTGGACACCGAATTCATTCGCGAGCGGACCTATTGGCCGCAGTTGGCCCTGGTGCAGATGGCCATCGGTGAGGAGATCCTGCTGATCGATCCGCTGATCCCGGGCATGACCGACGCATTGGCACAGTGGTTGCGCGCGCCGGACATCCTCAAGGTGATGCACAGCGCCAGCGAGGACCTGGTGACCTTCCGCTGCGCCTGCGGCGTATTGCCGCGTCCGCTGTTCGATACCCAGATCGCCGCCGCGCTCGCCGGCGTTGGCGCCGGCCTGGGGTATCAAAAACTGGTGCACGAGGTGACCGGCACGCTGCTGAGCAAGGGCGAGACGCGGTCTGACTGGATGCGCCGGCCGCTATCGCCGGCGCAGCTCGACTATGCCGCCGACGATGTGCGCTATCTGTTCGCGCTGCACGACGCACTGGACGAACGCCTGGCCACGCAAGGCCGGCGCGACTGGCTGGCCGAGGATGCCGAACGCCTGTTGGCCACCGTCGAGCACGATGACGGCGAGCGCTGGCCGCACACCAGTCTGCGCGCGGCGCAATTCCTTGAGCCAGAGGCACAGCGCCGGTTGCTGCGCTTGTTGCGCTGGCGCGATCTGCAGGCCAGGCAGAGCGATCGTCCGCGCAGCTGGATTCTCGACAACGAACTGGCCAACCAGCTCGCGCGCTTTCCGCCCGCCGATCAAGACGCCCTTCTGCGGCAGTTCGACAAGTTCCCCAAGGCTCCGCGCAAGCTCGCCGGCGCAGTCTGGGAGGCATTGACCACGCCGCTGCCGGACGAGGAGCATGCCCCGCTCGCACAGGCGGCAACCGATCGCCACAAGGGCTTGCTCAAGCGGCTACAGGACGCCGTCGGCCAGCGCAGCCGCGAACTGGGCTTACCCGATGGCGTGCTGGCGTCGCGCCGACACCTGGAAGCACTGATCGAACAGCGCGAATGGCCCGCAGCGCTGGGCCAATGGCGGCACGCGCAGCTGGCGGCACAGCTGTTGCCGCTGCTGGACGACACTGCCACCCGCTGACTGCGGTCTTTGCGCCGGCGCTGCGGCAGTGCGTCGGCCGCGCCAGACGGTTCGGCATCTTCACTCCTGCGCTGCCCAGCGCGCCAGGTTCTGCTCGATACGCGCCAGCGCTGCCCAGGGATCCTTGCGCCGCCGGCGTAGGCGCTCGGGCACCTCGCGCAGGGTGAACGCGTCGGCCCGATGCAGTCGCGGCAGCTCCGACCACGCCAACGGCAAGGCCACCGGCGCGCCTGGCCGCGCCCGCAACGAATACGAAGCGACGGCGGTGGCACCGCGCCCGTTGCGCAGGTAGTCGACGAAGATGCGGGTGTTGCGCAGCCGCTTGCTGGCGGTGGCGATGAAGCGCGCCGGCTCGGACTGCGCCAGCGCCTCGGCGAAGCCCTTGGCGAAGCGTTTGGTCAGTTCCCAGTCGCAGCCGGGATTGAGTGGCACCACCACGTGCAGGCCCTTGCCGCCGGACACCCGCAGGAACGACTCCAGCTCCAACTGCGCCAGCAACCGACGGATATCGCTGGCGGCACGCTTGACCTCGGCAAATGGCACGTCCGGGCCAGGATCCAGGTCGAACACCACCCGGTCGGCTCGCTCCGGCTGATCCGCGCACGCGCCCCAGGGATGGAATTCCAGCGCGTTGAATTGCACCAGTTCCAGCAAGCCGGCCGCGTCCTCGACCACCAGGTACTCGGCCTGCAGGCCGGCGTCTTCTGCCAGGCGCATCGTGCCGACCCGTTCCAGCCCGGCGCTGTGGTGCTTCTGGAAGAAGCAGGGTTTGTGCGCACCACTGGGGCAGCGAATGACCGACAGCGGGCGACCGACGATCTGCGGCAGCAGCTGCGGCATCACCGCCTGGTAGTACGCCCAGACGTCGCCCTTGCTGGCGCGGATGTCCGGATAGATCAGCTTGCCCGGACTGGACAGGGTCGGCAGAGGTGAAGCCGATACTGCTGCGCGGCTGCGCTTGCGCGCCGTCGCCGTGTTGGCGGAAGACGCGGCCGTCTGGTCGCTGTCGGTATCGCGCAACGCCTCGACCGTCTTGTCGTTGCGAAGTGTCTTGAAGGAGGCCTGGCGCAGCAAGGCCTGGCCGCCGATGCCGCGATCAACCACCTCCACCACGAAGCGCGGCGCGAACCAGCGGGCGCTGCGCAGGTCGGTGTCGTTGGCGGGGACGTGGACACACGGGCGGCGGTCGCCACCGCCGAGCTTGGCCGCCAACACCGGGATCATGGCATCGGAGAATCCCGAGCCCACACGCCCGACGTAGCGCCAGCCATGTTGCGCGTCCGGCGTGGCCAGCAGCAGCGCGCCGAAGCTGCCGCGGCTGCCCTTGGGGGTGGTATAGCCGACCACGGCGAATTCCTGGCTGGCGAGTTGCTTGGTCTTGCGCCAATCCTCGCTGCGCCCAGCCTGGTAGGCGCGCTCGGCGCGCTTGGAGATGATGCCTTCGAAGTGCTGCTCGCCTGCGACCCGAAAGGCCTGCGCGCCATCGCCTTCGATGTGCGAGCTATAGGCCAAGTTCCGCGGCGGCGCAGCCTCCAGCACCGCCTGCAGCAATTGCTTGCGTTCGCGCAACGGGGCGCCGGAAAGATCCACGCCGTCCAGGTGCAGCAGATCGAACACCACCAGCGCCAGTGGCGCCTGACGCTCGCCGGACAAGGTGGCCTGCAACAGATTGAAATCGGCGCGGGTGCCGCGGCCGGCGATCAACTCGCCATCCAGCTGCGCCGACCGCAGGCCGAGCGCCTGGATGGCATCGCGGACTTCCGGCACCTTATCGGTCCACTCCAGGGCATTGCGCGACCACAGCCGCACCACACCGTTGTGTACCGTGGCCAGCAGGCGGTAGCCATCCCATTTGATTTCGTGCAACCACTGCGCGCCCTCCGGCGGATTCGCGCCCAGCTTGGCCAGCTGTGGCGCGAACGGCCCATCCTCCAACGTCGCGCGCCGCGCCGCGGTCAGGGCCAACGCACGCCGCGCCCAATCGACGCGTCTGCGCCGCGGCGCCGGCACATGGCTTAGCGCGCGTGTCTGCGATGGCTTGCCGGCGCCGGCACGGCGTACATCCGCCGCCGGCGCGGCCGTCACGTCGGCCAGCAAGTCATCGGCCTCGAGCGTGCCGGCATATGCGTCTTCATCCTTGAACAGCAACCATTGCGGCTGGCGCGCCGGCTTCCCCGAGCGCACCAGATGCCAGCCCCCCTTGAGCTTGCTGCCGAACAGCTCGAAACGCAGATGGCCCTTGGCCAGTTGCGCCTCGGCATCGCCGGCAGTCGTCCATACCCCATGGTCGAACTGCGCCACATGGCCGCCACCGTATTCGCCCCGCGGAATCTGTCCCTCGAATTGCGCGTAGTCGAGTGGATGATCCTCCACCTCCACTGCCATGCGCTTGACCTTGGGGTCGTAGCTCGGCCCCTTGGGCACCGCCCAACTCTTCAGCGCATCGCCGACCTGCAAGCGGAAATCGTAATGACGCCGGCTGGCATGATGCAGCTGCACGACAAAGATCGCCCGCTGCCCGCGTGGCAGGCGTTTCCCTGGTTCTGGTTCGCCGGTGCGATCGAAGCGGCGCTTGCGCCGGTACTCGCTCAGGCTCATCGGTTTGCCCGAGGGTCAGCGCAACGATAGCGCCCGTCGGTAACTGGTGCTCTGCGCGCTTGCACATCGGCACACGCGGCATGAGTGCCTAATCGCGACCGGCAGGTGCAGCGCTTCGCTCGGCCGGGTGCCTGGACACCGCCCTGATGGCGGTCGGCTCCGCCTGCCTGTTGCATGTCCTCGCGCATTTGCTCGGCTCCCATGATGGCAACGCGCCGCTGCGCTGCGAACGGCATCGCGCGCTTGCCACTGTGGCCCGCTGCCGGCGTAGCAACCGTGAACACTGCGTTGGCGCTGCGTGCAGGCATGCCCCAGGGGCGGCCGCCCGACAAGCTCATGCCATAATGGCCAGCGCCTTCAAGGCGACGCCTTTCTCCCTATTCCGAGGCTTTACCTCTGTGAGCACTACTTCTTCGAAACTGGATTCCCTCGCGCAAGCCAAGGCCAAGCTGCTGGACGAACTGCAGAAGCTGGAAGATCAGGAAAAGGCCGAGCGCGCCAGCGAAGCGGCATCGGCCCATGCCACCATCGTGTCGCTGCTGGAGCAGTTTGCCGATCACTTCAACGCCAAGCAGCGCAACGACATCGCCGCGCACCTGGGTAGCGCGGTCAGCGCCCCGCGCAAGGACGCTGCCAAGAGCGGCCGCAGCGAGGTCAAGCCCAAGTATCAGTTGCCGCACACCGGCGAGACCTGGTCCGGCCGTGGTCGCACGCCCAAGGCCTTCGCTGCCTGGGAAGGCACCGCGTCCTACAAGGAGTGGAAGGCGCAGAACCCGGACCTGAAGTTCCCGCTGGTCGGCGAGTAACGTCATCCGCCCTTGCGGTGCCGCAGCCCGATGCTTGGCGAACGGCGCGGCACGCAGGTAGAATCGATGGCGCGTGGGGCGGTAGCTCAGCTGGGAGAGCGTCGCGTTCGCAATGCGAAGGTCGGGAGTTCGATCCTCCTCCGCTCCACCATTCTTCTCCCACCAAGGGAGCGCAAGAAGGCCGGATTCCTTGTACAGCAAGGACTTCGGCCTTTCTGTTTGCAGGCCACGCGGCTGCCTATGGTGCTGACAAGGCGACGCTGGAGGCATCTTTGGAAGGGCACCTGGGGGCATCCCCTGCAGGCTCCGCTCCACTCCCAACGGCGGTGCTCTGCAACGCGCCGTCCCTGTACGCACCTTTAGCCCCCCTGCGTCGATGACTGGATGGTCGGCACGCACTGCTGCGCCAGCCGTGGCATCGGGATCACATCGGCCACGCTACGGTGCGGTCTTCTTCCGCAGATGAATCGCCATGAACAAGTCCCCCCGCCACCCCGACGACAGCGCCGGCGACCAGCATGGCGAAGCCGAAAGCCAGCAGAATCGCCAACACGACGAGGCCGCCAAGCAACGCCCGGGGCAAAAGGATATGCAGATTCACGACGAGCATAGCCGCCGCCCCAGCAGCACGCCGCCTTCCAAGTAACGATGCATCGGTGCAGGCCATGCGTCCTGCACCAGGACGCGCGCCTGCGACGGGCGGATGGCCGACAACATGCAGCCAGCGTGTTCCGCACGCCGGAACGCACGCGTCGCACCACGTCGCAGCCGAGCGCGGCGGACGACAAGCTGGTCGGCAGCACATTCCCATGCAGGCACCACCAACTGCGAGCACACCTGGCCAGCCTGAAGGCATAGCGCGCCACCGACGGATGCATGTCGCGCGCATCCTTATCGCGCGCAGGGACTGCGGTCGGTGACCATCAAGCTCCTCAGCTGGCCATCCGCGTTCACACGGCCAAGGCGGCAACGACACATTGCTCGATCGCTCCAGTCCGCTCCCCCATTGCCTGTGACCTCCTGGCAGACGATGCTGACGGGCATCTGTCGCTCCCTTTACCGGATCGCCCTGCATGCAGTGTCCAGACCGCCCTACTCCCGACCTGTCGCAGGCAGCCCGGCTGCAGATTGGCGATATCCGCCCGCTGACCGGTGCCCGGCCACCCGCCAACGAGGACGAACGGCTGGCAGCGTTGCAGGCCTGCGCCATTCTCGACAGCGCACCAGAGCCGGCCTACGACCGTTGGGCTGCCGACGCGGCCAACGTGTGCGCAACGCCGATGGCTCTGATTTCGTTGGTGGACGCGCAGCGACAATGGTTCAAGGCACGCGTCGGCATGCAGCCCGCCGAGACGCCACGCGAGCTTTCATTCTGCGCACATGCGCTGCTCGCGCCCGACCAGGTGCTGGAGGTGAACGACGCGCGCAGCGATCCGCGCTTTGCCGACAACGCGCTGGTCACCGGGGCGCCGCATATCCGCTTCTATGCTGGCGCCCCCTTGGTCACCGCCGATGGACACGCGCTAGGGACACTGTGCGTCCTGGACCAGCAGCCGCGTCGGCTATCGGCGGCCGAGCGCACGGCGCTGCAGGCGCTGGCGCGCCAGGTGGTGGACAGCCTCGCCTTACGCCGTGCCGCCGCGCTGATTGCGCAAGACAGCCTGCGCGACCCTCTTACCGACACCTGCAACCTCGCCGGGCTGGAACGCGCGATGCAACAGCTTGCCGCGGCGTCGGCAAGCGCCGCCGCGCAGGCCGCGGGGCTGTTGTTGATCGAGCTGGATGGCTTCAAACGCCTGCGCCTGCAAGCGGCTACGCAGGCCGATGCGGCGTTGGTGCAGGCCGCGCGGATCATCGAAGCGCAGGTGCCGGAGGCGGGCTGTATCGCCAGACTGGAGGCAGACCGCTTCTGCGCACTGTTGCCGAGCGCCGCCGAGGCGGATGGCATGACGGCGGCCGAGCGCATCCGCGCGGCCATCGCCGCGGCCAGTTGGTCGCCGCTCCCGCTGACCGCCAGCATCGGTGTCGTCGTGCCGACCGGTCCGGCCACACTGTCGCTCGGGGTGCTGTTGGCGCGCGCACGTCATGCGCTGCAGCAGGCCTGCCTGGATGGACGCAACCAGGTGCATCGTTTCGACGGTTGGCATTACGCCGACTGAAACGCGGGGCGCAGCAATCGCGCCCCTGCTGTTACGCGCCCCCTTGAGACCCTCAGGCCGCCAGGGTGTCGGCGATGCCGGCGATTTCGTCCACCCGCAACACCTGGTCCATGTCCAGCAGGACCACGAAACGCTCACCGACCTTGCCCATGCCGCGCAGCAGGTCGCGCCGGATATGGGTACCGAACGCCGGCGCTGGCTCGATGTCCTGGTCGGCAAGCTCGATCACCGCGTTGACCGCATCGACCAATACGCCGATCACTTGCGATCCCTGCGCCTGTTCGGTCGCCAGAATGACGATGCAACTGCGCTTGCCTACGGCACTGTCGGCGCGGCCCAGACGGGTCTGCAGATCGACCACCGGCACCACCGCACCGCGCAAGTTGATCACACCGCGTACGCAGGCCGGCATGGCCGGAACTGGCGTCGGCGTGCGGTACTGGATGATCTCGCGAATACCGAGAATGCTGGTGGCGAAGGTTTCGTTCTCCAACTGGAAGGTCAGGTACTGGGCGGCGACATCGGCGTCGCCGGACATCACATCGGGGGTTGGGGCGTCCATTGATGCTGCCTCAGAAGCGTGCGAATTGGCTTTCGTCCGGACCGTCGGCCATGGCGTAGGCCGGCATCGCATTGCCACGCCAGTTGCGTGCATTGCGTTCGCGCGTCTGCCCGCCGCTGGAACGACTGGGCCGCGAGGGAACCGCCCTGCCACGCCGGGGGGCGGCAGCGACAGGCGCATCCTTCCCGCCGAGCCGGAAGAACGCCATGCTCTGCTGCAGCTGCTCGGCCTGCGAGCTCATCTCCTCGGCCGTGGCGGCCAACTCCTCCGACGCACTCGCGTTTTGCTGGGTGGTCTGGCTCAACTGCACAACGGCTGCGTTGATCTGGCTGACGCCTGAGGACTGCTCTTCCGATGCGGCGGAGATTTCCTGCACCAGGTCGGAGGTGCGCTTGATGCTGGGCACGATGGTGTCCAGCAGCCGACCGGCACGGTCAGCCAGCTCGACGCTGGAACTGGCCACCTCGCCGATTTCCTGCGCAGCGATTTGACTGCGTTCGGCCAACTTGCGCACCTCGGCGGCGACCACCGCAAAACCCTTGCCGTGTTCGCCAGCACGCGCCGCTTCAATGGCGGCATTGAGCGCGAGCAGGTTGGTCTGGTAAGCGATGTCGTCGATGATGCCGATCTTCTGCGCGATCTGCTTCATCGCCTTGGTGGTGGCAACCACGGCTTCGCCACCTTCGATGGTTTCCTTGGCCGCCTGCGTGGCCAGGCTGTCGGTGACCTTGGCGTTTTCGGTGTTCTGTCCGATCGACGCGGTCATCTGTTCCAGCGAGGCACTGGTCTGTTCGACTCCGGCAGCCTGCTCGGCGGCCGCCTGGCTCAGCGATTGCGCCGTGGCACTGACCTCCTCCGACGAACCGGCCAACAGTTCGGCGCTCGAATTCACCTCACCGACCACTGCTACCAGCTTGCTGACCATCAGACTCATGGCCGCCATGGCGCTGGTGGTGTCGTTCGGCTTGGTATGCACCTGCATGGTCAAGTCGCCCTGCGAAATCCGCGTGGCGACATCGACCACCGTGCTCGGCTCGCCGCCCAGTTCGCGCATCAACGAACGTGCGATCAAGTAACCGGTCAGGGCGGCACATGCCGCTGCCAGCAGGCTGCCCAGGATCAGCGTCAGGTTGGTGCGCGCTTGCAGCTGATCGGCTTCGGCCGAGCGTGCGGCCAGCAGCTCGCTTTCAGTACGACGTACTTGCGCCATTTCCTCGCGCATGCGGTCCATGAAGGCCTTGCCCTTGGACGTGCGGATCGTGGCGACCATCGCCTCCATCGAGGCCTCGCCGGCATTGATCTTGCGGCGCAGCGCGATCTGCGGCAGGACCGCTTCAGACAGCCATTGCGCCTGCGCATCCTTGACTGCATTCAGACGCGTCTGCTGCTCAGCATTGTCGGAGGTCAGCTTCTGTGCCTTGGCCAGATGCTTGGCGAATTCCGCCACTCCAGCATGGTACGGCGCCAGGAATGCCTCCTCGCCGGCCAGCGAGAACCCACGGGCGCCGGTCTCGATATTGATCAGGCTACTGAGCGCCGCATCGGCCTCGCCCAGCACTTCGTACGTGTGGTTGTTCCAGTAATTGGCCTGGGAAAGTTTGCTGACGTTGAAATAGGCCACCGCTGCCAACACCAGCAGAATGACGAGGACGGCGCCAAAGCCAGCGTAGAGCTTGGTAGCGACTTTAAGATTGTTGAACACGGGGATACCTTCAGTGCGCTGATGTCGGAAACGTCCGATGAGACTGGGCCATTGCGGGTCTGGACAAGGCAAGAAGCAGTGGTTGACACCGCTACACTTCGACCGCTCGCATGGGTCTATCGGCGATGCACAAATGCGCTTTAGACGCAGATCCTGTAAAGCGGCTATTCAGGCTTACGGACTTCCGGATTTGTGACGCCTGACGTGACGATTGGGAAAATCCCTACAACTCCGTATGCGAATCACGATGACGAGCACCGCGACACGCATTGAAAAACCTTTCTGGCGCGGAAACCGCCTCGGCATCGGGCAATCCGCGATGACTCACCCCGTGCACCGGCCATGCCGCGCTGTTCGGCTACAGCCACTAGGCAGCGAATGCCGCTACCGCAGGTTGCGCGCACTCCCCATCGCCCCCGGACACCCGCCGGCTTCCGGTCGGATCAGACATCCGTCGGAAGGGGCCACTGGTGGCCGGGCTGGAATCGATGCAAGGCGCGCTCGGCACAGCCGGACCGGTTGCGCGGCCTGGTGACCGGTCATGGCCGGCTGGCGCAGACGTTTGGTGTCGGGGTTGCCGACGGCGGCCTGGACCTGGTGAGCGCGTGCGCGCCCCCTGCTGACAACGGCATGGCGCCATCGTCACCCGCTACAGTGGCGCCGCGGTTCGGCATCCGCGAGGCCGCCGGTGCGCCGTGGCGCTGGCGAGTGGCCGACAGCTCCTACCTCTCGTGTCCACCGCCAAGCGTCGCCGCCGCGGCCGCGGACGGCGACTGCGCCAACCAACGCTCCACCGCGCTCTGCGGCGGGGCACCGGGGCCACGTTGCAGCAGGAGCAGCGCTTGCCGTTCCTGCTCGGGACCGAGCGGCTGCAGCATCTGTAGGCGATCGCCGCTCCAGGCCGCCATCGGCAATCCATCCAGATAGGCCACGCGATTGCCCGCCACGCGCGCCACCCGCTCGCCCGGCAGCAGGCCACCGAGCAGATTGGCCGGATCGCTGGCACTGAGGCAGACCCAGTGCTCCGTCAGCGGCTGGGCGCGCACCCGGCGCAACGCGGCGATCGCCTCCGGCAAGGCGAACTGCTCGCCGGACAGCCCGGCGATGAAGCGCCCGCCGCGAATATCGCCGCGCGCCTCCAGCCGTTGGTATACCCGCAACAGGTCCCGCCAGGGCGGCAGCCAGCCGGCCTCGCGCTCGAGCAGACGCCAGCACACCACGCCATAGCGACGCAGCAGCGTCCACGCCAGATGTTCCAGGGTCTGTTGATGGCGCTCGCCGGCTTCATCGGCCGGCAATGCGGGCAGCGCGTGGACCGGCGCCCAACGGCCGGCATCGCGAATGCCCAGCGCGTGCGCCCGTCGGCGCTGCCGCGACAGCGCCGACGGCCGCTTGGAGGCCGGCACCAACAACGCGCGCAAGCCGGCATAGCTGTCGCAATGCACGCGGCCGCGGACCACCAGCTCGGCCAAGGCATCTTCCAGTTCGGTGGCGAGCAAGCGGGTGGCATCGGCGATCTCGTCGAAGAAGCAGGCGCCGTGCTGCTGCAGGAACCCGACCACGCGCTCGGCGCGCGAACCCAATGGCGCGCTCGCCTCGTCACCCCGCGCCAAGGCGTTCCAGCGCTGCGCCTCGCGCCGCGGCAGCAGCACGATCGGCGCGCTGCGCAGGCTGGCCGCGGCCTGGCTGCCGCCCGGCCGCAACCGCGCCCACACCGTGCGCCCGGCCGTGCACAACTCGTCGAGCCAGGCCGGCTGGTAATCCCCGACCCGCGCCGGCAGCAGTTCGGCCTCCCACAGCGCGGCGGGCGCTTCGAATCCTTCCAGTTGGCCCAGCACGCTGGCCAGCGCGTCCGGTCCGGCAACGCGGCTATCCGGATCCAGATGCTGCCACTCGAACAGGAAGCGCAAATAGTCGCGCTGCGAGACCGGCTCGATCTCGCGCCGCAGCCGGCCCAGCGTATAGCGATGGATACGCGCCAGCAGATGACGCTCGCACCACTCCTCTTCCTGCACCGTGTCGCTGAAGCGGCCGGCCATCACATAGCCCTCGCGCTGCAAGGCCAGCAAGGCCAACGCAATCGCCTGGGCAGGCAGGCGCAGCGCCGATGCCAGCGCTGCGACCGGGGTCGGCCCCAGCACGGACAAACGCGCGCGCACCAATTCGCGCAGCGCCTGTTCCTCGCTCCAGTCGACGACCTGGCAGTCGGCCGGCACCTGCAACGACGGCTGGCACACTGCCTGCGGATACAGCGGTGCGAACCAGGCCAGGCGCTCGACACTGATCCAGGCCAGTGGCTGCCCGTCTTGCTGCAACATGCCGGCGCGCCCGGCGTTGGCGAGCGCGGTGAGCCAGGCCGCCCAATCGGGTTCGACCACCTCGGCGGCCGGCAACACGCCCAAGCCGACCAACGCTTCGTGCATCTCTTCGCGATCGCGCGGCTGCGGCCAAGCTTCGTCCCGTACCGCTGCGATCGCCTGCGGATCCAGCCGTCCAAGATCGTCGCTGCTCTGCGGTGCGTAGCGCCGGCCCTGCACCGCCTGGGTACGCCGCTCTTCCAATGGCGCATCATCGAGAAAGGCGTAAGGTCGTGCATTCAAGGCTTCGGCGGCCAGCGGCGACGGCGCGGCCAGATCGTGCGCCAGCACGCTGATCGCGCCGGACTCCAATCCACGCAACAGCTGTAGCCAGCCTGCGCTGTCCATCGCCTGATGCAGGCAATCCTCCAGCGTCTGCGTCACCAGCGGATGGTCGGGCACCTCGCGTTCGCCGGCCAGGTTCTCGGCACACGCCACCTGGTCGGGAAACACCGTGGCCAGCAGGTCCTCGGACTTCATCCGCTGCAGCTGCGGTGCCACCTTGCCGCCGCCGGCAAAGCGCGGCAACGCCATCGCGGTGGTGGCGTTCCAGCGCCAGCGGATGCCGAACAACGGCGCATCCAGCAAGGCCTGCACCAGCACATGCTCGGCCGAGGACGAGTGCAGATAACGCGCGACCTCGTCCAACGCGAAGCTGTGGCTGGTGGACAGCGACAGCACGATCGCATCCTCGGTGGCGGCGGCCTGCAATTCGAAGTTGAAGGTCCGGCAGAAGCGCTTGCGCAAGGCCAACCCCCAGGCCCGGTTGATGCGGCTGCCATAGGGCGAATGGATCACCAGTTGGGTGCCGCCGCTGGCGTCGAAAAAGCGTTCCATCACCAGCTGTTGCTGGGTCGGCAGCGCACCGAGCGCGGCCTGCGCCTGCGCCAGGTAGTCCACCAGTTGCTGCGCCGCTTCGGCGGACAGGCCGAGCGCCTCGCCGGCCCAGGCAAGCGCGCGCGGATGCGGGGCCACGTCAAGGCGCTGTGCGATCTCTGCGCGCAGCCGCGACACCGCCGCGGAGAGTTCATCGCTGCGGCCAGGCGCCTCGCCGAGCCAGAAGGGGATATTCGGTGGTGCGCCCTGCGCGTCTTCGACCCGCACCCGGCCAGCCTCCACCCGCAGGATCCGGTAGCTGGCGTTACCCAGCTGGAACACGTCGCCGGTCAGGCTTTCGACCGCGAAATCCTCGTTGACGGTGCCGATGGTGTCCGCCTGCGGTTCCAGCACCACGCTGTAGTCGCCGGTCTCCGGGATGGTGCCACCGGAGGTGAGCGCGGTCATGCGCGCGCCGCGGCGGGCGTGCAGGCGGCGATGCACTGCATCGCGGTGCAGATAGCCGGCACGCGGCCCCAGCCGGGTCGTGAACCCCTCGCACAGCATGCGCACGACGGCATCGAACAGCTCGCGTTGCAAGCTGGCGAACGGCTGTGCGCGGCGCACCAGCGCGAACAGCGCGTCTTCGTCCCAATCTTCGCAGGCGACTTCGGCGACCAGTTGTTGTGCAAGCACGTCAATCGGTGCCACCGGCAGGCGCAGCGTGTCCAGTTCTCCGCGCGCGACCGCATCCAGCAGCGCGGCGCATTCGACCAGTTCATCGCGAGTCTGCGGAAACAGCCGCGCCTTCGGAGTGCCGCCGACCGCATGTCCGGCACGGCCGGCGCGCTGCAGGAAGCTGGCGATCGAGCGCGGCGAGCCGAGCTGGCAGACCAGGTCCACCTCGCCGATGTCCAGGCCCAGCTCCAGTGAGGCCGTGGCCACCAGCACGGTCAAGTCGCCGCGCTTGAGCCGGCGCTCGGCCAGCAAACGCGTCTCGCGCGACAGGCTGCCATGGTGGGCGGCTACGCGGTCCTTGCCCAGCAGCTCGCCGAGGTGGCGCGCGGCACGTTCGGCCATGCGCCGCGTGTTGACGAAGACCAAGGTGGTGCGGTGCTGCTGGGCCAGCGCGGCGACCTCTGCATAGACCTGCAGCCACTGGTCGTTGGACATCACCACGCTCAGCGGTGTCGGCGGCAGTGCCAGCGCCAGGTCGCGACGGCGGGTGTAGCCGATGTCGACGATCCGGCACGGCGGCGGCGGTTGCTCGGGTACCCCGGCACCGACCAGGAAGCGCGCTACCGTCTCGATGGGTTTTTGCGTGGCCGACAGGCCGATCCGGGTGATCGGCTGCGCGGCCAGCCGCTGCAGACGCTCCAGGCTCAAGGCCAGGTGGCTGCCGCGCTTGTCGGCCGCCACCGCGTGGATCTCGTCGACGATGATGCTGCGCACATGTTGCAGCGCTTGCCGCCCCGATGCCGAGCCCAGCAGCACGTACAAGGATTCCGGCGTGGTCACCAGGATGTGCGGCGGCACGCGCCGCGCCTGCGCACGCTCGCGTTGCGGGGTGTCGCCGGTGCGCACCGCGGTGCGGATCGCCACCTGCGGCAGGCCCTGCGCCGCCAGCGTCTCGGCGATCCCCTTGAGCGGCGTTTCGAGGTTGAGCTGGATGTCGTTGGACAAGGCCTTCAGCGGCGAGACGTAGACCACCCGGGTCTGGTCCGGCAGCGCGCCATCATTGGCCACACCCTCGCAGATCAACGCATCGATGGCCGCCAGAAACGCGGTCAGCGTCTTGCCCGAGCCGGTGGGCGCCGCCACCAGCGTGTGCTGCCCCGATGCAATCGCCGGCCAGGCAGCGACCTGGGCCGGTGTCGGCTCCGGAAAGCGCTGCGCGAACCAGGCGGCGACAGCGGGATGGAATTGTTGGAGAACAGGGTGCATCGGCATGGCCTTGGCGCGCTCCACCACCAGCCTCGCTGGCCGGCGGACGCAGTCGAACGACGGTGTTGCTGTTAGATGGCACCGCCACACCGTGGATGCAAGCCGACCGCCACAGTGGGAGTGAACAAGTTCACGAGCAATGCCACACGTGGCCGCTACCCTGCGACGCTCCGGCAGACCTCGCAGAGGATGGCAGCACCATGAAGACCAACGGCAATACGATCCTCGTCACCGGCGGCGGCTCGGGCATCGGGCGTGCCCTGGCGCAGCGCTGGCATGATGCTGGCAACCGCGTGATCGTCGCCGGGCGACGGCGCGAAGCGCTAGAGGAAACCGCCGCCGGGCGTGCAGGGATCGCCGTGCGCACGCTGGATATCGCTGATGCCGGAGCCATTGCGTCGTTCGCGCAGGACGTGATCGACAGCTACCCAGGGCTCAATGTGCTGGTGAATAACGCCGGCATCTATGCCAGCGAGAATCCACGGCACCGACGCGACCTGGCCGATGCCGAACGCATGATCACGACCAATGTGCTTGGCCCGGTCCGTCTGACCGATGCGTTGATCGAGCACCTGGGCGCGCAAGCGGAGGCGGCGATCGTCAACGTCTCCTCGGGCCTTGCGTTTGTGCCCTACCCGGCCGCGCCGACCTACAGCGCCAGCAAGGCCTTCCTGCATTCCTATACCGCCGCCCTGCGCCCCGTGCTGGCGGGCCGGGTGGAGGTGATCGAGATCGTGCCGCCGCAAGTCCAGACCGAGTTGACGCCAGGGCAGTCGCAAGACCCCGACTCGATGCCGCTGGACGCCTTTGCCGATGAAGTCATGGCGCTGCTGCATCCCGGCCATGGCCACGCAGGCTCGCCTGCCGAAGTCTGCGTCGAGCGCGTGCGTCCCTTCCGCGATGCCGAACGCAAGGGCCAGTTCGACGCGACACTGGCAATGATGGCTGCGCACCTGCCGGCGGATTGACAGGCGCGTCACGACGGCCGTCGTGACGGCGCAGGAGCGCCACCGTGGCCGTCAACGCGCCTCTCCGTGGCATCGCCGCACCACGCCGATGGTCTACCTGCGACCGCAGCAACGCAGCTGGGGCACGGTCGCGCGGCACGTGCGGCACGCCGATCTGGAGGATAGCGATCGCCAAGCGCTGGGCAGCCCGTGCGGTCACCCGCGATTGTCCAACGCGCGGCCGCATGGCACATTGCCGGCATGCCCAGTCTCATTCTCTTCATGATTGCCGGCGCCGCGGTGTTCGCGTTCTGGAATTCCTCGCGCGCCGCTGCCGAACGTGCCGATGTGCTCGGTCGCAACGCCTGCCAGGCCGCCAATGTGCAGTGGCTGGATCAAAGCGTGCATTCGACCTCCATCCGCGTGTGCCGGATGCCGAATGGCTGGCTGGGGTTCGAACGCACGTTCCGCTTCGAGTATTCGCATGACGGGACCGATCGCCAGAGCGGGCGCCTGGTGTTGCGTGGGGATCAGCTGGTGGCGTTCACCGGTCCGCAGGTCGCCAGCGTGACGGCGTTGCACCCGGACCACCCTCGCCTGCATTGACGACGATCCAGGGGACCCGCGCGCCCGCGATGCCTTGCCGGTGAAACACAGCGAAAACGACACGCGCTGCGGGCGACGGCCTCGACGTTTGCGCGCCTGACAAGCCGTCGATCCGCGCAAACCAATCGTTGCGATGCGTCACCGATACACAGAGACGACCGCGCCCAGCAAGCACGGCGTCGACGGAAGGCAACAACGTTTTTGAGCCGACACCGCCGGAACGGTGCCGGCGTCCATGCGGCTGGCCTACTTCACCACGCGCAGATGCGGGCGCTTGCCGCCACTGGGCGGCTCGTCCGGCGGCGAGGTGCCTGGCGGCGGCGTGGCCGGATCCGGCGGCTCGGTATTGGTACCAGGAATATCGTCCGGCAGGGCCATGCCCTGCCCGGTCTCGCGTGCGTACACTGCGAGCACCGCCGGCATCGGCACCAGCACCGGATAGCTGACGCCGCCAAAGCGCGCAGTGAAGCGCACGCTGTCGTTGTCCACGTGCAGCCCAACCACCGCACGCTCGGCGATGTTGAGGACCACGCGGCCGTCCTTGACGGCGCTGGCAGGCACTTGCACGCCCGGCAGTCCGGCATCGACCAGAATGTGCGGCGTCATGCCGTTGTCGTTGATCCATTCCATCAACGCCCGTAGCAGATACGGGCGGTGGCTGGTCATGCGGGGGAAATCTTCGCTCATAGGCGGCATTTTACCCGCACGCGACGGCGATCTGCGGCCAGCATCGGAAGTCGGTCTGTCGACATACAGCCGCAACCTAGGCCGGCAGCTCGCGCAGCTTCTTTTCCTGATCGGTCAGGCTGCGGATGAAGCCGGGATTGCGGAAGATACGATTGCCATAATCCTCGATCGCCTTTCCATCCTTCGGCAGGCCCACGTCCAGCGATTCCAGTCGCCAGATGATCGGCGCCATCGCGCAATCGGCCAGGCTCATTTCCGGATTGAGAAAGAACTTGCTGGCCTTGAACAACGGCACCGACGCGGTGAGCATCTCGCGCAGGCGCTTGCGGCCGGCCTCGGCCTGGGTCTTGTTGCCCAGCTGGATCGCCTGTACCTGCGGTACCCAGTCGTGTTCGATGCGCAGCATCGCCAAGCGCAGGCGCGCGCGCGATAACGGGTCGACCGGCATCAATGGTGGATGCGGATAGCGCTCGTCCAGGTACTCGCTGACCACCGAGGCGGCATACAGCACCAGATCGCGCTCGACCAGGGTCGGCACCGAGTGATAGGGATTGAGATCGATCAGATCTTCCGGAGGATTCTGCGGGTCGACCGCCACCAGGTCGTAGGTCACCCCTTTCGCCGCCAGGACCAGACGAACCCGGTGGCACAACACATCGTCGTTGGACGAAAACAAAGTCAAGGTATTCCGCATACGCACACTCGTCGCCATTCAAGGCTCTCCGACGACCGGAATCCGCCGGCCGCATCGGCGCGGCCGGCCCAGCGCCGACAGTCACCACGGTCCTTCGAGTGTGCAATCACACTACGCAAAAGCCAAGGGTGCTAGTGCCGGCGGCAGCCGGCGCCGAGCAACGGCGCCGGTATCGACTGGACGTCAATGCACGTCCTTCCAGTATTCCTTCTTGAGCAGGTAGGCCAAGAAGGTCAGCAGGGCCAGGAACAGCACCACCCAGACGCCCATGCTCTGTCGCTTGAGCGCAGCCGGCTCGCCGGCATACTCGAGGAAGTTGGCGATATCGCGCACGGTGCGGTCGAATTCCACCGGGGTCTGCCGCCCCGGCTGACCCAGCACCAGCCCCTCCACCGGTCGATCGCCGGTCGCCTTGTCGGCCGGACCGAACTTCGCCTGCTGCAGGCCTTGCAGGTCCCACAGCGGGTTAGGCATGGAGGCATTGGGGAACAAGCGGTTGTTCCAGCCCAACGGGCGAGTTTGGTCCAGGTAGAACGACTTGAGGTAGGTATAGACCCAGTCGGTTCCGCGCACGCGCGCGATCAGGCTCAGATCCGGCGGCGCCTTGCCGAACCACTTGGTGGCCGCATCGTGCGGCATCGTGCCTTCGATGTGCTCGCCGACCTTGGCGCCGGTGAAATTGAGGTTGGCCATGACCTCGGCCTCGCTCAGTCCCAGATCGCTCGCCATCCGCGAATAACGCAGATACTTGAGCGAATGGCAGCCGGAGCAGTAGTTCATGAACAACTGCGCGCCACGCTGCAGTGACGCGCGGTCGCCAAGGTCGTTGCCGGCTTGCTGGACCGCTCCACCTTCGGCGGCGACCGCCGCCCCCACCAATACCCAGCCGCCCCACACCACGGCCAGCCGCGACATCCATGACCTCACAGTGGGATTAGTCATGCGTGGTCACCCGCTCCGGAACCGGCTTGGTCTTGTCCAGCCGGGTCCATACCGGCATGGTGATGAAGAAGGCGAAATACAGGAAGGTCAGCACGCGCCCGATGTAGGTCTCGTGGATGTCGGTACCCGGCCCGGAGCCGATCACACCGAGCCAGACGAAGCACACCACCAGCACGCCCAGCGCCACCTTGGAGATCCAGCCGCGATAGCGGACCGAGCGCACCCGTGCGCGATCCAGCCAGGGCACCAGGAACAGAATCGCGATCGCGGAGAACATCACCAGCACGCCGCCCAGCTTGTTGGGCACCACGCGCAACATCGCGTAGTACGGCGTGTAGTACCACACCGGCTTGATGTGCTCCGGCGTCACCAGCCGGTTGGCCTCGGTGAAGTTGTCATGCTCGAGGAACAAGCCGCCGAAGCCCGGGGCGAAGAAGATGATGAAGGCCGCGATCAACAGCAGGAAGCCCACCCCGACCAGATCCTTGACCGTGTAGTACGGGTGGAACGGGATGCCATCGGCCGGCTTGTGCGCATCCCAGCGATTGCCCTTGGGGCCCTTCTTGATATCCACGCCGTCGGGGTTGTTGGACCCCACCTCGTGCAGGGCGCCCAGGTGCAGCACGATCAGCAACAACAGCACCAGCGGCAAGGCGATCACGTGCAGGGCGAAGAAGCGGTTGAGGGTGGCATCGCCGGGCAGGTAGTCGCCCATGATCCACTCGGTCAGTCCGTTGCCGATCACCGGGATCGCGCCGAACAGCGAGATGATCACCTTCGCGCCCCAGAACGACATCTGGCCCCAGGGCAGCACGTAGCCCATGAAGGCTTCCGCCATCAGCACCAGGTAGATCAGCATGCCGAGGATCCACACCAGCTCGCGCGGCTTCTGGTAGCTGCCGTACATCAGCCCGCGGAACATGTGCAGGTACACCACGATGAAGAACAGCGAGGCGCCGGTGCTGTGCATGTAGCGGATCAGCCAGCCCCACTCGACGTCGCGCATGATGTATTCGATCGATGCGAACGCCTCGGTCGCGCTGGTCTTGTAATGCATGGTCAGGAAGATGCCGGTGGCGATCTGATTGACCAGCACCACGATGGCGAGCGAGCCGAAGTAGTACCAGAGGTTGAAATTTTTCGGTGCGTAGTACTCGCTGATGTGCTTGCGATAGACGGGCATCAGCCCGGGAGCGCGCTCGTTCACCCAATCGAACACACCGTTGGCGGTACGGACCAGGATATTGCTCATCACGCAGCCCCCGTGCTGTTACCCGACTTACCGGCCGTGTCCGGATCGACGCCGATCACCAGAGTGTTGTCGTCCACATAATGGTGTGGGGGCACCAACAGGTTGATCGGTGCGGGCACGCCATCGAAAACACGCCCGGACATGTCGAATCGCGATTTGTGGCAGGGGCAGAAGTAGCCACCCTTCCACTGCGGATCGTAGGGTTCGGGCCTGATCTCGGCCACCATTTCCGGCGAGCAACCCAGGTGGGTGCACAACCCGACCAGGACCGAGATATCGGCCTTGATCGAGCGATACTCGGGATTCTTCAGCACGTACTCGGGCTGCTGGTCCTTGTTCTCGGACTTGGGATCCTTGAGCCGGCCGTCCAGGGACGGCAAGGCATCGAGCATCGCCTTGGAACGCTTGACGATCCAGATCGGCTGACCGCGCCACTCCAGAATCATGCGCTGCCCTTCCTGCAAGGCGCTGATGTCGGCGGTCACCGGTGCACCGGCCAACTTGGCGCGTGCACTGGGATTCCACGACTTCACGAACGGGACTGCGAGAAACCCTGCTCCGACCGCACCGACCACGGCGGTTGTCGCGGTCAGAAACCGACGACGCCCAGTGTCGGCAGGTGCGTTAACCCCATCGTTGGCCATCCGGCTCTCCGATCTTGATTAGGTAGCGTGAGGCTGCCAGCGGCTGGCGGGGGGTCCTGCCGCGTGAATCGCCCGCAGTGTAGCGGAACGCTTAATGCACAGACAATGCAATGTACGCAGTCGTGGCAGATCGATGCAAACCCGCTGTGCGCCGGAGCACGTCGGCAGCCGCATGCACAGACCGCGAACGGTCCCCGTGGCCGCGCGCAAACGCTGCGTGCGCAGGCACGCGACCGCTGTTGGCGATGGCTTAGTTGGCCGCAGTGGTCTGGCCGCGATAGCGCCCGGCGAGCACGCCGACCCGCTGCACGTAACGCTGGGTCTCGCTATACGGCGGCACGCCGCCATAACGATCGACTGCGCCCTCACCGGCGTTGTAACCGGCCGCAGCCAGAGTGAGGTCGCCATTGAAACGCTTCAACAACCACGACAGGTATTGCACGCCGCCGCGGATATTTTGCGCTGCATCATAGGCATCGCTGACGCCGAAACGACGCGCGGTACCGGGCATCAACTGCATCAACCCCTGCGCGCCGGCGCGGCTGAGCGCCAGCGGGTTATAGGCCGACTCGGCGTGGATGATTGCGCGCACGATCGCTTCTTCCACGCCGAACTCGCGCGCGGCGGCGCTGATTTCCTGTTGGTAGGCGTTGGTGTTGAGCCGGATTGCGCCGAAGTTCACCCCTGGCCGCGCGCCGCAGGCATAACAGGTCTCGATGAAGCTGTAATGGATCGTGCGCAGGCCCTCGATGCTGGCGACCTGGCGCGGACGCGTGCTGGTGTAGTGCCGTACGCCGTCCTTCAAATACGAATACACCTGCCCGCTGACCACTCGCCGCGGATTGACCGCGGTCGCGGCAGCTGCCGCGATCGGCGCAGGCGCCGGCGGCGACACCTGCGCGGGCGGTGGCGGACTGATGATGGTGGCGGGCGCGCCGCTGTGGATGTCGGCGGACGCGCGCGCCGGCGGCATTGCCGGACGGTTGGCGGCCGGCACCACCGCACGTGCGGTGGCGCGATCGGGCGTGTAGCGGCTGATGATGCTGCAGCTGGCACCGCGCGGTGGCTTGCTGAGATAGCTGGTGATGCCATCGGCGCCGACACACTTGTACAGCGTACCGGCGCTGGCCGGCGCAGCCGACAGCGTGGCACATAGCAGCCCCAGGATCCCCAGCATCCCCTTCATGGCGCGGAGTGTCCCAGCTTGTCGGCGCCTTGCCAAGTGGCGTCGCCAGCCTGCTGCAGTCGCGCTCGCAATGCATCCAGCGCCCCCAGCAGCGGCGCCTGCAGCGCGGCCGGCTGCAGCGTCAGGAACGGCCGCCCCAGCAACAGCAGATTGGCGGCCAGTCCGTCCACGTCCGCCGCGCCCAGTCCCAGCCAGCAATGGTCCGGCCCATCGGCCTCCAGCGCGCCCAGCCAGGGCGGCACGCGCGCGGCCAGGGCCTCGAGCGTCCCCGCCAGCCGCACCCGTGCCCGGCAGGCGAATGGTGCCTCGCCGATCGCCCGCCGTAGCAGTTGCAGGGGCTCGTCCGGCAATGGCCGCGGTGCGAAACGGGCGCCGGTCGGCTCGGCCTGATCGATCCGGTCCACCCTCAAGGTGCGCCAATCCTGGCGCTGGCAATCCCAGCCCAGCAGGTACCAGCGGCGCCCGTAGTTCACCAGCAACGCCGGCTCCAGCACCCGCGCAATGCGCTCGCCCGAGTGGCGGCGATAATCCAGCCGCAGCGCCAGCCCGTCGCGGCAGGCGGCGGCCAGCTGGGCCAGGCGCTCGGCAGCGACCAGGGCCTCGGGAAGCTGGGTCGGCAGACTGGCGGTGGCCGCATGCGCGGCACTGGCGCGCTGGCGCCCAGGTCGTGGCAGCAGCGGGTCGAGCTTGCCGAGGATGCGCGCTGCGGGTGCTTCCAGCCCGCCGATCGCCGGTGCGGCCGCACGCAGCGCCATCACGATGGTCAGTGCCTCTTGCTCGTCGAACAGCAGCGGCAAGCCGGGCGCGCCCTGCCCCAGCCGGTAGCCGCCGCCGCTGCCCGACACCGACTGCACGGGATATCCGAGGCTACGCAGGCGCTCGATGTCGCGGCGCAGATTGCGCGGATGCAGGTCCAGCCGCGCGGCCAGGTCGGCGCCGGACCACAGACGCCCGCCCTGCAACAGCGCCAGCAAGCGCAACAGACGGGACGCAGGAGAGGCCATTGCGCCACGGTATTGCGGACCGAATCTGTCCGCAATACAGGGCCAACCTGGGCACCTCATCCCCGGAGCGACGCCATGCAAACCGACCGCCACATCGTGCTGTTCCACAATGCCCGCTCGCGCTCGCGCGGGGTGCTGATCCTGCTGGAGGAGCTGGGCGCGGATTACCGCCTGGAGCCGATCGATCTGCAACGCGGCGAGCAACGCAGCCCGTCCTTCCTGGCCGTCAATCCGATGGGCAAGCTGCCGACCATCCGCCATGGCGACAGCGTGGTGACCGAACAGGTCGCCATCTACCAGTATCTGGCCGAGTTGTACCCCGAGGCCGGCCTGTCGCCGGCGCCAGGCGATGCCGACCGTGGCCCCTACCTGCGCTGGCTGGCCTTTTATGGCGCGTGTTTCGAGCCGGCGATGACCGACCAGGCGGCCAAGCGCCCACCCGCACCGCAGAGCATGTCGCCGTATGGCGACGTCGCCACCGTGGTGGAGGTGGTCGATGCCCAGCTGGCGCGCGGGCCCTACCTGCTGGGGGAACGCTGCAGCGCGGCCGACGTGCTGTGGGGCAGCGCGCTGGGCTGGATGGTCGCGTTCGGCCTGCTGGACCCGCCGGGCCCGACCCGCACCTATGTCGAGCGCATGGCGGCACGGCCGGCGGTGGCCCGCGCCGCCGCAGTGGACGCCGCAGGCTGAGCGCGACCGCGGCGGCCGGAGCGGGTAAACTGCGCGGCTGTTTCTCACCCGCCTGGAATCAGCGCCATGCCCGGGACTTCCGTTTCCGACGCCGCCGCGGCCATCGCCGTGGACCAGCCCACCCTGTTGCCGCTGCCGAGCGCCCGCCCGGCCGCACCCGCCGCGGTGCGCGGCAAGCTGTACATCAAGACCCACGGGTGCCAGATGAACGAGTACGACTCGGCCAAGATGGCCGACGTGCTCGCTGCCGCCGAAGGACTGGAGCTGACCGACAACCCGGAAGATGCCGACGTGGTGCTGGTCAACACCTGCTCGATCCGTGAAAAGGCGCAGGAAAAGGTCTTCAGCCAACTAGGCCGCTGGAAGGCGCTCAAGGCCGGCGGTAAACCGGTGATCATCGGCGTCGGCGGCTGCGTGGCGTCGCAGGAAGGCGAAGCCATCGTCAAGCGCGCGCCGTATGTGGACCTGGTGTTCGGTCCGCAGACCCTGCACCGGCTGCCGGAACTGATCCGCGCGCGGCGCGAATCCGGCAAGTCGCAGGTCGACATCAGCTTCCCGGAGATCGAGAAGTTCGACCGCCTGCCCGAGCCGCGCGCCGAAGGCCCGTCGGCCTTCGTTTCGATCATGGAAGGCTGCTCCAAGTACTGCTCGTTCTGCGTGGTGCCCTATACCCGCGGCGAAGAAGTCAGCCGGCCGTTCGAAGACGTGCTGGTGGAAGTGGCGCAACTGGCCGCCCAGGGCGTGCGCGAAATCAACCTGCTTGGCCAGAACGTCAACGCCTACCGCGGCGCCTACGGCGCCGATGCCGGTGAGCCGGCGCAGCATGCCGACCTGGGCTTGCTGATCCGCACCATCGCGCAGATCGAGGGCATCGGCCGTATCCGCTTCACCACCTCGCATCCGCTGGAGTTCTCCGATTCGCTGGTGGATGCCTATCGCGACGTGCCGCAGTTGGCCAACTACCTGCACCTGCCGGTGCAGGCCGGCAGCGATCGCATCCTGTCGGCGATGAAGCGCGGCTACACCGCGCTGGAATTCAAGTCGAAGATCCGCAAGCTACGCGCGGTGCGTCCGGACATCTCGATCAGTTCGGACTTCATCGTCGGCTTTCCCGGCGAGAGCGAGGCCGACTTCGAGAAGACCATGCAGCTGATCGAAGACGTCGGCTTCGACCAGAGCTTCTCGTTCGTCTATTCGCGTCGCCCTGGCACCCCGGCCGCGGACCTGGAAGACGACACGCCGGAGGCGGTCAAGCAGGCGCGTCTGGCGCGGCTGCAGGCACACATCAATGCGCATGCGCAGCAGATCTCGCAAGCGATGGTCGGCAGCGTGCAACGCGTGCTGGTCGAAGGGCCATCCCGCCGCGATCCCAACGAACTGACCGGCAAGACCGAGAACATGCGCTCGGTGAACTTCCCCGGCCATCCGCGCCTGATCGGCCAGTTCGTCGACGTGGTGATCACCGAGGCGCTGAGCAATTCGTTGCGCGGGCGCGTGCAACTGGACGACCGCCAGGCCTGATCGCCGGGCGATGCCGCCCGGCGCGTTCGCATCACGGCATCGCGCACGCGCTTGCGTCGGCAAGCGCGTGCGCGATGCCGTGATCCATCGAAGATGCATGCACAGCCCACAGCACACATGCCGAGGCGCCGCCCCTTGCGATAGACGATGGGCGGCCGGTCGCTACATCGCATCCGTCGCGCAAGGTGCCGATCAAAATTTCACCACTGCGTCGCGACGCCTTGTGCCGCCTGGCCGCGCCACACTTACCCACAGGCTTTGCCAACGACGATCCACATCTGCTGTGGACAAGCCGCGCAGCACTGGCGTTTTTTTCACCACCGCCCGACACAGCCAAGCACCGCAAGGGCTGCGACATTCTATCCACAGCTTGCTGTCGCCCAGCTCCACAGCCGGTGTGGACAACGCACAACGCGCGGCTGGCCGGCGCATGCCGCAGCCGCATTGCTGGTGGGATCACAGGCCCCGCGCTACCCTTTGCTGCCGTCCCACCGACCGGCGCCAGCGCCGCGTCCGATCCGATATGAACACATCCGTACAACGCGACTTCACCCTGGAACCGGCCGACAGCGAGCGGCTGGCCAACCTGGCCGGCCCCTTCGATGCGCACCTGCGCCAGATCGAGCTCAAGCTTGGCGTGGAAATCGCCAATCGCGGCAACGTCTTCCGCGTCACCGGTCCGGAGCCGGCCGCCAGCGCCGCACAGACCTTGTTGACCGCGCTGTACGACGAAGCGGCCGACATCACCTTCGACAGCCACGCGATCCACCTGCGCCTGAACGATGCCAACGTCGAACATGTCGTCGAACGCGCCTATGCACCCCAGGAAGTGGCGATCAAGGTCAAACGCGGCACCGTGCGTGGCCGCGGTGCCAACCAAGCCAAGTACCTGCATCAGATCGCTACCCACGACATCAATTTCGGGATCGGCCCGGCCGGCACCGGCAAGACCTTCCTGGCGGTGGCCAGCGCAGTGGAGGCCTTGAACGAATCGCGCGTGCAGCGGCTGATCCTGGTTCGCCCGGCGGTAGAAGCCGGCGAGAAACTTGGCTTCCTGCCCGGCGACCTCAGCCAGAAGGTCGATCCCTATCTGCGCCCGCTGTACGACGCTCTGTACGAAATGCTGGGCGTGGAAAAGGTGGTCAAACTGCTCGAGAAGAACGTCATCGAGATCGCGCCGCTGGCGTATATGCGCGGACGCACGCTCAACGATGCCTACGTGATCCTGGACGAGGCGCAGAACACCACCATCGAACAGATGAAAATGTTCCTGACCCGACTCGGCTTCGGGTCCACCGCCGTGGTCACCGGCGATCTCACCCAGATCGACCTGCCCAAGCACGTCAAGTCCGGCCTGCGCGACGCCATCGACGTGTTGCGCGAGGTCGATGGCGTCAGTTTCACCTTCTTCGAGGCACGCGACGTGGTGCGCCACCCGCTGGTGCAGCGCATCGTCTCCGCCTATGAAAAGCACGACTCGGCTGCAAAGCCGGGCGAGCCGGCGAAATGAGCCGGAGACGGAGCAGCGGATGCGTCGCCCTGCTCGGGCTGGCGTGCAGCCAGCTTGGCCTGGCACAGACGTCCGCCGAGCATGCGCCGCCCCGCCAGCGCATTGTGCTTGCGCAATCCATTGCCCGTCCTTGCATATCGGTCGCGATGCAGCACGCCAACATCAGCATGCCCAGCGCCGAGCTTGAGCGCATCGACAAACGCGGCCGAGATTCGGTCAAATCGAATGACAGCAAGGAACAGAAAAAGCGCGACTGGATCGATGGAGGCAATGCGATGGTGCTGCTGGCGCTTGCCAGCGAGCCACGCGACCCGTCCGGCTGCACCGTGGTCCAGGGGCCGCCCTTGCCCCGCCTCGTGCTCCCGCTGGTCGGCGACCTGATCGAGCGCGGCCAGGCAACGGTGCGACTGATGCCGTCTGCCGACCTTCTGAAGGAGGTCGACGTCGCGCGCAGCGACCCGCAGTGCCCGGATGACATCGGCGGCAAGGGTCGCATGATCTCCTATCAAGCCGTCGGCGGCGGACCGGTCGTGCTGAGCATCAATACCTGCAGCAAGTGATCCTGCCGCATCGCCGCGGCGCTGAGCGCGGCGCTCCATCGCGTCAATGACGGCGACAGGCCGAGCCTGCAGCAGGCTCGGCGACGCGTTGTTGCTGCCTGCTCGCATGCGCTAGTGCAACGAAGGGCATCAAGGGGCGGACCTCGACGCGTATGGCAAAACCGCGCAAGCTCGCCGAACAGTCGCTGCGATGTTTGCAGGAGGTCGCAGCGAGCCATCGCACGCGCGATACTATCGTCCTCGTCTGATCTGAATTGCTGGTGTTGCCATGACCAAAGGTCCGGTCCGCCTCGACGTCGCCGTCAGTTACGCGCTGCCGCGCACTGGTTTGCCGGCGGCGGTGAGCTTCCGCAAGTGGGTCGCCGCTGCGCTCAAGGGCCGTATCCGCGAGGCCGACCTGGCCATTCGCGTGGTCGACGAGAAAGAAGGCCGCTCGCTCAACCACCATTATCGCGGCAAGGATTACGCCACCAATGTGCTGAGTTTCCCGGCCGAGCTGCCGGAGGGCTTGCCCAAGGGCGTCAAGATGCCGCTACTCGGCGACCTGGTCATCTGCGCGCCGGTGGTGGCCCGCGAAGCCAACGAACAGGGCAAGCCCCTGCCCGCCCATTACGCCCATCTGACCGTGCACGGCACCTTGCACCTGCTTGGCTGGGACCACGAGGACGACAAGGAAGCCGAAGCGATGGAACAACTGGAACGCGAGATCCTGGCTGAACTGGGCGTGGAAGATCCTTACCGGGAGGAGCAGTAATGCGGCGCCCCCTGCTCGCCGCCGGCTTGTTGCTGGCCGGTCTACCCATTGCCCAGGCGCAGACCACCACCGCGGTCCGGCCCGACCTGCCGGCGCTGATCGAATGCAGACAACGGATCGGCGACTTCAACGCGTTGGCACCGGTGCTGGCCGATCCACTGAAGGCCGTGGCACTGGGCTGGACACCCTTGGAACAGTCCAATCTGTTCATGACCGAATACCGGCTCAATACGCCGATCAACGTGTTCGGCCATCAAACCGACCACATCGCCTTTTCCGGCGCCAGCATCATGGCCGTGCTCGACCTGCCCGATCCGCGCCCGCTGGCCAAACAGTTGGACCTGGAGCTGGGCGTGGATAACGCCGACAAGGTCATGTACGGCCGTGAGCTGGTCAGCGACGACACCACCAACCCCAAGACCGGCGAGGCGATGATCGAGTCGATCGTGCTGAGCGTGACGACCGTCAAGAGCCATCCGGGCAAGACGGTGGTCGGCTGCGGTTACAGCCTCGACCTGCCCTGATCCGCCCACCTGTCCGCTGCTCTGGGCGGCGGCAGGTCAGCGGCAGCTGCGCGCCAGCGTCACCGGAGTGCAGCGACAGACAGCCACCAGCACGGCGCCGTCGCCGCTTCCTGCTAGACTCGCCCCATCGCCTGGTTTGCCGGGTGCCGTTTCCCGTCACGATGTCCGAAGACGACAGTAGCCATTCCTCCGATATTCCGGAAAAACGCCGTAGCTGGCTCGAGCGCCTCAGCGCGGCCTTCTCCGGCGAGCCCCACACCCGCGACGAATTGGTCGCCCTGCTGCGTACCGCCGAACAGGACGGTCTGATCGCCGCAGACACCTTGCGCATGATGGAAGGCGCCATCGCCGTGTCCGACCTCACCGTCGGCGACGTGATGATCCCGCGCTCGCAGATGGTCTCGCTGCCGGTCGAAGCGCGCTTCCTCGACCTGATGAAGCAGGTGGTCGAATCCGGCCATTCGCGCTTCCCGGTACACGGCGAGAACAAGGACGAGGTGCTGGGCATTCTGCTGGCCAAGGACTTGCTGCGCGGCGTGGTGGCCGACAACGGTCCCGGTAATGTCCGCGAGCTGCTGCGGCCGGCGGTGCTGATTCCCGAGTCCAAGAAGCTCAATGTCCTGCTGAAGGAATTCCGCCTCTCGCGCAACCATATGGCGATCGTGGTGGACGAGTACGGCGGCGTCGCCGGACTGGTCACCATCGAGGACGTGCTGGAGCAGATCGTCGGCGAGATCGACGACGAGCACGACGATGCCGAGGACGAGAGCGCGCTGATCGCCATCCAGGCCGACGGCCGTTACGTGGTCGACGCGCTGACGCCGATCGAGGATTTCAACGAGCGCTTCGGCGCCGAGTTCCCCGACGACGAGTACGACACTGTCGGCGGCCTGGTCACCGACGCCATCGGCCACCTGCCGGAAACCGGCGAGGAGCTGACCCTGGGCCGATTCGCGTTCCGGGTCGCCAAGGCCGATGCGCGCCGGCTGCATGCCTTGCACGTCAGCATCCTGCCACCCGATCCGCAGGACGAGGCTTGACCATCACCGCACCGTGCCGCCGGGCCGGCGGGCACCACCGTCGTGCAGGCCTGGCCTGGCGTTGCGCATTGTTTTGGCTCGCGTTGCTGCTCGCACCGCTGGCGCTGGCGCAAACGCAGGCGCCACGGATCGGCGTGGCGACGATGCAGCCGGGGGAGGTTTTCTTCGAACGCTTCGGCCATGACGCGATCGTCGTGGTCGATCCACGCACCCAGCAGGCGACCTCATACAACTTCGGCTTCTTCGACCCCAGCGAGCCGGACTTCGTCGGCCGCTTCGCGCGTGGGGAGATGATGTATTACCTGGTGGCACTGCCGTTGCAGGAAGATCTGTCGCAGTACCGCGACAGCGGTCGTGGCGTCAGCATCCAATGGTTGGACCTGCCTCCCGAGCAGGCGCAGGCGCTGGCCGATGGCTTGGCCACCCGCAGCCAGCCCGAAAACGCGCGCTATCGCTACGATTATTTCACCGCCAACTGCGCCACCATGGTGCGCGACACCCTCGACCGCGCAATGGGCGGCGGCTTGAAGGCGCAATTGGCCGGGCGCTCGCGCGGCAACACCTATCGCAGCGAAGCGGTGCGGCTAGCCTCACCGGCGCCCTGGATGTGGTTGGGCTTCGACCTGGGCCTGGGACCGTATGCGGACCGCCCACTATCGCGCTGGGAAGAAGCGTTCGTGCCGATGCGCCTGGCCGACAGCCTGACCCAGGTGCACAACAGCGCTGGTCGTCCGTTGGTGCAGTCCACCCAGGTGCTGTTGCCGCACCGTATCGCCCCGGAGCCGGAAGAACAGGCGCGCCCCTGGTGGCCGTGGCTCCTGGCCGGGCTGGCGACTGCAGCGGCGCTCCTGGCCTTGCGCCGCCGGCCGCGCGTGCTGGCAGGCATCGCCTTGCCGCTGTGGCTGCTGTGCGCGATCGGCGCCGGCCTGCTGATCTATCTGTGGGGCTTCACTGCCCACCAATCGGCCTGGGCCAATCGCAATCTGCTATTGCTCAATCCGCTGTGCGCACCACTGTTGCTGGGTGCGCTGGCCGTTCTGCGCGGACGTTCGCCGGGGCGCTGGTTCGATGTACTGCGCTGGGCGGTGGCCGGTAGTGCCCTGCTCGCGCTGGTGATCCATTGGCTCTCCTTCCAGCCCCAGGCCAACCTGCCCTGGATCATGCTGCTGCTGCCGGTGCATGCGGCACTGGCGATGGCCTTGCGGCCGGCAGGCTTGTCCACGTCCACGCGCTGATCCACGATGCGTCCATGAGCACGCCCCAGCGCCATCCGCACAATCCGTCCTGCGTCATCACCTGCGCCTATTACGACGGCAGCGGGACCCGCCACGACATCAGCCTGGAGCAGATCAGCGACCAGCTGCAGCATCCGGACGGGTTTGTCTGGGTTGGCTTGTACGAGCCGCAGGAAGCGGTGTTGCGCAAGCTGCAGGAGGAGTTCGGCCTGCACGATCTGGCGATCGAGGACGCCTTGAAGGCGCACCAGCGTCCCAAGGCCGAAAGCTATGGCAATTCATTGTTCGTGGTGGTCAACACCGCGCAATTGGTCAACGAACGCATCCGCTATGGCGAGACCCATGCCTTTCTCGGCGCGCGCTTCCTGCTAACCGTTCGTCATGGCGCGTCGCTGTCGTACACGCCGGTGCGCAAGCGGGTCGAGCGCGAACCGGCCATGCTGCGCATGGGCGCCTCGTTTTGCCTGTACGGCGTGCTCGATTTCGTGGTCGACAACTACCTTCCGATCATGGACGAGTTCCGCGACACCCTGGAACGGCTGGAAAAGGACATCTTCGCCGACGACTACAAGCGCGAAACCGTGGTGCGGCTGTACGAACTCAAGCGCGAACTCAACAAGATGCGCTTGGTGGTCGCGCCATTGCAGGACGTGCTGTCCCATCTCAAGCGCAATCCCGGTTCGCTGATCCACGAGGACGTAGGCCTGTATCTGCGCGACGTGCTCGATCACGCGGTCCGCATCAACGATGCCATCGACACCTTGCGCGAAATGCTGGGTACCGCGCTGAGCGTGAACCTGTCGATGGTGACGCTGGCGCAAGGCGAAACCGTCAAACGCTTGGGCGCCTGGGCAGCCCTGCTGGCCGCACCGACCCTGATCACCAGCTGGTACGGCATGAACTTCTCGCACATGCCCGAACTCGGCGGCCGCTACGCCTATCCGCTGCTGATCGGTGCGGTGGTGACCTCCTGCCTGGTGCTATACCGCCTGTTCAAGCGTGCGCGCTGGCTATAGGGCCGCGATGCGCGGCCTATGCGTGGAAATCGGGGGCGGTACTTGCCACAGCGAGTTGGCACTCTCAGCGAGCGTGCTGCTGAAAGTCGCAGCAACGCGCACAACGCGTTGCTTCCGCTGAAGCTGTCAGTACACGCGCTGTGACGCATCCCGACCTCTGAGTACCGATTGCCTGCTCAAGCCACGTAGATGGTCTTGACGTTCATGAACTCATGAATGCCGTGCTCGGCCAGTTCACGCCCGAAGCCCGAGCGCTTGATGCCGCCGAACGGCAGCCGCACGTCGCTCTTGACCACCGCATTGACGAAGGCGGCGCCGCATTGCAGCTGCTGAGCGACCCGCTCGCCGCGCTTTGCATCGGCCGTCCAGACGCTACCGCCAAGGCCGAAGGTGGTGTCGTTGGCTACCCGCACTGCCTCGGCCTCGTCCGCCACGCGGATCACCGCGGCCACGGGCCCAAACAGCTCCTGTTCGTAAGCCGGCATGCCAGGTGCTACCGCATCCAGAATGGTGGCTGGATAGCCGGCATGCGATCCGTCGACCGGTGCGCCGCCCAACACGACCTTGGCACCCTTGGCCACGCTCTGCTGCACCTGTTGATGCAGCTCGTCGCGCAGATCGGCGCGCGCCATCGGCGCCAGCGTGCTGTCCTCGCGCTGAGGATCACCGAGTACCCGAGTGGCGGCGACCGCGGCGAAGCGTTGCAGGAAGCGATCGGCGATCGCCTCTATCACGATGAAGCGCTTGGCGGCGATGCAGGTCTGCCCACTATTGTCGAAACGCGAATGCACCGCCGCGTCCACCGCTTGCTCCAGATCGGCGTCTTCCAGCACCACGAAGGCGTCGCTGCCGCCCAACTCCATCACGCACTTCTTCAACTGGTCGCCGGCATTGGCGGCCAGTGCACGGCCGGCACGCTCGCTGCCGGTCAAGGTGACGGCGACGATGCGACGGTCGCGCAGCACCTCGGCAGCCTGGTCGTTGTCGATGTGCAATACGTCGAAGACGCCAGACGGGATGCCCGCGGCATCGAGCACCTGCTTGATGGCGTCGGCACAGCGCGGCACGTTGCTGGCGTGCTTGAGCAGGGCGACGTTGCCGGCCATCAACCCTGGCGCCAGGAAGCGGAAGGTCTGCCAGAACGGAAAATTCCAGGGCATCACTGCGAACACGCAGCCGAGCGGCTCATAGCGCACATAACTGGATTGCGCTTCGGTCGCGATCTGGCGCGGCGCAAGGTAGTCGGCGGCATGTTCGGCGTAGTACTCGCAGGCATGCGCGCACTTGTCGATCTCGGCCAGCGCCTCGCTGCGCAGTTTGCCCATTTCGGCGCTCATGATCCGCTGCAGATCCTCGCGACGGCGGGTCAGCTCGGCACCCACCTGGCGCAACAAGGCGCCGCGCTCGGCCAGCGGGCGCGCAGCCCAGCCAGGAAACGCCGCCGCCGCCGCGGCCAGACGCGTTTCGATGCCGGCGGCATCCAGCAGGGCTTGACGATGTTCGACCTGGCCGTTGGCCGGGTTGACGGTGTCGTAGGACATGACGGTCTCCTGTTACAGGCCGGCCATGCTAGACGCCGGCAGGTTGCCGCCGCGTCATAGACAGCTGAAATCCTCGCAACGCTGTGTCGCCGTCGCGGCGTCGCCCGGGCGCAGACTGAAACCTAGTCGCTGACCGGCTGGGCGGCGCGCGGCGTGCTCACATTGCGCGCAGCGGCACGTTGCTGCCGCTCGCCACGGGCCAGCAACCACCAGCCAACCACTGCGGCCAGCGACACCGCCAGCACCATCAGTGTCGCCAGTGCGTTGATCTTGGGGCTGATACCCATCCGCACCGAGGAAAACACCTGGATCGGCAACGTGGTTGCGCTGGGGCCGGCCAGGAAACTGGCGATGACCACATCGTCCAGCGACAGCGTAAACGCGAGCAGCCAGCCCGATGCCAACGCTGGCGCGATCAGCGGCAGCGTGATGCGGAAGAACACCGCGAGCGGGCCGGCGCCGAGGTCCATCGCGGCTTCCTCCAAGCTGCGATCCAGCGTCTGCAAGCGCGAGGACACCACCACGGTCACGAAGGAGACGGTAAAGGTGACGTGGGCAATCCAGATCGCCATCGCGCCGCGCGGCGCGATGCCCAGCACGCTGCCCATCGCGACCAGCAGCAGGAGCGTGGACAGGCCAAGGATCACCTCTGGCATCACCAACGGCGCGGTGATCAACGCACCGAACAGCATCCGCCCGGGAAACACGCGCATCCGCACCATTGCCACCGCCGCCAGGGTGCCCAACAGCAGCGCCGCCCAAGCCGTCCAGAAGGCGACCTGCAGGCTCACCCAGGCGGCATGCAACAGCTGCCGGTCGCGCAGCAACTCGCCATACCAGCGCGTGGAGAATCCGCCCCACACCGTCGCCAGCCGCGAAGCGTTGAACGAGTACACCATCAACAACAGGATCGGCAGATACAGAAAGCCCAGACCCAGCGCCAGTGTGCCGCGCGAGAACCAGCGGGCGACGCCGCTGCTCACGCCAGTCGTCCCTGCAGCGCGCGCTGCTGGGCGCGATGAAACACGACGATCGGCAGCAGCAGCGACACCAGCATCACCGTGGCCACCGCCGATGCCATCGGCCAATCGCGGTTGTTGAAGAATTCGCCCCACAGCACGCGACCGATCATCAAGGTATCCGGGCCGCCCAGCATCTCGGGGATGACGAACTCCCCTACCGCCGGAATCATCACCAGCATGCAGCCAGCGACGATACCGGCCCGCGATAACGGCACCGTGATGCGCCAGAACGCCTGCCAGGGCCGCGCGCCCAGATCGTAGGCCGCCTCCAGCAGGCGCGGATCGTGCCTGACCAGATTGGCGTATACCGGCAGCACCATGAAGGGCAGATAGCAGTAGACGATGCCGATATACGCGGCCAGCGGCGTGTAGAGCAGCCGCAGCGGTGCATCGATCACGCCCAGCGCCGACAGCGTCTGGTTGAGCAAGCCCTGGGTATCGAGAATGCCGATCCAGGCGTAGACGCGCACCAGGAACGAGGTCCACGACGGCAGCACCACCAGCATGACTGCGACGTTGCGCGTGGCCACCGGCAACCGCGCGATCGCCAATGCCAGCGGATAGCCGATCAACAGCGCCAAGAGGGTGGAGACGGCGGCGATCCGGAGCGAACTCAAGTAAGCCGCCAGGTATTGATCATCGCGCAGCATGGCCAGGTAGTTGGCCAGGTGCAGCTGCAGCTGCAGCGCGCCATCGGCCGCACGTTGCCATGCCGGCGTATACGGCGGCATCGCCACCGCCGGTGCGGCGAAGGAAATCTTCAGAACGATCAGGAACGGGACAGCGAAAAACAACAGCAGCCACAGATACGGCACGCCGATCACGCCCCAGCGGGCCAACCTGCGACCCTCGACGCGCTCATGCTTCATGCCGGCAGCACCACGCCATCGTGCTCGCCCCAGCTCAGCCACACCGTCTGGCCGCGCGCGAACGCGGCATCGGGCTGGCGCTGTTGATTGGCGAGCTGCGCCGACATCCGCAGGCCGCTGGGCAGGCGCAGGTAGTAGACCGAATGGCTGCCGAAGTAAGCGATCTCCTCGATCACGCCCTGTGCCTTATTGCAGTCCTGCGCAGGCGCATCCAGCGCGATCACCAGCTTCTCCGGACGCAGCGCGACGGCCACCGATTGCCCTACCGCGACCTCGTCACCGGCGGCGATGCGGATTTCGGCCTCCAGCGCAGCACTGCGCACACTCAGCGCGCTTGCCGTCGCGGTCACCACCACCGCCTCGATCAGGTTCACAGAGCCGATGAACTCGGCGGCGAAACGATTGGCCGGCCGCTCATAGATCGTCTCGGGCGTCCCCACCTGCTGCAGGCGCCCGTGATCCATCAGCGCGATCCGGCTGGCCATGCTCATGGCCTCTTCCTGGTCGTGGGTCACCAGCACACAGGTGACGCCGGAGGTCTGGATGATGTTGACCAGCTCCAGCTGCATCTGCGCGCGCAACTGCTTGTCCAGCGCGCCCAGCGGCTCGTCCAGCAACAGCAGCTTGGGCCGCTTGGCCAACGCGCGCGCCAGTGCCACGCGTTGCTGCTGGCCGCCGGACAACTGGTGCGGCTTGCGTCCACCCAGCCCCTGCAGGCGCACCAGCGCAAGCATTTCATCGACGCGCGCCGCCACCGCCGCCTTCGCCAGCCCGTCGTGCTTGAGGCCGAATGCGATGTTCTGCGCCACGCTCATATGCGGAAACAGCGCATAGGATTGGAACATCATGTTGACCGGCCGCGCGTACGGCGGCAGCGCCGCCAACGACTGGCCATCGAGGACGATCGTGCCGCGATCCGGCTGCTCGAAACCCGCCAGGCAGCGCAACAACGTGGACTTGCCGCTCCCCGAACCACCGAGCAGCGCGAAGATCTCGCCCTTGCCGATGCGCAGGCTGACCGCGTCCACCGCAGTCACGCCATCGAACTGTTTGCTCACCGCCGCGATCGTCAGGTAATCGGGGTGAGCGTCGTGGCGGGCGGGCGGCGGGGCCTTCAAAGATGCCATGGATCCTCGCGTGGCAGCGGACGACCGGTACCGCTGGCGCGATACCGAAGGTCATGATCGCAAAAGCCAGGCGCCGCTGCAGCGCCCTGCCCGCTCAGCGTGCCGCCGCCTGCTCCGGCGCAGGCGGCGCGCTCCAGCCCAGCCCCAGACTCTTCTGCAAGGCCACGTAGTTGACCAGCAACTGCACCTGCGCCTGCGCAGCGGCGTCCTGCGCGGACAGTTGCTGGCGCTGCACGTCCAGCAGGTCGATCGACGAGGTCGCGCCGGCATCGCGGCGCTGTTGCATCAGCGTCGCCGAGCGCGTGGCCGAGGCCTCGACCTGGCGGGCCACCCGCAATTGCTGACGGGCCGAGCCGAAGCGCGAGAGCGCGGTATTGGCGTCCTGCAGCGCCGCCAGCACGACGCCCTCGTAGGCGGCGGCGCGCGCCGCATTACCGGCGCGCGCCTGCGCGACCTGCGCCTTGCTGCGGCCGAAGTCGAAGATCGACCAGCGCAACATCGGCGCCGCCAAGGTGGTCAAGGCATCGGAATTGAAATCGCTCGGCGAACCGGCAATCCAGCTCAGGCCGCCGAGCAGGGTGACCTGCGGGAAATAGGCATTGAGCGCCTCGCCGATCTGCGCGCTGGAGGCGGCCAGTTCGCGCTCGGCCTTGCGCACGTCCGGACGCCGGCGAATCAGCGCACCGGGGTCGTCCACACGCACCTGCGCCGGCAGCATCGGCAAGGGTTGCGAGGCGGCCAATTGCGCATCCAGCGCGCCCGGTGGCCGGCCGACCATCAAGGCCAGTTGGTCCAATGCTTCCTGCTGCTGCATCTGCAACGGCAGGCGCTGCGCCTGTTGCTGCTGCTGCTGAGTGGCGATCTGCTCGACCTGCAAATCGGACGCGGCGCCGCGCTCACGACGCTGCCGCACCAGCTGCAGCAACTGGCCGATCTTGTCGAGATTGGCATCGGCAATCGTCAACCGTTGCTGCAGACCGCGGTAGTTCAGATAGACCTGGCCCACTTCGGCCGCCAGTTGCACCTGCGCATCGGCCAGTTCGGCTTCGGAGGCCTGGGCCTGGGCCAGCGCACCTTCGGCGGCACGACGACGGCGACCGAAGACATCCAGCTCCCAGCTGGCATCGAAACCGGCGCTGTAGATCTCGGTGTTGTCCAGATCCAGCGCCTGACTGCGCTGCGCGGGCGGCTGGCCCTGCTGGCCTTGCTGCAAACCGCCCAGCGTATCGACGATGGTCTGCGGCGGCTCGGCGTAGGCATAGACCGCGCTGGCGTTGAGCTTGGGCAGGCGCTCGGCGCGGCGCTGACGGGCGAGCGCACGGTTGGCCTGCAGCCGCGCTTCGGCAGCGCGCAGGTTCGGGCTGTCGGCCAGTGCCTGTTCGATCAACTGACTGAGCTGGGCGTCATGCAACGCTTCCCACCAATGGTTCAACGGCGCGGCCGCCACCACCTCGACGCCGGCGGCGCGGTGCAGCGTCGGCGCCTGCATGGCGTCCTCGGCTACCGCCGGTGGCTTGGTGTAGTTGGGGCCGAGCATGCAACCGCCAAGCAATAGCACGCTCAGCGTGGCCGCCAGCGGCGTGCGCAACAAGCGCATGGAATCAATGCATCGCAAGGTGCGTCCCCTTCGGTAGCGGCTTGAGCAAAAAGGCCAGCGGGATCGTGCAGACCACGATCACGCCGAAGATCCAGAACAGATCGCTATAGGTCATCACCAGCGCCTGCTGCTGCACCACGCGGGCGAACTGGGCGAGCGAGCGGGCCGCCGCCTCGCCGCCGGCGCTGCCCTGCATCTGTGCGGTCAGGCCGGCCAACGCCTCCTGCGCTCGGCTGGCGTTGGCGGTGATCGAGCTGCCGATGATTTCGGTGTGGAAGGTCATGCGGCGCTCCTGGAAGGTGGAGATCAGCGCCAGCCCCACCGAGCCGCCCAGGTTGCGGCCGGCATTGAACAAGCCCGAGGCATCGCCGGCCAGTTCCGGCGGCACCGAGGAAATCGCCGACTGGTTGAGCGACATCATCGCCAGCGCCAGGCCGCAGCCTTGCAACAACTGGCCGGCGACGAAGTGGCTGCCGACGGTGTCGGCCGTCAGCGAGAGATTGACGAAGCAGGCGACTGCAAAACAGATCAGCCCGGAGATCACCAGCACGCGGACGTCCACCGTCTCCAGCAGCTTGGGCATCATCGGCATCAGCAGCACGGTTGGCAGACCCTGCAGCAGCAGCACGTACCCGGCCTGTTCGGTGTTGTAGCCGGAGATCACCGACAGGAACTGCGGAATCATGTACATGACGCCGAACAGGATCATGCCGACCGCCATCACCATGATGAAGACCGCACCGAAGCTGCGCTGCACCAGCACCGACAGGCGGATCACCGGCGGGCGGCGGCGGAACTGGGTGACGATCAGCGCAATGAAGCCAGTGAGCGCGATCACGCTGAGGGTATTGATTTCGCTGGACTCGAACCAACGCTCGCGCTGGCCCTCTTCCAGCACCACGGTCAACCCGCCCAGGCCGGCAGTCAATCCATAGATGCCCAGCCAGTCGGCATCCAGCAGACCGGCCCAGTTGGCCTTTTCATGCTTGAGCCCGAGCAACAGCAGCGCGACCAGGCCCACGCAAACGGGGACGTTGATGAAGAACGCGTAGTGCCAGCTGACATTTTCGGTCAGCCAGCCACCCAACAACGGGCCGATCACCGGCCCCATGATCACGGTCATGCCGAACAAGGCTGTGCCCATGGTCTGCTGGCTGGGTGGCAGACGCGTCGCGACGATGGTCAAGGCGGTGGGAATCAGCGCACCACCGGCCAGGCCCTGCCCCACGCGGCCGATCACCATCATCGGCAAGCTGGTCGAAACACCGCACAGCACCGAGAACAGGGTGAACATCACCGCGCAGATCAACAGGAAATTGCGCAGCCCCAAGGTCCGCACGAACCAGCCGGTCAGCGGGATCATCACGATCTCGGCCACCAGGTAGGCGGTGGAAATCCAGGTGCCCTCGGTGCCGCTGGCGCCCACCTCGCCCTGGATGGTGGGCAGCGCGGCGTTGACGATGGAGATATCCAGCGTTGCCATGAACGAGCCGATGGTGCCGGCCAGCACCGCCAGCCACGCACCCGGCTCGGCCTTCTCCCGCGCCACCTTGCCGCCGGCGCGCGGGCCGGTGGCAGCTGCTGCGCTCATCGCGCCTGCTCCTGCGCCTGCACGCGCTTGGACTCCTCCTCGGCGCGCTGCTTGGTGTCCTTGGCCGAGCGGGTGTCGACGGTCACCTCGACCGACATGCCTGGCACCAGCACCTTGCGCGCCTCGTCGCCGGCCAGCACGCGGATGCGCACCGGCACCCGTTGCACCACCTTGGTGAAGTTCCCGGTCGCGTTCTCCGGCGGCAACAGCGCGAACTGCGAGCCGGTGCCCGGCGACAGACTTTCGACCTCGCCGCGCAGGGTGACGCCGGACAAGGCATCGACTTCGATCTCGGCCGGCTGGCCAGGACGCATCAGGCCGACCTGGGTCTCCTTGAAGTTGGCCACCAGATACAGCGATTGCTGCGGCACGATGGTCATGGTGCGGGTGCCGGCGGCAAGGAACTGACCGACCTGCACCGTCTTGTCGCCGACCCGGCCCTGGATACGGCTGGTCAGGCGGGTGTCCTCGACCGCCACCCGCGCTTGGTCGGCATCGGCATTGGCCTGCTTGAGTCCGGCCTGGGCCTGTTCCAACTGCGCGCGGCCGGCGTTGATCTGGCTTTGCGCGCCCTCGACCTGGGCCTGCGCGGCAGCGTGCTGGGCACGCGCGCGTTCCAGATCGTGCTGCAGGCTTTCCTGATGCTCATAGGTGTCGGCGCCAGAGGCGGCCAGCGGCGCGAAGCGCTTGACCTCGGCCTGGGCGAACTTCAGGCTGGCAGCGGCCGCGGCCACCTGGGTGCGCGCCTGGACCAGTTGGGACTCCTGCGCGGCCACGTTGGCCTGCGCGGCCACGATGTCGGCCTGACGGGCAGCGATTGCCGCCTCGGCCTGCTGCAAGGTGGCCTGGTAGGTGCGGTCGTCGATCTGCAACAGCGGCTGCCCGGCCTGCACCAACTGGTTGTCGCCCACCATCACCTGGGTCACGTAGCCGCTGACGCGCGGCGCCACCGCCACCGAGTCGGCCTGCAGATAGGCGTTATTGGTGTCCTGCATGTAGCGGCCCTTGATCAGGTAGTAGGCCAGCCACACCACCAACAGCAGCAACACCAGCACCCCAAGCAGGATCAGCGTCCATTTGACCTTGGGGTTCTTCAGCGGCGAAGGCTTTTGCTCCTGCTGCGCGTCGCGCTCCTCCGAGGCGGAGGACTGGCCATCATTGGACTGCTGCTCGTGGGTGCTCAAAGGAATCGTCCTGTGTCGTGGGCTAGGCGCACGCAACGGCGTGCCGCAGGGCGGCTCCGGCGAGGGCGGCGCAACCATACTATTATTTGAACCGAACGGTACAGGTTGTGTGAGGGCGGTAGTCAGCTTCGGCTCGGCATCGATGCGCAGCTGCCCAGACGGACGCCTGGCCGGGCCGGGTTAGCGGGTCCTTCGGCGATGTTCGCGCGCGAGCGCCTGCCAGCACGTGATGCAGCGTTCATCTGGCCCGAGCGGCATCCGCTTCGCGCCACATCCTTGCCGACAGCCCGCTGCGCCGGCTCAGCGGCCGGTCTTGATCTCCGTCCATAGCCGCGTGTACAGCCGGTCCACTTCGGGCGGATTGATCGCATAGGTGAACATGCGTTCGCTCACCTCCGGCGGCGGATAGATGGTCGGGTCGTTGCGAATGGCGGCGTCCACCAACGGCGTGGCCGCGGGAATCGGGTTGGCATAGTGGATGAAGTTGGTATTGGCGGCGGCCACGTCCGGCTGCAACAGATAGTCGATGAAGGCGTAGGCGTTATCCGGATGCTTGGCGTCCTTGGGGATGGCCAGCATGTCGAACCATTGCGGCGCGCCCTCCTTGGGAATGGCATAGGCCACGGTGATGCCATTGCCAGCGTCACGGGCGCGATCGCGCGCCTGGATGATGTCGCCCGACCACCCCACCGCCAGGCAGATATTGCCGTTGGCCAGCGCACTGACGTACTGGCTGGAGTGGAAATTGCGCACATAGGGCCGGATGCGCTTGAGCAGCGCTGCCGCCTGGGTGATATCGGCCGGCGTGGTGCTGTGCGGATCCAGGTGCAGGTAATTGAGTGCGATCGGGATCATGTCCGACGGCGTGTCGAGAATCGTCACTCCGCAGTCCTTGAGCCTGGACAGGTTTTCCGGCTTGAACACCAGGTCCCAGCTGTTGGCGATCTCGGTACTGCCGAAGATCGCCTTGAGCTTGTCGACGTTGTAGCCGATGCCGGTAGTGCCGATCATGTATGGCACGCCGTAACGATTGTCCGGATCCTGCGCGGCGATGCGCCGCATGATCTCCGGGTCGAGATTGGCCAGATGCGGAATCTTGGTTTTGTCCAGCGGTAGGAACACGCCAGCCTGGATCTGTCGGCCGAAGAAGTTGAGCGTCGGCACCACCACGTCGTAGTCGCTGCCGCCGGCCAGCAGCTTGGTCTCCACCATCTCGTCGCTGTCGAATACGTCGTAGGTCACCTTGATACCGGTGCGTTTTTCGAACGCGGGAATGGTGCCCTCGGCGATGTAGTCCGAGTAGTTGTAGACGTTCAGGACCTTCTCCTGCGCCCCGCCTTGCTCGGGTGCCCCGCCGCCGCATGCGGCCAGTGCCAGCGTGGAGAGCAGCAGGATGGGCAGGCGCAGCTTCATGGCAAGTCTCCAGGGGCGGCGGGGGCGCGGCGTCCGCTCCAGCCTACCCAGCCGGCGACGGTTTGCCCAGCATCGCCTGGCGGACTCGACGCGGCGGCCAGATCACCGCTCGCAGCGACCGCGCGCGATGCCGCAGCGTTAGACGTTCAACAGCAGGAATTCGCGCTCCCACGAGCTGATCACCCGGAAGAAGGTCTCGTATTCCTTGCGCTTGACCGAGATGTAGGCGCGCACGAAGCGCGTACCAAGCAATTGCTGCAGGGCCTGGCATCCTTCCAGTTCGTCCAGCGCCTCACCCAGCGAGCGTGGCAGGTCGTAGCCTTCTTCCTTGCCGCTGCCACTGATCGGCGCGGTCGGTTCCAGCTTCTCGCGGATGCCCATCAGTCCACAGGCCAGCGTTGCGGCCATTGCCAGATACGGATTGGCATCGGAGCCGGCGAAGCGGCTCTCCACGCGCATGTTCTGCGGCGAGTCGATCGGCACGCGCAATCCACAGGTGCGATTGTCGAAGCCCCACAACACATTGCTCGGCGACACCTCGCCGAACATCAGCCGGCGATAGGAATTGACGTTGGGGGCGAAGAACGCCATCGCCATCGGCACGTATTTCTGCAGTCCGCCCAGATAGTGACCGAAGGTGGCGGTGAACTCGCCGCTACGCTTGCCGCTGAACACGTTCTTGCCGCTGCTCACCCGCAACAGGCTCTGATGGATGTGCATCGCACTGCCCGGCTCGTTCTCCATCGGCTTGGCCAGGAAGGTGGCGTAGACCCCGTGCCGCAGCGCGGCCTCGCGCATGGTGCGCTTGAACAGGAACACCTGGTCGGCGCGCGACAAGGCATCGGCGTGGGTGAAGTTGACTTCCAGCTGCGCCGCGCCGGATTCGTGGATCAGCGTGTCCACGTCCAGCTCCATCGCATCGCAGTAGTCGTACATCAGATCCAGGATCGGATCGAACTCGTTGACCGCGTCGATCGAGTACGACTGCCGCGCCGTCTCCGGCCGTCCCGAGCGACCGGCCGGCGGCAGCAGCGGGAAGTCCGGATCGGTGTTCTTCTGCACCAGGAAGAACTCCAGCTCCGGCGCCACCACCGGTTGCAGCCCGAGCTCGGCATAGGCATCGAGCACCCGCCGCAACACGTTGCGCGGCGCCAGCTCGTGCGGCTGACCGTCCTTGGTATAGCAGTCGTGGATGATTTGTGCGGTGGGATCGGTGGCCCAGGGCACCATGCGCACGGTGCTGGCATCCGGGCGCAATTGCATGTCCGAGTCCGACGGCGAGGTCAAGGCGTAGTAGTCGTCCGGGAAGTCGCCGGTGACGGTGGTGGCGAAGATGCCTTCCGGCAGCCGGGTGCCGTAGTCGTGAGAGAACTTGTCGGCCGGAATGATCTTGCCGCGGGCGTTGCCGGTGATATCCGGCACCAGGCATTCGACCTCGGTGATGCGACGGTCCTTGAGCCAACGGCGCAGCGCGCTCTCCGGCGGGGCGGACTTGGACGCACGCGAACGTTTACGAAGCGACATGGCGACCTCACGATGGACCCAGCGACACGGTGGCCAACGGCCACCACCACTACCCTCGCACGTTAGAACGGATGCCGTATGACACGCCAGCCTGCGCTGTTTGTACGATGCGCCCGCCACGGAGACGACATACGGGATTTGCTAGGCTGCCGCCGGCCTTTGCATCGCGCGCCCATGTCCTTATTGCTCGCACCCGCTTCACCCAGCGTCGCCGCCAGCACGCCAGACCCCGGGTCGGGCGGGGCTCGCGATGCGGCGACGACGCAGCCGGCCAACTGGTACGTTCGCAGCGCCCCCGCTCTGCCTCGGCAAGCGCCGCTGCGCGGGCATCAGCGCGCCGATGTCTGCGTGCTGGGCGCCGGCTATACCGGCCTGACGGCGGCCCTCGCGCTCGCCGAGGCCGGGTACTCAGTCACGGTACTGGAAGCGCGCCAGGTCGGCTGGGGCGCCTCCGGCCGCAATGGTGGCCAGGCCATCGTTGGCTATGGCTGCGATCAGGAGGTGCTGGAGCAGCTGGTCGGCGCCGCCGATGCCCGCCTGCTGTTCGATTTCTCCCGCGACGGCATGGAGCTGCTGCGGGACCGTATTGCCCGCCACCAGATCGCCTGCGACTGGCGCGACGGCCATGCCCATGTGCCGCTCAAACCACGCCAGGCGCAGGCGCTGCAGCGTGGCATCGTGCGCATGGCCGAGCGCTACGACTATCCATTGCAATGGTGGGATCGGACGCGCCTGCGCCAGGTGCTGGACAGCCCGCTCTACCTGGGCGCCATGTTCGACCCGGCCAGCGGGCACCTGCATCCGCTGGCCTATGCCCGCGGCTTGGCACGGGCGGCGCTGGCGGCCGGCGTTCGCATCCAGGAGGATTCGGCAGTCACGCGGGTGCAGGCGGGTGCGCAAGTCACCCTGCACACCGCCCAGGGCCAGGTCACCGCCGACTTTGCGGTGCTGGCCGGCAATGCGTTGCTGAGCAGGATCTGCCCCGCACTGGAGCGCTACATCATGCCGGTCGGCACCTATGTCGGCGCTACCCCGTCGCTCGGGCAGGCGCGCGCACAGGCGCTGATCGGCAACGACATGGCCGTGGCCGATACCAACTGGGCGCTGGACTACTTCCGCCTCAGCGCCGACCACCGGCTGCTGTTCGGCGGCCGCGCCAGCTACTCGGCGTTGCCGCCACCGGGTTTGCGGCGGCGGATGACCCAGCGCATGCACACGGTGTTTCCGCAATTGCGCGACGTGGAGCTGGAGACGGTCTGGGGCGGCTATGTCGACATCTCGCGCAATCGGGCGCCGCACTGGGGACGGTTGGGCCCGAACATCTACTTTGCGCAGGGCTTCTCCGGCCACGGCGTGGCCGCCACCGGACTGGCCGGCCAGATCATTGCCGAGGCCATCGCCGGCCAGAGCCGGCGGCTGGACGTGTTTACGCGCATCGCGCACCAGCCGTTTCCCGGCGGCCGGCTGCTGCGCACCCCGCTGCTGGTGGCGGCGATGAGCTGGTATCGGCTGCGCGATGCGCTGTGGTGACTGCGACCCGGCGCTCAAGTTCTACCGGCCAGAGCCGTTAGTTGACCTGACGGTTCGATCCAGACGGCCAGCCGATGTCTCCAGGTACCTTATCCCGCACCAGTGAAAGCGAAATCCTGCCGCAGCGCGTACTGCTGGTGGAGAACTCGCGCACGTTCACCAGCATGCTGCGCGAAGCCATCGAGCAGCGGGTGGAACTGCCGGTGACCGTCGTTTCGACCCTGGCCGAAGCCGCACGCGTACTCGATGAGGAAAGCGGCTGGTTTCTGGTCTTGACCGGCCTGGTGCTGGTCGATGGCGACCGCGACAAGGTGGTGGAGTTCTTCCTGTCGCGCAATCTGCCGACGGTGGTGGTCAGCGGCGTCTACGACGAGGATCTGCGCCAGCGCGTGCTGCAGCAGCAGATCATCGACTACGTGGTCAAGAATGCGCCAGGCAGCATCGATTACCTGGCCTGGCTGGTCCAGCGCCTGGAACGCAACCGCCGCATCGCGGCGCTGGTGGTCGACGACTCGCTGTCGGCGCGCACCTATGCCGGTGCGCTGCTGTCGATGTACGGCTACCGCGTGGTACTCGCCGCAGACGGCGCCGCCGGGCTGGAGGCGATCGAACGCGACCCCGACATCCGCCTGACCATCGTCGACCAGGAAATGCCTGGCATGGACGGGGTGGAGTTCACACGCCGCCTGCGTGCGATCCGCTCGCGCGACAAGGTCGCGGCGATCGGCATCTCCGGCAACAACGATTCCTCGCTGATCCCGCGTTTCCTGAAGAACGGCGCCAACGACTTCCTGCGCAAACCGTTTTCGCGTGAGGAGTTCTTCTGCCGTATCTCGCAGAATGTCGACCAGCTGGAACTGATCGGTACCCTGCAGGACCTGGCGACCCGCGACTTCCTCACCGGCCTGCCGAATCGCCGCTACTTCCTGGAACAGAGTCAGCGGGTCATTCCCGCCTTGCTGTCGGAAGAGCAGACGGTCACTGCGGCGATGCTGGACATCGACCACTTCAAGCACATCAACGATACCTGGGGCCACGAAGCCGGCGACCAGGCGCTACGCGCAGTCGCCGCGTCGGTCTCCGGCCACGCCCGCCCGCAGGACCTGGTGGCCCGCTTCGGCGGCGAAGAATTCTGCCTGCTCGTGCCCGGGCTGGATGCGGCCAATGCCACCGACTACTTCGAGACCCTGCGCGAACGCATCGGTGCGCTGCGCGTACGCATCGGCGAGGAAACGTTGACCATGACCGTCAGTATCGGCGTCTGCATGGCCACTGCGCAGGATCACTCGCTGCACCACCTGCTCGCCGAGGCAGACAAGTATCTCTATCTGGCCAAGGCCGGCGGCCGCAACCAGGTTCGCCTGGCCAGCTGATGGTTCGCTCCAGCTCGCCGCCGCGCCTGCGTCGGTCGCCTGGCATGCGTGCATCGCAGGACTCACCCTACTCGATGGCAGTGCTGCGCCAGAGCGTGCGGCAATGTGTCGGCAGCCCCACTCAGCGGCGCCAGTGCCGCACCACCAGCAAGGCCAGCAGACTCAGCAACGCCGTCGTACCCAGGTAGTAGCCCACCGCCTGGATGCCGTAGCGCGTGGCCAGCTCGGTCGCCACGTACGGCGCCGGTGCCGCCCCCAGGATGCCGGCGAGATTGAACGAGAGCGACGCGCCGGTATAACGCACCTCGGTGGGGTACAGCTCGGCCAACAGACTGCCGCATGGGCCGTAGGTCAGGCCCATGAAGAAAAAGCCCAGCGACAGGAAGCCCAGCACCTGCAGCGTATGGCCCGCCTGAAACAAGGGCGCGAAGCTAAAGCCGAACGCCAGGATGGCCACGCTGGCCAGCAGCATCGCCAACGCCGCGCCATGACGATCGCCGAAGTGCGCCGACAGCGGAATGCCTGCGGCGAAGAACAGGATGCCGACCATCTGCAGCACCAGGAACGGGTCGCGCCCATACCCCAGGGTGGTAGTGCCATAGCCCAGCGCGAACACCGTCATCAGATAGAACAGTACGAAGGTGGCGAATGCGCCCAGCGTGCCCAGGATCACCGCCGGCCAGTGGCGAGCCAGCACCGTGCCCAGCGGCAGGCCGACCCGCGTCTGCCGATCCAGCGTCTGCTGGAACTCCCGCGTCTCGGTGATATTCAGCCGGACCCACAACCCCACCCCGACCAGCAAGGCGCTGGCCACGAACGGCACGCGCCAGCCCCAGCGCAGAAACTGGCCCTCGTGCAGCCAATGCCCCAACGCCAGGAAGATCGCGGTGGACAGCAGGAATCCCAACGGCGCTCCCAGCTGCGGAAACATGCCATACCACACGCGCTTGGCCGGCGGTGCGTTCTCGGTGGCCAGCAGCACCGCACCGCCCCATTCCCCGCCCAGGCCCAGGCCCTGGCCGAACCGGCACAAGGCCAGCAAGGCCGGCGCCAGTACGCCGATGCTGTTGTACGTCGGCAGCAGGCCGATGGCCACGGTCGACACGCCCATCGTCAGCAAGGCCGCCACCAGGGTGGCCTTGCGCCCCACCCGGTCGCCGAAGTGGCCGAACACTGCCGAGCCGATCGGACGGGCGACGAAGGCCACGGCGAAGGTGGCGAACGACTTGAGCATTCGTGCCTGGTCGTTTCCTTCGGGAAAGAACAACAGCGGAAACACCACCACCGCGGCGGTGGCGTAGATATAGAAATCGAAGAATTCGATGGTGGTGCCGATCAGGCTGGCGACCAGCACGCGTCTGGGCGAATTGGGGGACAGTGGAAGTGACATGCGAGACAGCCGGCCGCCGGGCCGATGATTGTGGCAGACCCACGCCCGGAACAGACAGGTTGATTGCGCCGGCAACGATCTCGCCGACAGCGAGGTCAGGCGACCTTCGCCTGCGCACGGCCGGCCTGCTTGGCCGAATACAGCTGCTCGTCAGCCAATGCCAGCAGCTGCGCGGCACTGCTGCCGCGCCCAGGCATCAACACTGCGCCCCCGATGCTGACGCTCAGCAGCGGCCCTACCAGCGAAGCCGCGTGCGGATGGTGCAGTTGCGCGATGCGCTGAAGCATCCGCTGCGCCACCTCATGCACACCGTCCGCATCGCTATCCGGCAACAACGCCACGAACTCTTCGCCGCCGTAGCGTGCCAGCAGATCGTGCGGACGCAGCAGCGAGGCGGCGAGGGCCTGAGCCACCATCCGCAGGCAGGCATCGCCCGCCAAATGCCCGTAATGATCGTTGTAGCGCTTGAAGTAATCCACGTCGATCATCAGTACACCACACGCCTGACCTTTGCGTAGACACGCGTGCCAAGTACTGTGCAAGGCATCGTCGAAACGACGCCGATTAGCCACACCGGTCAGCCCGTCCAGCAGTGCCGTCTCGCGCAACAAGTCGCTCTGCAGCTTCATCACCAGATGGGTTTGTACCCGTGCGCGCACCACGACGGGCTGCACCGGCTTGCTGATGAAGTCCACGCCCCCGGCTTCCAACGCCGCCACTTCATCCTCCGGGGCGTCCTGGCCGGTAACGAACACCACCGGGATGTCCGCCGTCGCCGGATCGGCCTTGAGCAGGCGACACACTTGCAGGCCATCCATTTCCGGCATCATCACATCGAGCAACAGGAGGTCAGGCGGCTGCTGCTGGCACAGCGCCAACGCACGTCCACCATCCATGGCCATGCTGACGTCGCAGGCGTCGCGCAACAACTCGTGCAGGACGCGGATATTCATCGGCTGATCGTCGACGATCAGTACGCGTGGACGCCGGCCCGCGGGGGCCAGGCGGCGATACGCGGTGAAATCGCTCATGAGCAAGGTGGTCCTAGCAGATCTTCGAGAGTGACCAAAGCAGCGTCGAAGCGCAGGCTTTGGACCTGTTCGCGGAACGCTTGGTACCGTTCCGCCTGGGGTCCTGAGATGGCAGGCGGCGTCTGCGCCAGCAGATCCAGCACCGCCAGGTCAGAGCTCAGCAATAACGGCTGCATCGGCTGCAGCCAGCGCCACAGGAGCTCGGCGGAGGCCACACTTGTGTCGGGAGCGCTCACGCGCAACGGTGCAGCCGCGCTTTGCAGCGCTTGCAGATCCCGTTCGGCCACCGCCTGCAGCTCGGCAAGCGCAGCGTCAGCGGCGGGCAATTGACCGGCGAGCGACGCCTGCTCCAATGCCGCTGCAGCCTCGGCGAGCGCAACTGCGCCAAGCGTCGCGGCGCTACCCTTCAGAGCATGCGCCGCATCTGCGCAGGCAACACCATCATCATGCTTACAGGCCGTGTGCACACGCTCCAACAGCGCATGGTGGTCGACGGCGAACGCGTCCAGCATACGCACGAATAATCCATGATTATTGCCGAAGCGCGCCAGGATGGCGTTGAGCGGCACGCCGTCCGTCGAAAGGGACGAAAGCGTAGCCGTCATGCCATCACGACCGCTGAGACGCAGCAGCGCCGCCACCATCTGCTCCAGATCGATCGGCTTGCCGATATGGGCGTTCATCCCCGCCTGCAGGCAGGCCGCGACATCATCCTGTGACGCGTTGGCGGTCATTGCCAGGATTGGCAGCTGCGCGAAGCGCGCGTCGGCCCGGATGCGCCTGGTGGCCTCCAATCCGTCCACGTGGGGCATCTGCATGTCCATCACCACCACGTCGAACGTCTGCCCGCTGTCGCGCACGCAGTGCACCCCTTTCAGGCCGTCTTCGGCGAGTTGCACCAATGCGCCTTCGGCGACCAGCAGCTCTTCGGCCACCTGTCTATTCAAGGCGTTGTCCTCCACCACCAGCACGCGCAGTCCCGGCAGGCGAGCGTGGCGCTGGACACCTACGGAAGCAAGCGCACCGCCGCCGCGCAGGACCTGCTCTACAGCTTCGATCACCTGGCAAGGCGTCACCGGCTTGACCAGGTGGTCGACGAACGGCGCATCGGCGCGGCGCTGCATTTCGCTCAGCAACTCGCTTTGGTAGGCGGTCAGCATCAATACCGGCAGCGCTGGCCGCCGATAGCGAGCGGCAGCGATCTCCGCAGCCGCAGCGATGCCGGTCATCCCGGGCAGGCGCCAGTCCATCAACACCGCATCGTAGCGATCGCCGCGCTCGTCCGCCGCCGCCACCTGCGCGATCGCCTCTTCGCCGCAGTCGGCGCCGGCCACCCGCCATCCCCGTGCCATAAGCGATTCGGCGAGGACTTCACGCACCAGAGGGCTGTCGTCCACCACCAGCACGTGCCGCGCGCTGACGCTGCCGCCACCGCAACACTCGACCGCGCTGCCGCTGACATCCCGTTGCATGGTCAGATCGAACCAGAAACGGCTCCCCTCCCCTAGTACGCTATGCACTTGAAGTTCGCCGCCCATCAGGCCGATCAGGCGGCGGCTGATGACCAGGCCCAGGCCGCTGCCACCGAAACGACGACTGATCGACGCCTCGGCCTGGGTGAAGCTATGGAAGATACGCTGCTGTTGCTCCGGGCTGATCCCGATGCCGGTATCCTCCACCGCGATGCGCAGCGTCACCGCCTGCGCCTGCCGCTGCAGCAGCTCCACGCGCAGCAGCACGTGTCCATGTTCGGTGAACTTGAGCGCGTTGCCGGCCAGGTTGATCAGCACTTGTTGCAGGCGTAGGGTGTCGCCGATCAAGCATTCGGGAACGCCCCGATCGAGCTGATAGATGATCTCGACCTCCGGCCTGTGGTGGTTGCCCGACAACACCACCGAGAGATCGCGCAACAGTTCCTCGATGCGGAACGGGTGCAGGTCCAGCTGCAGTTTCCCGGCTTCGATCTTGGAATAATCGAGGATGTCGTTGAGCAGGCTCAGCAGCGACTTGCCGGCCTTTTGCGCCTTGCCGACGTAATCCCCCTGGCGCGCATCCAGCGCGGTGCGCTGGAGCAACTGCAGCATCCCGAGCACGGCGTTCATGGGCGTACGGATCTCGTGGCTCATGTTCGCCAGGAACGAGGACTTGGCCTGACTGGCTTCATCGGCACGGGCCTTGGCCTTGCGCAGTTCGTGCTCGAACTCCAATTGTTCGGTGATGTCGCGGTTGATGCCGATCACCTGGGTGACCTGCCCTTGCGCGTCACGCTCGGTGTGGGCCCCGGCCTGGATATACCTCAGCGCGCCATCGCTACGCAGGATCCGGAACACCGGATCATAGACCCCGCTCCCGTCCAAAGCACGTTGCAGACTCGCCTCGGTGAAGCCGATATCGTCCGGATGCACTCTCTGGCGCCACTCCTCGTAGTGAGGATCCTGCCGACGTTGCTGCATCGGCCAGTCGTATATCTCGAACATGCGCTCGTTCCACTCCAGCGCACCGTTACCCGGAGTCCAGGTCCAGATTCCGATCTGGGCGGTATCGGCTGCCATCGCGAGTTGATCGCGCGCGCGCGTAAGCGCATGGCGTTGCCGGTGACGTTCGGTGATGTCGGCGATCACCGCGACCATCAGGCACTCTCCGTCCATCCACATGGAACCCAGGCTGATTTCCACTGGGAATGTCGCACCGCCTTGGCGTAGCGCTTCGATCTCGCGACCGCCGTCGACGCCTTCGGACCATGTCTGAGCAGCCTGTAAAGGCTCGGCCAGAAGGGCCCGATGATCGCCGGAGTAAGCCTCGGGCATGAGCTTGCGCACATCCTGACCGACCACCTCGGCGGCGGCATAGCCGAAGACGCGCTCGCCGGCACGGTTGACCGAGCGCACCTTGCCGTGCACGTCGAACGTGATGATGGGGTTGCCCGCGGTGTCCAGGATCGCCTGGGTCAGGGCCATACTGCGCGCCAGGGAACGCTCCGCGGCCTTGCGCTCGCTGATGTCCAGGGCGATGCCCAGGTAGCCGACGATATCGCCTTGTTCGTTGCGAATGGCGGTGACTGCCAGGCTGACCTGGCGTATACCGCCATCGCGGCGGACATAGCTCCATTCGCGTGTTTCTGCCCCCTCGCGCTCGACTTTTTCGACGAATACGCGAAAGCCTTGCACCGCTACGCCCAACTCCTGACTGAGTGCGATGCCGCGCGCATTCACTTCGTCGACGACATGGAACAGCGCAGGACTGGCTATCCCGACGATCTCCTCGCGGCGATAACCCAGCAGACGCTCGGCGCCGGTGTTGAACAGGGTGATCATGCCCTCGCGGTCGGTGGCGATGATCGACACTTCCGAAGCCGCACCGAGCACCCCCTCCAGCATCGAGGTACTGCGGATCAATTCTGCAGTACGCAGCGCGACCTGGCTTTCCAGGGTCGCGTTGAGCGCAAGGATCTGCGCGCGTGCGGCCTTCTGTTCGGACACGTCACGCACAGTCTTGGATGCCCCAATCGGCACACCCGCCGCGTTATAAATCGGGGAAACGCTGACCAGCACATCCAACCTGCGTCCGTCGGCATGCCTGCGGACCGTCTCGAAGTAAGGCACTCCCTCGCCGCGCGTGATGCGCGCCAGCACCGATTCCTCCTCGGACATCAATTCTGGCGGCACGATCAGCTCACCCAATCGGCGTCCGATAGCCTCGGACTCGCTATACCCGAACAACTGCTCGGCGGCGCGGTTCCAGCTGGTCACCACCCCATCGAGGGTCTTACCGATGATGCCGTCGGCCGAGCTCTGCACGACCGCGATCAGATTGGCCTGGTCGCGGGCAATCTGCCGGCGTCGCAGACGGTTGTTGCCAACCGCATAAGCCAGAGCACTGGCGAGCACACTGAGGAGAGCTCCCCCGAGCACCGCTCCGCGCACCGACCAGGGCGCGTTGGCGGCGACAAACTCAGGCCCGGCTGCCATGTGCATGCGCCAATGCCGCCCCATTATGTCGCGCTGGAGCATTGCGTGCGGTGCCGCCGCCAGCAAGTCGTGCGGAGCGTTGCGGTAGAAGGTCACCGACTCGCCCGCCACCGGTTCGTCGCTCAAGGCCAACTCGATCCGCTGCGGGTCCAGGCCCAGCGCCTGCATGACTTGTGGCATCAACAACGGCGCGTACGTCCAGCCTACGACGTCGCGCTCACGCAACGTCGCGGAGGCGGGAGTGGCGCCGCTTCTGTACACCGGTAGCAGCATCAGGAAGGCTTGCGCACGATGTGCATCTGCCTGCACCAAGGTTATCGGCCCGGTCAGCCGCGGCTGTCCACTTCGCGCAGCCAACCTCGCTGCCTCGCGGCGCGAAGACTCCGAGGCGATATCCAGCCCTACCGCAGCAGCGTTGTCGGCGATAGGCTCGATGTATTGGATGACAAAGCGGTCGCCGTCGTGCGGCGCCAATGCACGGATGGCAAATTCCCTACGCCCGGCATCGCGCTGCTCGGCGATGAAGCGGACCTCGTCGGCTTGCGCCACACGACGGGATGAAGCCAAAGCCGCGCGCACCGTGGAATTCGTGGACGAGATCGCGGCTCTGGCTGTAGCGCAGCACCTGCTCGGTGCTCAGTCGGTCGCCCGCGATCAATACGATACCGCGCATGCCACGCAGTCCATACTGATAGCGAAACAACACATCTTCGATCCGATCGAAGGTGGCGGCAGCTGCCGCATTCACCTGCACCTGCACATGCCGTGCGTTGTCTTTCTGCAGTTGCAGCGCTACCGCCACAGTGAGCGTCATGCCCAGCAACAAGATGGCCAGCGCCAAAAGAAATGGCCCTGAATGGGTACGCAATTTCAACATCGTTGCCCTCTTCCCCCAGACGGACTCCTTGGGCGACGACCATGAAGCTGCAGTCGGCACCGCCGTCGGCGCTATGGCCTACCACGCGGAACGCTCACTACCGCATCATCGGCACGGCAGTCACGAACTTGATCCCCTGCGGCCAGTGGCGGGCCCCAAGTAACTTGTCGATCGGCCGCCCCAAAAATGCGGCGACAGTCACACAGACGGACGACTTTCGGCGTGCCCGTTCGCCGACATTTGACCTCAACGTGGGAGGCTCGGCGTAAAAGCGACCGCGACAATAGTTGGGATATCGGGTCGTCGAAACACTTGCTTATTGCGCGTGCAGCGGCGCCCGCGTGAATGCGGCCCGCCCGGCCGCGGTAAGTACCGCCAATTGCCGCTCGCCCTGCGTCTGGATGCGAATCCAGTCCGGGCCTGGCTGGCCATCCAGGCTGGCATCGCCCAGCCAGGCCAGGGTGCGCAGCAAGACACTCATGCGCACGTTCAACAGCTTGCATAGCCGCGCCAGCGACACCCCATCGGGCGCGTCCGCCAGCGCGTGCAGCAGTTGCGCCGTCAGCGCCGGGTCAGCGGACAAGTACCGCCCCGATATCGCGCGGCGCCGCATCGGCGGCTTCGGCACGATGCGGCAGCACCACCACCGGAATCGACTTGGAGGTCGGCGTACGCGCTTCGTCGGCGAAGCTGGACAGCGGCACCAGCGCATTGGTTTCCGGGTAGTACGCCGCCAGGCAACCGCGCGGGATGTTGTAGTCCACCAGCAGGAAGCGCCGTGCCTCGCGGCGCACGCCGTCCTCGCACAGGCTTTCCAGATCCACCCAGTCGCCAGCCTTCATGTTCAACGCGGCGATATCGGCGCCATTGATGAACAACACGCGGCGCTCGCCGAACACGCCGCGGTAGCGGTCGTCCAGGCCGTAGATGGTGGTGTTGTACTGGTCGTGCGAGCGCGTGGTCGCCAGCGTGAACACCATTTGCTCGGCGCGGTTGCGGCGTGCGCGATGGATGGGGTTATCGGTGGGCACCGCATGCGGCTTGAATACCGCGCGTTGCTCGGGCGTGACCCAGGTGCGGTCGCGCGCGGTGTTGGACAGACGGAACCCGCCCGGCACGCGCACACGCTGGTTGAAGTCGGCGAAGTCGGGGAATACCTGCGCAATCAGATCACGAATGCGATCGTAGTCGCCCACCAGCCAGCGCCAGCGGATGGCGCTGCGTGCGCCCAGCGTGGCTTCGGCCATGCGCGCGACGATCGCCGGTTCGGACAGCAGATCCGGTGAAGCCGGCGGATTGATGCCAGCCGACAGGTGCACCATGCTCATCGAATCTTCCACCGTCACGCCCTGCGGCCCGGCGTCCTGGATATCGATTTCGGTGCGGCCCAGGCACGGCAGGATCAGCGCGTCGCGCCCATGCACCAGGTGGCTGCGATTGAGCTTGGTGGTGACATGCACGGTGAGTTCGCAGTTGCGCAGCGCGCGGTGCGTGGCCTCGGTATCCGGCGTGGCAGCGGCGAAGTTGCCACCCATCGCGAAGAACACCTTGCCGCGGCCATCCAGCATCGCCTCGATGGCGCCGACGGTATCGAAGCCGTCCGCGCGCGGCGGAGCGAAGCCGAACACCGACTGCAGCTTGTCCAGGAACGCCGCCGGCGGCTTCTCGTAGATCATCATCGTGCGGTCGCCCTGCACGTTGCTATGCCCGCGCACCGGGCACACGCCCGCGCCCGGGCGGCCGAGGTGGCCGCGCAGCAGCAGCAGGTTGGTGATCATGTGGATGGTCGACACCGAATGCTTGTGCTGGGTGATGCCCATGCCCCAACAGGCGATCACGCGCTCGGCCTTGAGATAGATCTCGCCGGCCTTGCGTAGCGCCGATTCTTCCAGCCCGGATTCCTCGACGATGGTGGCCCAGCTCTCGGCCTCGACGTCGGCGGCGAAGGCCTCGAAATTGGCGGTGTGCTCGGCGATGAAGTCCAGGTCCAGCAGCCGCGGCGCGCCATCGCGCTGAGCCTGCGCATCGCGCTCGAGCACGTGCTTGATGATGCCCTTGATCGCGGCCAGGTCGCCGCCGATCTTCAGCTGGAAATAATCCGAGGCGATGCGCGTGGAGCCGTTGTGCAGCATCTCCAGCTTGTCCTGCGGGTCGGCGAATTTTTCCAGCCCGCGCTCGCGCAAGGGGTTGAACGCGGCGATCGCCGCCCCGCGCTTGGACGCCTGGCGCAACTCGCCCAGCATGCGCGGATGATTGGTGCCCGGGTTCTGGCCGAAAATGAAGATCGCATCGGCGAGCTCGAAATCCTGCAGCGACACCGTGCCCTTGCCGACGCCGATCTGCGAGCGCAGCGCGGTGCCGGACGGTTCGTGGCACATGTTGGAACAGTCGGGAAAATTGTTGGTGCCGAACTCGCGCACGAACAGCTGATACAGGAACGCCGCCTCGTTGCTGGTGCGCCCGGAAGTGTAGAAGATCGCCTCGTCCGGGCTCGCCAGACCAGTGAGATGGCTGGCGATCTGCGCGAACGCCTCATCCCAGCCAATCGGCACATAGTGATCGCTGGCCGCGTCGTAGCGCATCGGCTCGGTCAACCGGCCCTGCCCTTCCAGCCAGTAGTCGCTGTACTGCGACAGCAGGCTGACGCTGTGACTGGCGAACAGTTCGCGCCCGGCACGACGTGCGGTCGACTCGGCCGCCACCGCCTTGGCACCGTTCTCGCAGAACTCGAAGGTGGAGGTGTGGTCGCGGTCCGGCCAGGCGCACCCCGGACAGTCGAAGCCATCGGGCTGGTTGGCATGCAGCAAGGTCTTGGCCCCCTGCACCGCGATGTCCTGCTCCATCAGGTGCTTGGCGACCGAGCGCAAGGCGCCCCAGCCACCGGCGGGATTGTCGTACTGCTTGATGGTCTTCTTGCTCATGCGGGTTCTCCCACGCCGACGCCTAATTGCAGGCGGTGCGGATGGCTGTAAACGACACAATCGTGATCGCGGGCGAACCCGATCAGGGTCAGGCCCGCACTCTCGGCCAGGCTGATGGCCAACGCGGTCGGCGCCGAGATCGCCGCCAACAGCGGAATCCGGGCCTGCGCGGCCTTCATGGCCATTTCGTAACTGGCGCGGCTGGTCACCACCGCAAAGCCGCTCGCCGCATCGACGCCGGCCCTGGACAGTGCGCCGATCAGCTTATCCAGCGCGTTGTGGCGGCCGACGTCCTCGCGCACCAGTTGCAACCGGCCACTGGCATCGGCCCAACCGGCCGCGTGCGCCGCGCCGGTCTGCGCGCCGATCGGTTGCTGGCGCTGCAAGGCCTGCATGGCCTGGGCCAGCGCAGCACTGTCGATGCACAGTGCCGATTGCAGCACCGGCGGCGTTCGCAGCACCGCTTCGATGGATTCGGTGCCGCACACACCGCAGCCGCTGCGGCCATCCAGGCTGCGGCGCCGCAGCGCCAGCATGTCCGCACGGTCGGGCGGGATCTGCAACTGCAGCGCCGCGCCTTCCAGGAAGGTGTCCACCGCCAGTACCTGCACCTCGTCGGCGTGCGTAACGATGCCTTCGCTGAGCGAAAAGCCGACGGCAAAGTCTTCGAGGTCTTCCGGCGTGGCCATCATCACCGCGAACGGCGCGCCGTTGTAACTGAATGCGACCGGCATTTCGGCCGCAACCAGGTCCTGCACCGTGGTGCTGCGACCGCCGCGATGGCGGCGGACCGTGCGCACCACACTACCGGGGCGCACGGCACGGGAGGACGGAGTGGTCATCTCACCTCAATGGAACAACACGAAGGCTTTGAGCAAGGTCACCCAGATGCCCCACAGCATCGGCACGCCAACGGCCAACCAGGCGAGCGCGACCAGGGCCGGATTGCCGCCATGGCCGATACGTGCCAATTGCTCCGGCGGCAACACCGCCTGGCCGCTGCGGTCCACCTTCTCGTGCGCCAGTTGCTTCTCGCGCGCCAGTTCTTCCGGCGACATGAAATGCTTCGGCGCCACCGGGCGAACAAGCAGATTGCAGATCAGACCAAGCAGCAGCATGCCGGCCAGGATGTACATCGTGGTGTTGTAGACCTGTGACGGCGGGCTGCCGTGCGCCAGCTGGTATTCGCGCATATAGCCCACCACCACCGGACCCAGGATGCCGGCGGTCGCCCAGGCGGTCAGCAGACGGCCGTGGATCGCGCCCACCATCTGGGTGCCGAACAGATCGGCCAGATAGGCCGGAATGGTGGCGAAGCCGCCGCCGTACATCGACAGGATGATGCAGAAGATGCCAACGAACAGCGCGATGCCACCGACGCTGCCGGCCGACGGAGCGGCCGCGTACAGGCAGATGCCGAGCAGGAAGAACAGCGTGTAGGTGTTCTTGCGGCCCAGCTTGTCGGACATGCTGGCCCAGAAGAAACGGCCGCCGATGTTGAACAGGCTCAGCAGGCCGGTGAAGCCGGCGGCGATCGCCGCGATGCTGGCCAGCTGGGTCGGATCGAGATTGGCAAAGCCGATGTCCACGCCGATCAGGCGGCCGCCGAACACCTCCTGCAACATCGGCGAGGCCATGCCGATCACACCGATACCGGCGGAGACGTTCAGGCACAGCACGCCCCACAGCAGCCAGAACTGCGGAATGCCCCAGACCTTTTTCACGTGCACGTGATTGGCGGTGATCATCGCGTTGGTGCTGGCGACCGGTGCCGTCCAGCCGGCGGGCGTCCAACCGCTCGGCGGGACGCGATAGCCAAACGCACCGGCCATCATGAAGACGAAATACAGCGCCGCCATCACCAGGAAGGTTTCCATCACGCCCACCGAGGTCGGGCTGGCGAAATGGCGCATCAGTGCATCGGCCAACGGGCTGCCGATCATCGCGCCGCCGCCGAAGCCCATGATGGCCATGCCGGTGGCCATGCCGCGCCGGTCGGGGAACCACTTGATGAGGGTCGAGACCGGCGAGATGTAGCCCAGTCCCAGGCCGATGCCGCCGATCACGCCCGAGCCCAGCCACAGCATCCAGATCTGGTGGAAATGGATACCGGCCGCCGAGATCACCAGGCCGCCGCACCAGCACAGCGCCGACACCACGCCGGCCTTGCGCGGGCCGGCACGTTCCAGCCAGCCGCCCCAGATCGCCGCCGAGCAACCCAGCAACACGAAGAACAGCGTGTACATCCATTGCAGTTCGCTGATCTTCCAATCGCAGGTGGCCGCCACCATGCGCGCGAACAGCCCCATCTCAGCTGGGCAGGCGATCGCCTCGGTAATGCCCAAGGCCTTGGACAACGGCAGCCAGAACACACTGAAGCCATAGGCCATGCCGATACATAAGTGGATCGCCAATGCCGCCGGCGGTACCAACCATCGATTGAATCCCGGACGCGCAACGATGCGCTCCTTGGACAGTAGACCGGCGTCGGCGCCGCTGACTGTCGCTGCGGTGGACCCTTGCGTCATTCCCCTTCCCCTCGTAACTGCGTCGAAATTGCGATTGATGACTGCGATCGATTGGAGCGTTGCGATCGAACAGCGACAGGCGCCAGACCCAAGCGACGGGTCGCCTGCCGCATCATCGACGATCGCAGGATCTTTGCAATGCGTCGCACTGCCAAGACTGCACCGGTACTGCCCGTCGACCGCGCCAAACGGACATCCAACTTTGGTTAGCGGCCAGCACCGCGACTAATTGACTAGTCCAAAGGTGTTAGAGACGACACCCGCAGCAGATGTGATCGCGCGCACGCCCGACGGGAGGCGTGGCCGCTGCCTTACAGTGGGCCGACCCGCGACGGAGGCCAACCGATGGATTCCCCCCTGATCGACGACGCCGACCTGGCCCTGCGCACGCCAGCCGACCTCGCCGCGTTCTGGATGCCGTTCACTGCCAACCGTCAGTACAAGGCGCGCCCGCGCCTGCTGGCGTCGGCCGCCGGCATGTATTACCGCGACGTCGACGGCCGGCAGATCCTCGACGGCACCGCCGGGCTGTGGTGCTGCAACGCCGGTCATAGCCACCCGCGTATCGTCGCCGCCATCCGTGCGCAGGCGGGTACGCTGGATTTCGCCCCGACCTTCCAGATGGGTTCCCCACTGCCGTTCGTGCTGGCGCAGCGCTTGGCGGAGCTGGCGCCGCCGGGCCTTGCGCATGTGTTCTTCACCAACTCCGGATCGGAAGCGGTCGATAGCGCGATGAAGATCGTGCTGGCGTACCACCGCCTGCGCGGCGATGGCCAGCGGACCCGCTTCATCGGCCGCGAGAAGGCCTATCACGGCGTTGGCTTCGGCGGCATGTCGATCGGCGGGCTGCCCAACAACCGCAAATGGTTCGGACCGCTGCTGCCCGGCAGCGACCACCTGCCGCATACCCTGGACCTGTCGCGCAACGCCTTCAGCCGCGGCCTGCCCGCACATGGCGCCGAGCTGGCCGACGACCTGGAACGGCTGATCGCCCTGCACGACGCCTCCACCATCGCGGCGGTGTTCGTCGAGCCGGTGTCCGGCTCGGCCGGGGTGATACTGCCGCCGCAGGGCTATCTGCAGCGGCTGCGCGCGATCTGCGACCGCCACGGCATCCTGCTGGTATTCGACGAAGTGATCACCGGCTTCGGTCGCCTCGGCGCGGCGTTTGCCGCGCAGCGCTTCGAGGTGACGCCGGACCTGATCACCGCCGCCAAGGGTCTGACCAGCGGCAGCGTGCCGATGGGCGCGGTCCTGGTGTCCGAGGCGATCCACGCTGCCTTCATGCAGGGCCCGGAGGCGGCGATCGAACTCTTCCACGGTTACACCTACTCCGGCCATCCGCTGGCCTGCGCCGCCGCGCTGGCCAGCCTGGAGGTCTATGCCGACGAGGCGCTGTTTTCCCGTGCGCTCGCGCTGGAGCAGACCTGGGAGGCGGCACTGCATGGCCTGCACGCCGCACCGCATGTCATCGACATCCGCAACATCGGCCTGGTCGGCGCCATCGAGCTGGCTCCGCGCGATGGGGCACCAGGCGCCCGCGGCTACGAGGTGCTCAGCCGCTGCTTCCATGAGCAAGGCCTGCTGGTGCGAGTCACCGGCGATGTCATCGCGCTGTCGCCGCCGTTGATCGTCAGCGCCGAGCAGATCGGGGAGATGGTCGCCGCGCTGGCACGGGTGCTGCGGCAGATCGCCTGAGCCGGCCGGCGCGCCCGCGCGTAGCGGCCGGCGCGGCTGCGGTCAAGGGCGCAAAGCGGGCGCCGGCTCACTACAATGCCGGCCCCGCTCTGCCCTGCCGTGGCCGCATGAACATCGTTGTCAAAGAAGAACTCAAGGCCTATATCGATCCGCTGACGCCCGACGAGCACGAGGCGCTGGAGCGCAGCCTGCTGGCCGAAGGCTGTCGCGACGCACTGGTGCTGTGGGGTGAGGTGCTGGTGGATGGCCACAATCGCTATGGCATCTGCCAGAAACACGGGCTGCCGTTCCAGACCGTGCAGAACCCGCGCTTCCAGTCGATGGACGACGTGCACCTGTGGATGATCGAGCAACACCTGGGCAGGCGCAGCGTATCGGACTTCCAGCGTGGCGTGCTGGCACTGCGCAAGCGCGAGATTCTGGCCGCGCGCCAGCGCAGCCAACGCCCGGTCGAGCCCGATGCGGCGCCGATCGATGCCAAGGACACCGACGCCGCGCCCGACCCGGCGATCACCGCCGCTCCCCACGATGACCAGGACAGCCCGCCGTGGGACGACACCCCCAGCCCGGTGAGCCGCGCGGAGCTGGCGCGCGAGGCGCGCCTGAGCAGCAACCAGGTGGTCATGATCGAGCGCATCCACAAACAGGCCGCACCGGAAGTGGTGCAGGCGGTCAAGGCTGGCGAGATCTCCATCAGCGCTGCAGCCGCGGTGGCCACGCTGTCGGAAGAAGAACAACGCGCAGCGGCGCAGGCCGGCAAGGCCGAGTTGAAGCAGGCCGCCAAGCGGGTGCGCGACGCCAAGCGCAAACCGAAGGCGGACGAGGCCGAGGGCGCCGATGCCGAGCGCCGCGATGTCAAGGCGCTGCAGCGCCGCGTGGCCGAACTGGAAAGCGAGAATGCCGCCCTGCAGGCCAAGCTGGCAACCTTGCAGGCGCAGTTGGAGCGCCTGCGCAGCTAGAGCGTGTTACGCGCATTGAAATGAGATGCGCTGGCCGTCAGCGGTGCGGAGCAGATGCCGGGTGGCACCGGCTTGGTGGCGGCAAGGCCAGCGGCGCGGCGCGCACTCCGTGCCGCTGGCGGGCAACCCTGCCGGACGCGTCCTGTGGCACCGAGACCGCCGCGTTGCGCGCCTTGCCCGGGCGGCCACACGCCTTGTCTGGACGCGCCCCAGGACGCTTCGCACTCACCTCAACGTACATAACGCGGTAGCGGCGGGGTCCGCCGCACGCCGGCCCTCGGCGTGCGCGCCAACCTGCCCAGGTTCGCCACGCTGTGCGGTGCGCTGCCATGACGCCAGCGCCCCTACGTGCAGGCGGCTCGACAGCCGCCGATGGGCCGACTGGGTACACTCGCTTGCATGGAACCACGCCTCGGCAAGACCCGTCCCATCGATCCGCGACGCGCCCAGCTGCGGCGCATGAAGGCCCTGGCGCTGGCGCTGCTGCTGGCCATGCTGGCCGGCTTCGTGATTAGCCACCTGATGGGCGAGCAAGGCGTCTGGGCCTGGGTATCGGCCTTCTGTGAGGCCGCCACCGTCGGTGCGCTGGCCGACTGGTTCGCGGTGGTGGCGCTGTTCCGCCACCCGATGGGCCTGCCGATCCCGCATACCGCCATCCTGCCGCGCGGGAAGGCGCGGCTGGCCGATGGCCTGGCCGTGTTCGTACGCGACCAGTTCCTGGCACCGGACGCCTTGATGGAAAAGCTGCGCGTCTTCGATCCGGCCAGCCGCCTGGGCGAGTGGCTGGCCAAACCGGAACAGGCACGCATGCTGTCGCAGATGGCACGCGGCTGGCTGCTGCAGGCCTTGAACCTGCTCGACGAGGAGGCAGTGCGCCGGGCCATCCAGCGCTTCGTGGTGGATCGCCTGCGCAAATGGAATGCTGCCGCCACCGTCGGCGAGGTGATGGCCTTGCTGACCACCGATGGCCGCCACCAGAAGCTGCTGGATGAGGTCCTGCTGCGGCTAGGCCATTGGCTGGGCGAAGAAAAGGTCAAGGCACGCGCCTCGGCCCTGATCGTGCGCTATGCCCGGCGCGAGTGGCCCAAGCTGGTCGGTACGGTCAATTGGGTCAAGCCGATCGAGGAGATCGGCGACAGCCTGGCCGACCGCATGGCACGCGCGGCGATCGACGAACTGCAGGACATCCTGACCACCCCCGAGCACCCGCTGCGACTCGACTACGAGGCCTGGTTGCAGGGCTACATCGTCCGCCTGCGCGATGCGCCCGACATGGCCGAGCGGGTGGAGCAGCTCAAGCAACGCGCCATCGACCACCCCGCCCTGCAGGAATACGTACAAGGCTTGTGGAGCGAAATCCGCGATGCGTTGCGCACCGATCTGGAGCGTGAGCAGTCCTCGCTGGCCGCCCATCTCGAGCGTTCGCTGCAATCGCTCGGCCATGCATTGTCGCAAGATCCCTCACTGCGCGAGGCACTCAACCAGCACATGTTGCAAGCCGCCGACAAATTGACCGCCCGTTTGCGCGCATCGGTCACCGAGCACATCGCCTCGACGGTGAAAAGTTGGGATGAGCGTCACCTGGTCGAACAGCTGGAGCTGGGCGTTGGTCGCGATCTGCAATACATTCGCTTCAACGGCACGCTGGTTGGCGGTTTGATTGGCGTGCTCCTACACGCGCTGTCGATCTGGTTGGCGTAGTAATGTCGGCGAGGCGGCAGTTCGGCTGACCTGCCGCTCCTGTGACGAGCTCGACTGCTCGGCGGACGCTGGACGCAGCCGATCGCGGTACCACCACGATGGTCACGCAACGGGCAAGGGCAAAGGAACAGGCATGCCGAACGGCCGATGGGATCTGCGCAAGACATATGGACGCCGCGCATTGGTCGGCGCGCTCCTGGTGCTGGTCATCGGCAGCATCGCGGCAGCGGTCGCCGTTTTGACGCTGCAGCAACACAATCTGGAAGAGCGCGAGCAACGCTTCGCGCGGGTGGTGCGCAATGTCGCCCGCAGCATCAGCGAGCGCATGTACACCTTCGAGCATGGTCTGCGCGGAACCCGCGGCGCACTGATCGGCGCCGGTAGCCAGGTCATCAGTCGGGAGCGTTTCACCCTGTACAGTCGCTCGCGCGACTACCAGCGCGAATTTCCCGGCGTGCTCGGCTATGGGTACATCCACCGGGTCCCGGTGGCCGACGAAGCGGCCTTCCTGCAGGCCGCTCGCGCAGACGGCGCCCCGGATATTCACCGCCGCGCGTTGGCGCCCTGGGATGGCGAGCGCTTCATCGTGCTGTATTTCGAGCCGGAGTCCTCCGGCAATCGCCCGCTTGGGCTCGACATCGCGTCCGAGCCGCGTCGTCGCCTGGCCGCCTTGCAGGCCGCCCGCACCGGCATGGCGACCATGACCTCGCCAGTCGCGCTGTCCGGCTACAAGATCCCCAGCGAGAGCGGCGTCCTGGTGCTGCTGCCGGTCTACCGCGAAGGCATGCCGTTACAGACGCCGCAGCAGCGCCTGGACGCCACCACCGGCTGGGCGTACGCGCCCTTGAGCATGGATCAGATGCTGGAAAGCACGCTGGGCGAGCGCGACGACCTGGCCATCCGCCTGGCCGACCGCGAAGAGCCTGGCCACACGTTCTACAGCAGTGGCGAACCCTCGCGCGATAGCCAACGTCGGCCGCCGGTCGTGCATGAGATGCCGATCTACGGCCGCACCTGGGTCATCACCGCCTATCCCACCGCCGCCTTCGTCGCCTCGCTCAATCAGACCTCGCCCTGGCTGGTGGGTGGCATCATCCTGGGTGGCGCGGTGCTGCTGGCGGCGCTGCTGGTGCTGTACTTCAGCAATGGCTTGCGGCGCGCGGAAGTCCTGCGCAAACAGATGGAACTGGCGGCGCTGGTGAGTCACTCCAGCGAAGCCATCGTCGCCGAGACCACCGACGGGCGCATCACCCACTGGAACCCGGCGGCAGAGAGCATGTTCGGGCATTCTGCCGAGGCAGCGATCGGCCAGAACCTGGCGACCCTGCTCGCTCCCCAGCCCTATGCGATGGCCGACGGCGATGACGATGCGATCGACGCGCATCCGGCCGCCAGTTCTGCCGCACAGATCATGCGTCACCGCGATGGCCACCAGGTCTACGTCCTCGCCAGCCAGGCCCCGATCATCGCCGACGACGGCGCCCTGGCCGGTCATTCGCACTTCTTCCGCGATATCTCCGAGCGGGTGCGCTCGCACCAGCGCATCGTCGAGCTCAATGCGTCGCTGGAGCATCAGGTCGCCGAACGCACCGAGGAACTGGTGAAGTTCTCGGTGCTGCAGCGGGCCATCCTCGCCCATGCCGGCTACGCCATCATCGCCACCGATTCGAATGGCTTCATCACTTTGTTCAATCCGGCGGCCGAAAAGCTGCTCGGCTATCGGGCCGAGGACGTGATCGGCCGCCGCAAGGCCAGCCAATTCCTGGAACCGGAGGAACTGCAGGAACGTGCGCTGCGCCTGTCCGAGCAGACCGGCACCCCGGTCGCTGCGTCACTGGAGGCAGTGGCTGCGCTCACCAGCCTCGGTCGCAGCGATATCACCGAATGGACCTACGTCGGCCACGATGGTCGACGCTTGCCGGTGCTGTTGACGCTGAGCACGCTGCGCGACGACAACGATCAGGTGATCGGCTACCTGGGCGTGGCGGTGGATCTGACCGAGCAGAAACTGCACGAGAAGCAATTGCGCCTGGCGATGGATGCCGCCAAGAGCGCCAATCAATCCAAGTCGGATTTCCTGGCCAACATGAGCCACGAGATCCGCACACCGATGAATGCCATCCTTGGCATGCTCTATCTGCTCCAGCGCAGCGAATTGCCTGGCGCTGCCAAGGACATGGTGGCCAAGATCGATCGCTCGGCACGCTCGCTGCTGGAGATCATCAACGACATCCTGGACTTCTCCAAGATCGAGGCCGGCCGCATCGACCTGGAACGTGCGCCGTTCGACCTCAACCAGCTGTTCGACAGCATCGCCGACCTGATGCGTTCCTCGCTGAGCGCCAAACCGGTGGAAATGATCGTCGAGCCGCTGCCGCGCGACTGCCGCTGGCTGCTCGGCGACGCGCTGCGGATCAACCAGGTCCTGGTCAATCTGGTCGGCAACGCGATCAAGTTCACCGAACAGGGCGAAGTGGTGCTGTCGGTGCGGCGCTTCCCCAGCGGCGACCCCAACCGCTTCAAGCTGCTGTTCTCGGTGCGCGACAGCGGCATCGGCATTTCCAAGGAAAAACAGAGCCTGATCTTCTCGCCGTTCCTGCAGGCCGACACCTCGACCAGCCGACGCTACGGCGGCAGCGGCCTGGGATTGACCATCAGCCGGCGCCTGGTCGAGCTGATGGGCGGCGAACTCGAAGTGGAGAGCGTGCCCGGCCGCGGCAGCGAGTTCTATTTCGTCATCACCCTCGAACGCTGCGACCCACCCCGCACCCAGAGCGAGACGCCGGCACTGCCGCCGGAGTCGATGCCGAAGGTGCTGATCGCCGACGACCACGAAGCCGCACTCAATGCGCTGGTGCGCATCGCCAGCGAACTGGGCTGGCAGGTGGACGCGGTGAGCAGCGGACAGGCCGCGTTGACAGCCATCGAACAGGCCAGCGAACCCTACGACATCTTCTTGCTCGACTGGCGCATGCCCGACATCGATGGCGTGGCGATCGCACGCCAGATTCGCGCACGCGCCACACCCGGCCCACATCCGGTCATCGTGATGGTCACCGCCTACGAGCGGCGCCTGCTGGAGCAGCACTCGCTGCAGCAGGACCTGGACGCGGTGATGACCAAGCCGGTCACCACCGCGGCCTTGCAGCGGCTGGTCGAGCACTTGGTCGACGAACGCTCGGCCACGCGCGCCGCGCTGCCGGCACCCACGGCACGACGACTGGAAGGCGCACAGTTGCTGCTGGTGGACGACAGCGAAATCAACTGCGAGGTCGCCCAGCGCATTCTCGAAGGCGAAGGCGCGACGGTGGCCATCGCCCACGACGGCGAACAAGCGGTCGACATCCTGAAGCGCACGCCAGATCTGTTCCAACTGGTGCTGATGGACGTGCAGATGCCGGTGGTGGACGGCTACGAGGCCACTCGCCGACTGCGGCAGATTCCTGCCCTCGCCGCGCTGCCGGTGATCGCCCTGACGGCTGGCGCCTTCCGCCCGCAGCAGGAGAAAGCGCTCGAGGCCGGCATGAATGGCTTTATCGCCAAGCCGTTCAATGTCGAGGAGCTGGTGACCGCGATCCGGCACTTCCTGGCGCCCGGCAAGCGGCAGCTGTCGCTGCCCTCCGACGAGATCGATGCCGATGCCGGTCCGGAGTGGCAGCATGCCGATCCGGATCTGCTCGATGCGGCGCGCGCGCGCAGCCTGTGGCGCGAACGCGCACCCTATGAGCGCTATCTGCTCAAACTATTGCGCGACCATGCGGATCTCACCGCGACCACCAACGCGCACCTGCAGCGCAGCGAGCTGGCCGCGATCGGCGCGATGGCGCACAAGTTGCGCGGCGCGGCCGGTTCCCTCGCCTTGCCCGCGTTGGCGGGGGCGGCCGGCGAACTGGAAGCCTGCATCGACCAGGGGACGGACCTGGCGCCCGCACTGGAAGCGCTGAAAGAGACCCTGCAGCGGACCGACGCGGCCATCCATGCCTTCCTGCAGCATCGCCCGCCTGCGGAGACGCAGGCCGACGACGCGACGGCACTGGATGCGGACACGCTGGAGATCCTGCAAGCGGCGCTGGAAAGCGACGATGCCGACAAGATCGACCACGCCCTGCTGATCTGCGAACCCCGCCTGCCCGCGGCGCTGCATGAGCAATTGCAGCGCGCGATCGAGGATTTCGATTTCCGCCACGCCGAGACGCTGCTGCGCGATTGGCAATCGCGCCATCGCAGCTGATCCGCTCTACCGGCCTTCGCAAGGATCCGCCATGCCGCCCCGTCCCCTGCTGTGCGTCGACGACGAACCCAGCAATCTGGCCACCTTGCGCCAATTGCTGCGCGAGGACTATGCGCTGGTGTTCGCCAAGTCGGGGAGCGAAGCGCTGGAGGCCGTGGCGCGGCATGCGCCAGCGCTGATCCTGCTCGATGTCGAATTGCCCGACATGGACGGCTACGCGGTGGCGCGCCGGCTCAAGCAGTCCCAGGACAGCGCCGCGATCCCGATCCTCTTTGTCACCGGGCGCAGCGGTGAGCAGGACGAGCGCGCCGGACTGGAAGCCGGCGCCGCCGACTATGTGGGCAAGCCCTACTCGCCGCCGCTGCTCAAGGCGCGCATTGCCACCCATCTGCAGCTGGCCGACAACGCACGCATGGCCCAGCACTATCGCGATGCCATCCATCTGCTGGGAACGGCCGGCCAAGGCCAGGATGCCGATACCGGCGCGCACATCTGGCGCATGGCCGCGTATGCGCGCGTGCTGGCCGAGGCCGTGGGCTGGCCGGCACCGCGCGCGCAGCTGCTGGAAGACGCCGCGCCGCTGCACGACGCCGGCAAGATCGCCGTGCCGGGCAGCATCCTGCACAAGCCCGACGCGCTGGACGAGCAGGAGCGCCTCGTGGTTCGGCAGCATCCACAGGTCGGCCACGACCTGCTGCGCCACGGCCGCGGCCCATTGTTCCAGCTGGCCGCCGAGATCGCACTGCACCACCACGAATGCTGGGACGGTAGCGGCTATCCGCACGGGCTTGTGGGTGAAGCCATTCCCGAATCGGCGCGCATCGTCGCGGTGGCGGACGTGTTCGACGCGCTATGCGGGCGCCGTGCCTACAAGGCACCGTGGACAGTAGAAGACGCCTTGCACAAACTCGACAGCATGGCCGGCAAGCAGTTGGAGCCGCGACTGGTGCAGTGTTTCCGTCACACGCTGCCGCAGATTCAGCAGGTCAAGGACGCCTGGGACCGCGCCACAGCGCACTGAGCGGCGTGGCCCGCTGTCGCGTCCGCTTCCACGCATAGGCGTGGGTGGCTGCGGTTCCAACGTCGGGAGCGCTGAACGGACACTGCTCCCCGACGCCAGAACGTGCGAACGACACAGCGTTTCCCCATGGCGGCTTGAAGCGCGTTTCCAACAGGAACAAACTATACATATTGCGCTGCACAATCGCGTGCGGCGTGGGCCGCCCAGCTCGACAGCGCCGCTGCCGCGACCCGGCAACCGAGGATCCGATGTCTTCCAGCGTCCCCGCGTCCGGCGTCGCAACGCCGCCGCGTTACCCCGACTACCGCCTCATTTCGCTGATCCTGGCCTGCGCCATCTTCATGGAGCAGATGGACGCCACCGTCCTTGCCACGGCACTGCCGAGCCTGGCGCGCGACTTCGGCGTGGCTGCGCCGTCGATGAGCATCGCCATGACCAGCTACCTGCTCGCGCTGGCCGTGCTGATTCCGGCCAGCGGCGCCATTGCCGACCGCTTCGGCTTGCGACGGGTGTTCAGCGCCTCGATCTGGGTGTTCGTCGGCGGCTCGCTGCTGTGCTCGCTGGCCGACAGTCTGCCGGCCATGGTCGCCGCACGCGTGGTGCAAGGCGCCGGCGGCGCGATGATGGCGCCATTGGGGCGACTGATCCTGCTGCGCACGGTCGAGCGCCGCCACCTGGTTTCGGCGATGGCGTGGACGCTGGTGCCGGCGTTTGTCGGTCCGATGCTCGGCCCGCCGCTGGGCGGCCTGCTGGTCACCTATCTGGACTGGCGCTGGATCTTCTATATCAACGTGCCGATCGGCATTGCCGGCTTTGTGCTGGTACGGCGCTTCATTCCCGACATACCCAGCGAGTCGGCACCGACACGCTTCGACCTGCGCGGTTTCACGCTGTGCGGCACTGCGCTGGGCTGTCTGCTGTTCGGGCTGGAAATGGTCAGCCAGCAGGATGGCATGGTCGCAGCCAGCTGGCTGCTGGCGATCGGCGCCAGCGCGGCGCTGGGCTACCTCTGGCATGCCCACCAGCATCCGGCGCCGCTGCTGGACCTGAGCCTGCTGCGTATCGACTCGTTCCGACTCTCGGTGATCGGCGGTGCGTTGATGCGTATCACCCAGGGCGCGCAACCGTTCCTGCTGCCGCTGTTGTTCCAGATCGGTTTTGGCTTCAGCGCCGCGCACAGCGGCCGGCTGATCCTGGCCACTGCGCTGGGCGCACTGCTGATGCGCAGCATCACGCCCTGGCTACTGCGGCGGTTTGGCTACCGCAATAGCCTGATCGGCAACGGTGTGCTGGCCAGCCTGGGCTACATGGTCTGCGCGTTGTTCCGGCCAGAGTGGCCGCCGGCGCTGATCTTCGGCCTGCTGCTGTGCTGCGGCGCCTTCATGTCGTTCCAGTTCGCCGCCTACAACACCATCGCCTACGAGAGCGTGCCCAGCGCGCGCATGAGCCGCGCCAGCAGCCTGTACACCACCTTGCAACAGCTGATGCTGTCGGTGGGCGTCTGTGCTGGCGCGATGATCCTCAAGCTGGCAATGCTGGCCGGCGGCCATGCACAGCCGCAGCAAGGCGATTTCTCGCTGGCCTTCTGTGTGGTCAGCCTGATCTCGCTCAGCGCCACCTGGTGGCATGTGCGCTTCGACAAGCATGCCGGGCAGGAAATGAGCGGGCATCGAGCCTGAGCGCGGCTTTGTGGGCCGCACCCGCGCTGCAGTGTCTGCGCGGGCACGGCCTGATCAATGCGCGCCCTGTCGCACTGATGTCGGCCACGTAGCGATCGCGCCCCATTGGCCGCGTCGGCCGCGCCCGCTGTGGACCGGATGAACCGATCCGTCGGCGCCCTGAAATCATCGCGCCCCGTTGGCCTGCGATCAGCGCCACCTGAAATCGCCGCATGCTCGCATCGAACATGACCGACGGCTGGGGACTGCCACATCATCGGCAAGGGTGCCCCACTTAGCACGTCGATATCGCAGTCAGCATGCGAGCAGTGGGCAGACCTGCACCGTTTTAGTCTCAAGACCCCACCTACGCACAGGCCGCCCGTAGGCGGCCTGTGCGTGCATCATGCGGAGTGTGACCTCGCCATCGGTACCGCCGCTTACACCCCGTGCGCCGCCAGTTGTCCCAGACGCTGCACTGCCACCGACACGGTCGGATAGTCCAGGGTCTTCTGCTCGGCGACATCGGCGAGCATGGCCAGGGTGAAGCGCAGGCTGGAATCGTCGCGCTGCATCCAGTTGGCCACCTTTGCCTCGGCGCTGTTGCCGGACATGCTCAGCACCTGGCCCACCAGGGCGCGCTGGTGAGCGGCCAGTTCGTCGCGCAATACGCCACGTGCGACGGCGTGCCAACGACCATTGACCTCCAGTGCGTCGATCTGCTCGAACAGCCACGGCAAACGCAGTGCATCGCCCAGGCGGAAGTGCACCTTGGACACTTCCACCGGCTTGAGCTTGCGGGTGCGCGCGGTTTCGATGATGTCGAAGGCCGGTTCCAGATAACGCAGTTCGGACAACTGCTGCGCCAGTGCCGGGGTCAGGCCCTTGTCCTGCCACTCCTGCACGCTGGCTTCGTACTGCGGGCGCTGCGCATCGGACAACACGCCGGATGCCACGCGGATATCGTTGAACGGTCCGTGGTAACGCTCCACCGCTGCGGTGATGCCGGGCATCTGGCCCGGGCGCAGCAGCAACCAACGCACGAACGAGCGTTGCAGACGCCAGATCACTTCCAGCGCATCGATCTGCACGGACTCGGGCACCTTGCCGTCCAGCGCATCGATCTGCGTCCACAGCGCGCGCGCATCCAGCGTTTCGCGGCTGATGGTATAGGCCTTGGCGACCTCGCCGATGCTCCGGCCGGTATCTTCCTGCATGCGCATCAGGAAGGTGGCGCCCATGCGATTGATGGTGGTGTTGGTGACCGCGGTGGCGATGATCTCGCGCTTGAGGCGGTGACGCTCCATCGCATCGGCGTACTTCTTCTGCAGCGGCTGCGGGAAGTAGCGCTGCAATTCCTTGGACAGATAGGGGTCTTCGGGAATGTCCGATTCCAGCAGCTGCTGGAACGCCACCAGCTTGGAGTAAGACAGCAGCACCGACAGCTCCGGCCGGGTCAGCCCCTGCCCACGCGCCTTGCGTGCCGACAGCTCGGCATCGGACGGCAGGAATTCGATCTGCCGGTCCAGCAGGCCCTGCAGTTCCAGCGTGCGGATGAAATGCTGCTTGGAGCCCAGCCGCTTGACGCTCATGCGCTCCATCAGGCTGATGGCCTGGTTCTGCCGGTAGTTGTCCCACAGCACCAGGTCGGCCACTTCGTCGGTCATCGACGCCAGCAGCTTGTTGCGCGCGTCATAGGTCAGCTTCTTGGCCTGCACCATGTCGTTGAGCAGGATCTTGATGTTGACCTCGTGATCGGAGGTATCCACGCCGGCCGAGTTGTCGATGAAGTCGGTGTTGAGCAGCACGCCGGTCTGCGCCGCTTCGATACGCCCCAGCTGGGTCAGGCCCAGGTTGCCGCCCTCGCCCACCACCTTGCAGCGCAACTCGCCGCCATTGACGCGCAGGCCGTTGTTGGCGCGATCGCCGACATCGGCGTGCGACTCGCTGGCCGCCTTGACGTAGGTGCCGATGCCGCCGTTCCAGAACAGGTCCACCGGCGCCTTGAGGATGGCGTTCATCAGTTCGTTCGGCGACAGCTGCTTGACGTTGGCCTCAAGACCCAGCGCTTCGCGCACCGGTGCACTGATATCGATCGATTTCAGCGTGCGCGGATAGATGCCGCCACCGGCGCTGATCAGCTTGGCGTCGTAGTCGGCCCAGCTGGAACGCGGCAGCTTGAACAGGCGCTCGCGCTCGGCGAACGAGGCTGCCGCATCCGGGTTGGGATCCAGGAAGATGTGACGGTGGTCGAACGCCGCCAGCAGGCGGATATGCCGCGACAGCAACATGCCGTTGCCGAACACGTCGCCGGACATGTCGCCGATGCCGACCACGCTGAAGTCCTGGCTCTGGCAATCGCGGCCCATGGCGCGAAAGTGGCGCTTGACCGATTCCCAGGCGCCGCGCGCGGTGATGCCCATGCCCTTGTGGTCGTAACCGACCGAGCCGCCGGAGGCGAACGCATCGCCGAGCCAGAAACCGTGATCCAGCGCCAGGCCATTGGCGATATCGGAGAAGGTGGCGGTGCCCTTGTCGGCGGCAACGACCAGGTACGGGTCGTCCTGATCGTGACGCACCACCTGCGGCGGCGGCACGATCTTGCCGCCGACGATGTTGTCGGTGATGTCGAGCAGGCCCTGGATGAAGAGCTTGTAGCAGGCGATGCCCTCGGCCTGGATCGCATCGCGATCGCCGCCGACCGGCGAGCGCTTGACGTAGAACCCGCCCTTGGCGCCCACCGGCACGATGACGGTGTTCTTGACCATCTGCGCCTTGACCAGGCCCAGCACCTCGGTACGGAAATCCTCGCGCCGGTCAGACCAGCGCAGGCCGCCACGCGCCACCGCACCGAAGCGCAGGTGCACGCCTTCCACGCGCGGGCCGTAGACGAAAATCTCGCGGTAGGGACGCGGCTTGGGCAGATCCGGCACGCGTGCCGAATCCAGCTTGAAGCTGATGCAATGGCCGTGCTTGCCGCTCTTGTCGGTCTGGTAATAGTTGGTACGCAAAGTCGCATCGATCACATCGATGAAGCTGCGCAGGATGCGGTCTTCGTCCAGGCTGGAGACGCGGTCCATGAGCTTCAGCAAGGTGGCGCGGGTCGCATCCTGCTGCGCGTTGCGATCACCACCGCGCGCTTCCAGCACGGCATCCAGCGCCTTCAACGTTGCCTCGTCGCTGCCTGCCAGCGCAGACAGTTCTTCGCGCAGGCGCTCCTGGCCGGCGAAGATCTGCGCTTTGGTCTCGCTGCCGGTGGATGGATCGAAGCGCGCCTCGAACAGTTCCACCAGCAAGCGCGCCAGCAGCGGATAACGGGTGAAGGTGGCTTCGACGTAGGCCTGCGAGAACGGCACCGCCGTCTGCAGCAGGTACTTGCAGTAGCCGCGCAGCAATGCCACCTGGCGCCAATGCAGGCCGGCCGCCAGGATCAGGCGATTGAAGCCGTCGTTTTCGGCATCGCCGTTCCAGATGCGCTCGAACGCTTCGCCAAAGCTGGCATCGGCGTGTGCGGCATTGATCTTGCCGGACGTCGATTCGACCTCGAAATCCTGGATGTAGACCGGGGTGTCGCCGACCTGCAGCCGATACGGCCGCTCGGAAATCACCCGCAGGCCCATGTTTTCCATCATCGGCATCGCATCGGACAGCGGAATATCGTCGAGCTGGCGGTACAGCTTCAGGCGCAGGCCTTCGCCCGCGTCCAGACGCATGCCGTCGTCGCGACGGATTTCCTGCAGGCTCAGGTGCAGATCGTCCGGGCCGTCCAGCGAGGCGAGATGCTCGACGTCGGAGACCGCCGATTCGATCGACGAATCTTCGATATAGCCCGCCGGCAAGGCGCGACCGAAGTTGGCCGCCATGCGCAGGCCAGTGGCCTCGCCATGTCGCGCAACCAATGCTTCGCGCAGGGCATCGCGCCAGTTGCGCAGCAGGTGCGCCAGCCGCGACTCGAGTTCGGTCGTGTCGAACTCCAGCGCCTCGCCACTCTTGGGGCGCACGATCAGATGCAGCTGTGCCAGCGGCGATTCGCCCAGTACCACGCTGGAGTCGATGTATTCGCCGTGCAGCGCATCCTTCAACAAGGCTTCGATGCGCAAGCGCACATCGGTATTGAAGCGTTCGCGCGGGATATACACCAGCGCCGAGATGAAACGCCCGTACTTGTCGCGACGCAGGAACAAGCGGCTGCGCACGCGCTCCTGCAGCCCGAGGATGCCCATCGCGGTGCGGTACAGCTCTTCCTCGTTGGACTGGAACAGCTCCTCGCGCGGCAACGTTTCCAGGATGTGGCGCAAGGCCTTGCCACTGTGGCTGCTCGGGGTCAGCCCCGACTTGCTCATCACGTATTCGTGGCGCTGACGCACCAGCGGAATTTCCCAGGGCCGGCGGTTGTAGGCGCTGGAGGTGAACAGACCCAGGAAGCGCTGCTCGCCGACGATGCGACCCTTGGCGTCGAATTCCAGGATGCCGATGTAATCCATGTAACCGACCCGGTGCACGCGCGAACGGGCATTGGTCTTGGTCAGGATCAGGGCGTCCTTGCGCTTGGACGAGGCATTCAGGCCATGCGCGGCCAGCGTGGTCACCGGACGCGCCGGCGAGGTGTCGCGCCCGCGCAACAAGCCCAGACCGGTCTCTTCCAGCGGCGCCAGTACGTCCTGGCCGTCCTGCTTTTCTACCCGGTACTCGCGGTAACCGAAGAAGGTGAAGTGGTCGGCAGCGGCCCAGCGCAGGAATTCCTGCGCCTCATGCCGGCTGATGTCGTCGATCGGCAGACGACGGGTCGCCAGATCGTCGGCCAGCATGACCATGCGCTCGCGCATCGCCGCCCAGTCGTGCACGATCGCGCGCACCTCGGCCAGCACCTTGCGGATGGCCGCTTCCACCTTGGGCATGTCCTCGGCCGGCTGACGGTCCACTTCCAGCACCATCAGCGACTCGCTCTTGCCCTCGCCCACGGCGGTGAGCTTGCCGGACTTGTCGCGCGCGATGCGCAGCACCGGGTGGCCCAGCACATGCACGCCGATGCCCAGGTCGGCCAGCGTCATGCTCACCGAATCCACCAGGAACGGCATGTCGTCATTGACGATCTGCACCACCGTATGCGCCGACTCGTAGCCGTGGCTCTTCACGGTCGGGTTGAACACCCGCACATTGACCGTACCGGCCTTGCGCACCCGCGCGAACTCCAGCATGTCCGCTGCCAGCGCGGCCCAGGCGTCGGCCGTATGGTTGGGATACTCGTCTTCTTCCATGCGGCGATAGAAATCGGCCGCAAATGCCTGCACCTCGGCTTGACGGGCGGCCGGATAGCGCTTGCGCAGCGCGGCGAACACCGGCTCCAGGCCCACGGCCTGGGGGGTACCGGCCACGATCGGGGCACCCCGCTCTGCGGCCGGCGGGGCCGCCTTGGCGGTTGCCGTGGACGATTTCGCAGCGACTGTCTTTGCAGATGCCGTGGACGGTTTCGAAGCGGCTTTCTTGGATGTCATGTGAGAGCTGGTGACGCTCGTGGAAAACCTGAATTGTACTGTCGCAAGCTGACGACGCTGTGCTGCAAAGCGGAAACCGGACAGTCCGCGCCATCGTGCAACGTCCGGATATCAGCGGTCTGCGGATCAAGGGCCACCGCCGGGAACGCCGAAGCGCGACGAACGGCCAGATCCGGCAAAGCCCTGCGGCACCTGGGTTTGATGTCCTTGTTGTACAGAGACGAAGGCCGTCGTCAAGGCTGTTTAAAAACTAAACTGGACGGTATAGTCTACCGCCATGGCCACCACCCAGCCCCGTGCTGACAAGCGCTCGGACTACGATCGCCGCATCCATGCCGCCGTGCATGCGCTGCTGGCCGAACGTGGCATGCGCATGAGCATGGAGTCGGTGGCCCGGCGCGCCGGCTGCTCCAAGCAGACCCTTTACAGCCATTACGGCAGCAAGGAAAACCTGCTGCGGGATGTCTTCAACGACTATGTCCGCCTGGCGACCGTTCCGCTTGGCGCCAACGAGGGCGACCTGCGAGGCGACCTGCTGGCCTTCGCGCAGGCCCATCTTGACCGTCTCAACCGCCCCGATGTGCTACAGACATGCCGGCTGGTGGAAGCCGAATCGCCACGGTTCCCCGAGCAGGCGCGGCAGCTGTTCCAGGATGGTGTCATCGGCATGCAGCACGGTCTGGCGCGGCGGCTCGCGCAGGCGATGGCCGCCGGCCAGTTGCGGCATGACGATCCGCACTGCATGGCCGAGCTGTTGCTGAGCATGATCGTCGGGTTGGATTTCGATCGTCGGCGCTTCCAGGTGCCCCACCGCGCCAGCCTGCGGGCCCGGCAGCGCTGGGCGCGGTTCGCCGTCGACAGCTTCCTGCACGCCTTCGCCGCGGTCGCTGCCACGCCCCCGCAGTCCCCGCGCCTCTCTTTCACTACAAGACCCTAACGGAGTTCCTCCCGATGATTGCCCCGCTCCGCACACTCGGCCTGGCCTGTGCCATCACCGTGGCGCTGGCTGCCTGCAGCAAGCCCGACCAACAGCAGGCCCCGCCGCCGCCGCAAGTCTCGGTGCTGGAGATGAAGCCGCAGACGCTGCCGCTGGAGCGCGACCTGGTCGGCCGGCTGTCGGCCTACCGCTCGGCCGACGTGCGTGCGCGTGTCGACGGTGTGGTGCTCAAGCGCCTGTACACCGAAGGCACCGACGTCAAGGAAGGCCAGCCGTTGTTCCAGATCGACCCGGCTCCGTTGAAGGCGACCCTGCTGCAGGCACAGGGCCAGCTGGCCGCCGCCGAAGCCAACTACGCCAACGCCAAGGTCGCTGCCCAGCGCGCACGTAGCCTGGCGCCGCAGCAGTACGTGTCGCGCGCGGACATCGATACCGCCGAGGCCAACGAGCGCTCCACCGGCGCCAACGTGCAGCAGGCGCGCGGCGCGGTCGAGTCCGCCCGCATCCAACTCGGCTTCGCCACCGTCACCTCGCCGATCACCGGCCGTGCCGGCATCCAGCGGGTGACCGAAGGCGCGTTGGTCGGCTCCGGTGAGGCCACCTTGTTGACCACGGTCGACCAGATCGATCCGCTGTACGTCAACTTCGCCATGAGCAGCGAAGAGCTGGCCGCTTTGCGCCAGGCGCAGAGCAGCGGGCGGGTGCAGTTGAGCGGCGATGGCAAGTCCACCATCAACGTGGAGCTGGGCGATGGCACGCAATACCCGCATCCGGGCACCTTGGACGTGTCGGCGGTGACGGTCGATCCGAGCACGGGCGCGGTGTCGCTGCGTGCGACCCTGCCCAACCCGGAGCTGTCGTTGCTGCCGGGCGCCTTCGTGACCTTCCGCGCCAACCTGGGCGAGCGCAACAACGCCTTCCTGCTGCCGCAGCAGGCGGTGCAGCGCGACGCGATCGGCGCCTATGCGCTGGTGCTGGGCAAGGACGGCAAGGTGGCGCGCAAGAATCTCAGCATCGACGGCCAGCAGCGCGGGCAGTGGATCGTCACCGGCGGCATGGCGGCCGGCGACCAGGTCATCGTCGATGGCGTGCAAAAGGCCAAGGAAGGCGAACCCGCCAAGGGCGTGCCGTGGGATCCGAACAAGCCGGCTGCCGGTGGCCAGCCCGGTGCGCCGGGTGCGCCCGGCGCGGCGCAGCCCGGCAACGGCCAGGCCGCTCCGGCCGACAAGGCCGACAGCGCTGCGCCGGCCGCGCAGACCCCGCCCCAGCAGGATCAGGCGGCAAAGCCGTCCGACTCCCAGTCCAAGCAGCAGTGACGGAAGCCCGCCATGCCTAAGTTTTTCATCGAACACCCGGTCTTTGCCTGGGTGGTGGCGATCCTGATCTCGCTGGCTGGCGTGATCTCGATCCTGAATCTCGGTATCGAGTCGTATCCGACGATCGCCCCGCCGCAGGTCACCGTCACCGCCAACTTCCCCGGCGCCAGCGCCGACACCGCCGAAAAGGCGGTGACGCAGGTCATCGAGCAGCAGCTCACCGGTATCGACCACCTGCTGTACTTCAACTCCTCGTCGGCCTCCAATGGTCGCGTCACCATCACCTTGACCTTCGAAACCGGTACCGACGCGGACATCGCTCAGGTACAGGTGCAGAACAAGGTGTCGCTGGCCACGCCGCGCCTGCCCTCGGAAGTCACGCAACAAGGCGTGATCGTGGCCAAGGCCAATGCCGGCTTCCTGATGGTGGCCGCGCTGCGCTCGGACAACCCGTCGATCGACCGCGATGCGCTCAACGACATCGTCGGTTCGCGCGTGCTCGAACAGATCTCGCGCGTGCCCGGCGTCGGCAGCACCAACCAGTTCGGCGCCGAGTATGCGATGAACATCTGGTTGAACCCGGAGAAGCTGCAGGGCTACAACCTGTCGGCGACCCAGGTGCTGACCGCGGTGCGCAACCAGAACGTGCAGTTCGCCGCGGGTGCGATCGGCGCCGACCCGACGCCGGACGGCATCAGCTTCACCGCCACGGTCTCGGCCGAAGGACGCTTCAGCTCGCCGGAACAGTTCGAGAACATCATCCTGCGCACCGACAACAACGGTGCCACCGTTCATCTGAAGGACGTGGCGCGGGTGACGATCGGTCCGTCCAACTACGGCTTCGACACCCAGTACAACGGTAAGCCCACCGGTGCCTTCGGTATCCAGCTGCTGCCGGGCGCCAATGCACTGAGCGTCTCCGAGGCGGTCGGCGCCAAGCTGGACGAGCTGCAGGCCACCTTCCCGCAGGGCGTGACCTGGTTCGCGCCCTACGAATCCACCACCTTCGTGCGTATCTCCATCGAGGAAGTGGTGCACACGCTGGTCGAGGCCATCGTGCTGGTGTTCCTGGTGATGCTGCTGTTCCTGCAGAACTTCCGCGCCACGGTTATCCCGACCCTGGTGATCCCGGTGGCGCTGCTGGGCACCTTCTTCGGCATGTTCGTCATCGGCTTCACCATCAACCAGCTGACGCTGTTCGCGATGGTGTTGGCGATCGGCATCGTGGTGGACGACGCGATCGTGGTGATCGAGAACGTCGAACGCATCATGAGCGAGGAGCATCTGGAGCCGAAGGCAGCCACCCAGAAGGCGATGACCCAGATCACCGGTGCGGTGGTGGCCATCACCGTGGTGCTGGCGGCGGTGTTCATCCCCTCGGCGATGCAGCCGGGCGCCTCGGGCGCGATCTACAAGCAGTTCGCCTTGACCATCGCCATGTCGATGGGCTTCTCCGCGTTCCTGGCGCTGAGCTTCACTCCGGCCCTGTGCGCAGCTTTCCTCAAGTCCACCCACGCCGATAAGAAAAACTGGGTCTTCCGCACCTTCGACAAGTATTACGACAAGCTGGCGCACCGCTACGTCGGCGTGGTTGGCCACACCCTCAAGCGTTCGCCGCGCTGGATGGTGCTGTTCGTGGTGCTGGTGGCGCTGTGCGGCTTCCTGTTCACCCGCATGCCCGGCAGCTTCCTGCCGGAAGAGGATCAGGGCTTTGCGCTGGCGATCGTGCAGTTGCCGCCGGGCGCGACCAAGATCCGCACCAACGAGGTGTTCGCGCAGATGCGCGGCGTGCTGGACAAGCAACCGGCAGTGGAAGGCATGCTGCAGATCGCCGGCTTCAGCTTCCTGGGCTCGGGCGAAAACGTCGGCATGGGCTTCATCCGGCTCAAGCCCTGGGACGAGCGAGACATCAACGCCGCGGATTTGATCCAGCAACTCAACGGCATGTTCTACGGCATCAAGGGCGCGCAGATCTTCGTGGTCAACCTGCCCACCGTGCAGGGCCTGGGGCAATTCGGCGGCTTCGACATGTGGCTGCAGGACCGCTCCGGTGCAGGCCAGGAGGCGCTGATCAATGCGCGCAACATCGTGCTGGGCAAGGCCGCGCAGAAGCAGGACACCGTGATGGGCGTGCGCCCGAACGGACTGGAGAACTCGCCGCAGCTGCAGCTGCACGTGGACCGCGTCCAGGCGCAGTCGATGGGCCTGGAAGTCAGCGACATCTATAGCTCGATCCAGCTGATGCTGGCACCGGTCTACGTCAACGACTACTTCGCCGAGGGCCGCATCAAGCGCGTCAACATGCGCGCCGACGATCCGTATCGCACCGGCCCGGAATCGCTGCGCAACTTCTTCAGCCCCAGCAGCACCGCCACCGGGGCCGATGGCCAACCGGCGATGATCCCGCTGAGCAACGTGGTCAAGGCCGAGTGGACCTACGCCTCGCCAGCGTTGAACCGCTACAACGGCTACTCGGCGGTGAACATCGTCGGCAACCCGGCGCAGGGCGGCAGTTCCGGCCAGGCGATGGCGGCGATGGAAGACATCGTCAACAACGATCTGCCACCGGGCTTCGGTTTCGACTGGAGCGGCATGTCGTATCAGGAAATCATCGCCGGCAACGCAGCCACGTTACTGCTCGCGCTGTCGGTGGTGGTGGTGTTCCTGTGCCTGGCGGCGTTGTACGAGAGCTGGTCGATCCCGGTGGCGGTGCTGCTGGTGGTGCCGATCGGCGTGTTGGGCGCGATCACCTTCTCGATGCTGCGCGGCCTGCCGAACGACCTGTACTTCAAGATCGGCATGATCACGGTGATCGGCCTGGCGGCCAAGAACGCCATCCTGATCGTCGAGTTCGCGGTGGAGCAACGGGCCGCGGGCAAGACCTTGCGCGAGGCGACACTGGAGGCAGCGCACCTGCGCTTCCGCCCGATCCTGATGACCTCGTTCGCCTTCATCCTGGGTGTGCTGCCGCTGGCCATCTCCAGCGGCGCTGGCGCCAACTCGCGTCACTCCATCGGTACCGGCGTGATCGGCGGCATGGTGTTCGCCACCGTGCTCGGCGTGATCTTCATCCCGCTGTTCTTCGTGGTGGTGCGGCGCATGCTGGGCGACAAGTTGGACAATCAGTCCAAGGAGTACCTCGAGCGCCAAGGCGATACCGGCAACCATCGTCCGGATCGCTGAGTCAGGCATCGCTGCCAATCAAAAGCCCCGGCAATGCCGGGGCTTTTTTGTGCGGCATCCTAGCAAGCCGTTTCGACTCCGCCCCCTCGTAGGAGCGCACCCGGGCGCGACGCATGACCGATCCCGCACGTCGCGCATGGGTGCGCTCCTACGAAGGTGCGATGGTCGGCCAGGTTGCGGTGATCGGCGCGATGACCTGAACCATCACGCTCCGTGACAACTCCGGTCTGCCGGCATCGCGCAGGTCCGCAACGCGCGCAGATAGCCATCGTAGGAGCGCACCCGGGCGCGAACGCATGACCGTCAAACCCACCGCACCCAACAGCCTCCCGCCACTGCTCTACACGCCCGGCGCACGCGCACCGGTAGACCCACGCACCACACAGCGCCCGGTCATGACCATGCGGCGAATCGGCAATTGCGGATTGCTTAGCCGATCCAGCAGCAACGACATCGCTGCCCGCCCCATGTCTTCGACCGGTTGCTCGACCACGGTGATGCCCGGCTCGACGAGATCGGTCCAGCGTTCGTTGTCGAAGCCTGCCAGCGCCAGGTCGTGCGGCAAGCGCAAGCCGGCGGTGCGTGCGGCCTTCAGCGCCCCCATCAACAACAGGCTGTTGCTGGCGACGATGGCCTCTGGGCGCTGCGGGCCGGACAACCACTGGCTGACTTCGGCGATGGCGGCTTCGGCGGTCGGCGCCACCTCGCGATAGTCCGGCACCAGGCCTTGGGCCCGCATTGCCGCCAGATAGCCATCGCGACGCTCGGCCGCAGTGGTACTGGTGCTGCCGAACAAGCCGCCGATGCGCCGATAGCCCTGCACCTGCAGATGCGCGACCAATTCGCCCATGGCCGCCGCGTTGTCGAGCACCACGCTGTCGTGGCGACTGCCCGGGCCAGCACGATCGACCAGCACGGTCGGATAGTCGAGTGCCAACTCGTGCAGGCGTCCAACGGTGACTCGGGTCGGCGCAAAGATCAGCCCGGTGATGCGTTCTTCCTGCATCAGTTGCAGGTAGAGCGCCTCGCGCTCGGGATCTTCATCGGTGTTGCACAGAGTGACGCGCATACCGGCCTTGTAGGCGACCTCTTCCACTGCGCGGATCAACGCAGTGAAGTACGGATTGCGGATGTCGGCCACGATCACGCCGAGGATGCCGGAGTGCTGCGAGCGCAGGCGTCGCGCCATCAGATTGGGCCGGTAACCCGTCTGGCGTACCGCCGCTTCCACCTTGGCGCGCACCTCATCGCTGACCGGACCATTGCCCAGCGCCCGCGACACCGTGGATTTGGACACGCCCGCCACGCGAGCCACGTCATTGATGCTGATACTCACCGGGACCGTTCCCACTCCTTCTACGCGCCTTAAGCCGAGCCCTGCCAAGGACCCGATGCTAACCTGAAAGTATTAGCGACGTTTTGTGCACTGCACATTGACCTGATCTGTGGGAACGTTCCCACTATACTTCCCAGCCAGACCCTACCGGAGCCTGCCTTGTCCTCTCCGTCCCCCGCCCCCGTCAGTTCCGACCTGGTCCGCCTGCGCGCGCACGCCCGCGACAAGGACGATGCCATCGCCCAGGCCGCACAACTGCTGGTCGCCGCCGGCTGCGTCGCGCCGGGTTACGAGGCCAGCATGCGCAAGCGCGAGGGCCTGGCGAATACCTTCCTGGGCCATGGCTTGGCCATTCCGCACGGCGTCGGCGACGACCGCCACCTGGTGCGTCGCGACGGCATCGCGGTACTGCAACTGCCCGACGGGGTCGAGTGGAATCCGGGCCAGACCACGCGCCTGGTGGTCGGCATCGCCGCCCAGTCCGATACCCACATCACCTTGCTGCGCCGGCTGACGCGACTGCTGCAGGATCCGGCTCGACTGGAAACCTTGTTCACGACCGACGATGCGAGCGCGATCATCGCCGCGCTGACCGAGGACAGCGCGGCCGCCCCCAGTGCCGGCCCGGTCAGCGATCTGGTCGAACGCTTCGAATGGACCATCAGCTACCCCAGCGGCCTGCATGCGCGCCCGGCCACGCGCTGGGCCGAGACTGCACGCGGATTTTCCGCGCGTGCGCAGGTCCGCGCCGGCGACCAGCTCGCCGATGCCAAGAGCCTGGTTGGCCTGCTGCAGCTGGGACTGCGCGCTGGCGACAGCATCACCGTCTCGGCCGAGGGCGCCGATGCGACGGCGCTGCTGCAGCGCTTGCGCGCGGTGATGGACGGTCTGACTGCGCAGGAAAAGACCGACGCCGAACGCGCCGCGCAACGACGTGCGGCACCGGTGGCGGGCTGGACGCCGCCGCAGGCGCAGCCGGCCATCGTCGGCATCGGCGCCAGCCCGGGCGTGGCCATCGGCATCGTGCATCGGCTGCGCGCAGCGCAAACCGACGTCGCCGACCAACCGATCGGCCTGGGCGACGGCGGTGCCCTGCTGCACGACGCGCTGAGCACGACGCGCGCGCAACTTGCGGCGTTACAGGACGACACCCAGCGCCGACTGGGCGCCTCGGACGCGGCCATCTTCAAGGCGCAGGCCGAGCTGCTCAACGACACCGATCTGATCACCCGCACCTGTCAGCTGATGGTCGAAGGCCATGGCGTGGCCTGGTCGTGGCATCAGGCGGTCGAACAGATCGCCTCCGGACTGGCCGCGCTCGGCAATCCGGTGCTGGCCGGCCGCGCCGCCGATCTGCGCGATGTCGGTCGCCGCGTGTTGGCGCAACTCGATCCATCCGCGGCCGGTACCGGACTGAGCGATCTGCCCGCCGAACCCTGCATCCTGCTGGCCAGCGACCTGTCGCCATCGGACACCGCCAATCTGGACACCGCACGCGTGCACGGCCTGGCCACCGCGCAAGGCGGCCCCACCTCGCATACCGCCATCCTCTCGCGCACGCTCGGCCTGCCGGCACTGGTCGCCGCTGGCGGACAGCTGCTCGACATCGACGACGGCGTCACCGCCATCATCGACGGCAGCAGCGGACGCCTGTACCTCGATCCATCCGCGCAGGACCTGGAGGCGGCACGCACGCATATCGCCGAGCAGCAGGCGATTCGCGAGCGCGAGGCCGCGCAGCGCGCCCTGCCCGCCACCACCACCGACGACCATCACATCGACATCGGCGCCAACGTCAATCTGCCCGAGCAGGTCGCCATGGCGTTGGCCCAGGGCGCCGAGGGCGTCGGTCTGATGCGAACCGAATTCCTGTTCATCGAGCGTGGCAGCACCCCGACCGAGGACGAGCAGTACCAGACCTACCGGGCGATGGCGCAGGCGCTCGATGGCCGCCCGCTGATCGTGCGGGCACTGGACATCGGCGGCGACAAGCAGGTGGCGCATCTGGAGTTGCCGCACGAAGAGAACCCCTTCCTCGGTGTGCGCGGGGCGCGCCTGCTGCTGCGTCGCCCCGACCTGCTGGAGCCGCAACTGCGCGCGCTGTATCGCGCGGCCAAGGATGGCGCGCGGCTGTCGATCATGTTCCCGATGATCACGTCGGTGCCGGAGCTGGTGAGCCTGCGCGAGATCTGCGCGCGCATCCGCAGCGAGCTGGATGCACCGGAACTGCCGATCGGCATCATGATCGAAGTTCCCGCTGCCGCTGCCCAGGCCGACGTGCTGGCGCGGCATGCGGACTTTTTCTCCATCGGCACCAACGATCTCACCCAGTACGTGCTGGCGATCGACCGCCAGAATCCGGACCTGGCCGCCGAGGCCGACAGCCTGCATCCGGCAGTGCTGCGGATGATCCGCAGCACCATCGAAGGCGCGCGCCTGCATGCGCGTTGGGTCGGCGTGTGCGGCGGATTGGCCGGCGATCCGTTCGGCGCCAGCCTGCTGGCCGGGTTGGGCGTGCAGGAGCTGTCGATGACCCCCAATGACATCCCGGCGGTGAAGGCGCGCCTGCGCAATCGTGCGTTGACGCAGTTGCAGCAGCTGGCCGAACGCGCGCTGGCGTGCGAGACCGCCGAACAGGTGCGCCAGTTGGACGCCGGCCATGAGGACGCGGCATGAACCCGCAAGCCGTCACCGTCACCCTCAATCCGGCGATCGACCAGACCATCACGCTGGCGCAGTTGCAGCCGGGCGCGGTGCATCGTGCCGAGCGCGCCCGCAACGATGCCGGCGGCAAGGGCATCAACGTCGCCGCCTGCCTGGCCGACTGGGGCCTGTCGGTCGCTGCGCTGGGCGTGCTCGGCGCAGGTAACGCCGGCGTGTTCGAAGCCTTGTTTCGCGAGCGCGGCATCGTCGATCGCTGCCAGCGCGTCAGTGGCGAGACGCGCACCAACCTCAAGCTGGTGCAGACGCAGTCCAACGAAACCACCGACATCAACCTGCCCGGCCTGCAGCTCACGACCAACCACCTGCGCGAGGTGGCCGATCAGTTGGCGCCACTGCTGCGCCCCGGGATTCCGGTGGTGCTGTCCGGCAGCCTGCCATCCGGCCTGCCGGACGATAGCTGGGCGCAGTTGCAGGCGCAGGCCGCCAGCGCTGGCGCGCGCGTGCTGCTGGATACCAGCGGCGTGCCGCTGGTGACGGCGCTCGCTGCCGCCCGCGGCGCCTTGCCGTATGCGGTCAAGCCCAATCGACACGAACTGGAGGCCTGGACCGGCCATCCCCTCCCCGACCATGCCGCCCTGATCGCCGCCGCGCAGGCGCTGATCGAGCGCGGTATCGCGTTGGTGGCGATTTCCCTGGGCACCGACGGCGCGCTGTTCGTCCAGCGCGAGCAGCGCTTGCTGGCACGCCCGCCGCGGATGGCGCATGGCAGCAGCGTCGGTGCTGGCGATGCGATGGTCGCCGGGCTCGCCGCGGCACTGCGCGACGACGCTGCCGACCTGGAACGCTGCGCGCGCCTGGCGACGGCGTTCTCGCTGTGCCGGCTGGAAAGCGGCGACGCGCGCCGGATCGCCGCCGATGACGTGCGCCACGCCGCCAGCGGCGTGCTGATCGAGCCGCTGGCGTGAACACGTTGCGGCTCGCACGTTGTTGCCGATCTGGCGCCACCGTCGCCACGCCAGACGGCCGCACGCGCCCGACGCTGGCCTGACCTTCCACTCCGCCGGCTGTATCGGCAAACGCATTACCGCAGGAGTTTTGCCATGTCCTCTTCCATCGTGGTCATCGCCGCTGGCGAACGCACTACCGAGGCCGTGCTAGCGGCCGAAGCGCTGCGACGCGCCGCCAGTGCCAACGGGCGCAGCGTGACGATCGAGATCCGCAGCGACCAGGGCGTCCTCGGCGCATTGCCCGACGACGTGCTCGGCAGTGCAACGCAGGTGTTGGTCGTCGGCGATGCCGACCAGGCCGAGACCGCGCGTTTCGGCAGCGCAACCATCCTGACGTTGAGCCTGGGCGCGGTGCTGGACGATCCGCCCGGCGCGCTGGCCCGCTTCGCTCCCGCGTCTGGCACAGCCACGCCCAGCGCCCCCGCCGCAGCGCCGACCGGCAGCCAGCGCATCGTCGCCATCACCTCCTGCCCGACCGGCATTGCGCACACCTTCATGGCCGCCGAAGGCCTGCAACAAGCCGCCAAGGCGCTGGGACATCAGATCCGGGTGGAAACTCAAGGGTCGGTCGGCGCGCAAGACGCACTGAGCGACGAGGAAATCCGCGCCGCCGACCTGGTGCTGATCGCGGCCGACCGCGAGGTCGACCTGGCCCGCTTCGGTGGCAAGCGCCTGTTCAAGAGCGGCACCAAGCCGGCGATCAACGATGGCCAGGGCCTGATCCGCAAGGCGTTGGCCGAGGCCAGCGTGCACGGCGACACCGCCACCGGTGCCGCCACCGTGACCAGCACGAGCAAAGGCAACGGCCGCACCGGCGCCTACAAGCACCTGATGACCGGCGTGTCGTTCATGCTGCCGTTCGTCACTGCCGGCGGACTGCTGATCGCGCTGGCGTTCGCACTCGGCGGCATCTATGCCGGCGACGACGCCCACCAAGGCACACTGGCCTGGTCGTTGTTCCAGATCGGCGCCAAGGCCGGCTTCACCCTGATGGTGCCGGCGCTGGCCGGTTACATCGCCTACTCCATCGCCGATCGCCCCGGCATCGCACCGGGCATGATCGGTGGGCTGGTCGCTGCCAATCTCAATGCCGGCTTCCTCGGCGGCATCATCGCCGGTTTCATCGCCGGCTATGGCGTGGCCGCGCTCAATCGCTATATCCGCCTGCCGCGCACGCTGGAAGGGCTCAAGCCGGTGTTGATCCTGCCGGTGCTGGGCACGCTGCTGGTCGGGCTGGCGATGATGTACGTGTTCGGGCAACCGGTGGCCGACCTGCTGGCCTGGCTCACCGCCTGGCTGCGCGGCATGCAGGGCAGCAGCGCCGTGCTGCTCGGCCTGCTGCTCGGCGGCATGATGGCCTTCGACATGGGCGGACCGGTCAACAAGGCCGCCTATGCGTTCTCCACCGGCCTGATCGCCAGCCAGGTGTATACCCCGATGGCGGCCGCCATGGTTGCCGGCATGACCCCACCGCTGGGCATCGCCCTGGCGACCTGGATCTTCCGCAACCGCTTCACCGTCGAGGAGCGCGGCTCGGCCACCGCTGCCGGCGTGCTCGGGCTGGCGTTCGTCACCGAGGGTGCGATTCCCTATGCCGCGCGCGACCCGTTGCGCACCATTCCCGCCCTGGTGATCGGCTCGGCCGTCGCCGGCGCGATGTCGATGGCGGTCGGCGCCGAACTGAAGGCACCGCACGGCGGCATCTTCGTGCTGTTGATCCCCAACGCCGTGACCCATCTGGCGGCTTACATCCTCGCCCTGCTGGCCGGTGTGGTCGTCACTGCGGTCGCGTTGCGGCTGCTGAAGAAACCGGTCGCCGACGCCGCCTGAGCGTCGGCCGCACCGTTCCCGTCGTATCCACCGCGCGTCCGACGCGCCCGATCGCTGCCCCACATCGCGATTGATCGGTTCCACCGCTGCGTTGCGCACGCACGTGCGCGGCCAGCGGCTGCCCCCCCCCCCTTTGTTGTCGTGTTCGCCGCCTCGGCCACGCCTTTTCGTACGGAGTCCTGCCATGACTGCCCTCGCCGCTCGTCTCACCCGCCCCCGCCTGTTGTGCCTGTCGCTGACCTTGGCACTGCCCCCACTCGCCCACGCCCAGGACGCCACCGATGCCTTCAAGCTCAAACTGGGCTATACCGGCGAAGCGGCGTCGATGATCGATGGTGGCCGCAAGAGCGGCGATGCCTATGCCGGCCAGCTGATGGTCGGCACCGACGTCGACCTGCAGCGCCTGTTCGGCTGGAACGGCGCCACGGTCAAGCTGTACGTGACCAACCGCCATGGCACCAACCTGGCCAACAGCAGCATCGGCAACAGCACCTCGGTGCAGGAAATCTACGGCGGCCAGGGCACCCGGCTGGCCAACTTCACCCTGGTGCAGAAACTCTTCAACGACCGCCTGGAACTGGAAGCCGGCCGCACGGTGGCCAACATCCATTTCCTCGGATCGGACCTGTGTCAGTACTTCCAGGGCAACTCGGCCTGCGGCAATCCCACGTTCGTGTTCCGCACCAGCAACTTCACCTACTGGCCGGTGTCCAGCTGGGCCGCCGATGCCACCGCCTGGGTCACACCGAAGGTCTATCTGCATGTCGGCGCCTACGAGGTCAACCCGATCCAGGCGCAGGACGGCCAGCACGGCCTGAACTGGAGCACCAACGACACCACCGGTGTGGTGGTGCCGTATGCGGTCGGATACAAGAACAAGGGCGGCGACGGCAGCCTGGCGGCGATGTACGAACTGGGTGGCTGGCAGGACAACTCCGACTATCGCGACCCGTTGCGCGACCGCAACGGCAATCCCGCCTTGCTGACTGGTCTGGACTACGCCAATAAACAAGGCCGTTCGGGCCTGTTCACCCGCTTCGAGCAACAGGTCACCAATCCCGACCCGAGCAGCAATCGCGGCCTGACGGTGTTCGGCGCAATGCTCAAGAGCACCAGCGGAGAAGCGATCGAAGACCATTTCATCCAGCTCGGCCTGGTGCAGAAAGGCACCTTCGCCAGCCGCCCGCAGGACAACATCGCCTTCGTCATCACCCAGCAGAAATACAGCGACGAAGCACTGGAAAACCTGCGTCTGGCCCGCGCCTCGGCCGGCGGCAGCGGCGTTCCCCATGACAACCAGATCATGATGGAGCTGAGCTACGGCATCCAGATCAACCAGCACCTGCGCATCGCTCCCAACCTGCATTACATCATCCACCCGGACCAGTTCAACGAACCGACTCGCACCAACGATCTGAAGAACGCGCTGATCGCCGGCATGCGGATCGACTGGAATCTGTAATGGGCAGTGTGGGGCGTCGAACCGGCGGCACTAGTGCAGGGCCTCATGTGGATTGAGCCGGCTAGTTAGCGCTGCTTCTCCGCCGTTGCTGCTGCCATGCTTCGGCCAGGCCGTGCTCTGCCGTGCTCTGGCGTGTCTGCCGTGCTGTGCTCTGCTGTGCTCTGCTGTGGTGTGCTTTGCTGTGCTCTGCTTTTCAGATCCCCATACCGCAGCGGCAAGGTCGGCAGATACAACCCGCAGGGCGTCGCGCATGGATGCGCGGCGTTTTTGTAAGGGACAGGGATGTCCCTTACAAAAATTTCTGCCGGACTTGCGGACCTGGAGCGCCGTAGGCGCGGAAGGCGCGAGGACGGGGTGTGTTTCTTTTGGTTACTTTTCTTTGCACAAGCAAAGAAAAGTGACTCGCCCCCGGAGGGGGCGAAAGCTCTGCGCCTGAATTTTGCGCC
>NZ_NSET01000052.1 GCF_009192945.1 Xanthomonas maliensis | reverse complement strand
CTGTTCCATCGTCGAGGCGACACCGCGCATCATCCGCACCGCCTTGGCTTCGTCCGGCTCGTCCACCTGCACGGCCTGGAAACGCCGCGTCAGCGCGGGGTCTTTTTCGATGTACTTCTTGTACTCGGCAAAGGTGGTCGCGCCTACGGTGCGCAAGGTGCCACGCGCCAATGCGGGCTTGAGCAGGTTGGCCGCATCGCCGGTACCGGCCGCGCCACCGGCGCCGACCAGGGTGTGGGTTTCGTCGACGAACAGGACGATCGGCTTGGGGCTGGCCTGTACTTCGTCGATCACTGCGCGCAGGCGCTGCTCGAATTCGCCCTTCATGCTGGCGCCGGCCTGCAACAGGCCGACATCGAGCGTGCGTAATTGCACGTCCTTCAGTGCGGGCGGCACGTCGCCGCGGGCGATGCGTTGTGCCAAGCCTTCCACCACCGCGGTCTTGCCGACACCGGCCTCGCCGACCAGGATCGGGTTGTTCTGGCGGCGTCGCATCAGGATATCGACGACCTGGCGGATCTCGTCGTCGCGGCCGATGATCGGGTCCAGCTTGCCCTCGCGCGCCTGCGCGGTGAGATCGACCGTATACAGCGCGAGCGCGGCAGTCCCACCAGCGGCGGTTGGTCCAGCGGAAGCGCTGGCTGCCGCACTGTCGGTGGCATCGTCCTCCGGCGAGCCGGCGACGATGGCGTCCAAATCCTCGGCCAGCGCCTCGGCCCGCAGCTTGCCGAACTCGCTGGACATGGCCAGCAAGCCGTTACGCAGGCTGCGCGTGTGCAGAATCGCCACCAGCAGGTCGCCGCCACGGATGCGCTGCCGGTCATAGCGCAGCGTGCAGTGCACCCAGGCGCGTTCCACGACCTCCTCCACGCTGGCCGATAGATCGAAGTGCCCGCCACCGCCGCGCGGCAGCCGATCGAGTGCCGCGGTCAGGTCCTGCGCAAGTCGGGCCACATCGAGCGAAAAATGGCGCACGATGCGATGCAGGTCGCCGTCTTGCGCCTGCAGCAACTGATGCAGCCAATGCAGCAGATCCACCTCGCGATCGCCACGCAGCCTGCAGAAGGCAGTGGCGGATTCGATGCCGCGATACGTGGTCTTGTTGAGCTTGCCGAACAAGGCGGCGCGACTGATGTCTGCCATGGAAACTCCAGAAAAAGGGATACAGAGGTCGATCAGGAGGGTGCGAGTACGAGCTGGTCGGCATCGCGTGGGCGGCGATAGTGGCCGAGCCAGAGCGACAGGCCGATCCGCTGCCCCTGCCCCATCAGCGGCAGCGGGACGTCTTCGCGCGCCAGCACCAATTGCAGGTCCCAGGCCTGCTCATCGCCGACGTAGCCGCGTACCGCGGCGGTCAGCACATCCAAGGCTTGACCGCCGGGCAGGAACTCGCGGTAGCGGGCGATATCCAAAGGGCCGATCCGCAAGCGAAAGCGGTGCTGGGCGTTGCGCGAAGATGCGCCCAGCGTGGCGTCGCGCCCCATGCGCGCAGCGGCACGGCCCATGCGCAACCGTCCGTCCTCCGGCAAGGGCAACCAGTTGGCGACGAATTCCTGCACCTGCACGGCCACATCGAACAGGCCGATCAGCACCGCGCGCAGGCCTTCGGCATTGCGCGCCTGGGCGACGAAGCGACCAGCGAAGTGCCGGCGTGCGGCCAACGGCATCGCATCGCGGCCGCGCAGCGCGGGTTGGTCCACACCGGTCAGCGCATCCAGTCGGGCGCCAAAGCGGTCCTCGCCCGGACGATCCATCTGCACAGTGGGGCGCGCATCGGCCCAGGCGCGATACCACAGCGCGATCATGCGATGGTGGAAGATGTCGGCGAAGGCGGCGAAGGTCGGGTCGCCAGCCCCTTCGCGCTCGATCGCGTGTTCGGTCAGGTGCAGCGGCAGCGCGCCATGCGGGCCGAACAAACCCAAGGCCAGCGTCCGCAGCGTCGGCGGAAGACCGTCCGAGCCCGGTTGCAGGCTGTCGATATCGCGCGGCGGGAACTCCAGCGAGGCGCGTTGGCCCAAGCGCACTGGCTCCTCCAGCGGCCGCGCTGCCTGGCCCAACCGTGGTTGGGCCGGATGCGCGCACTCCAGCCGCCGCAGCGCCTCGAACAGCTCGAAGTCCTGTGGTTGAGCATCCAGGTGCGCCAGCAGCGCTACAGTGTCGGCCGATTGCCGAGATGGGCTGGCCATCGGGCGACCTCGTTGCGTTCGAGCGTGCACAGCACGGTTTCGGTAAAGGAGTTCAGCGATGCCTGACGGGCGAAGACATGGCGCAGCACCGAGGCGAGCAGGTAGACACCCTGCCCTTCGAACGCAGCGTCGTCGCAGGTCAAGGTGATCTCGAGACCACGGCCGTAGGTGGCCGGACCCGGCACTGGAATGCGGCGCACGATCGGGCGCGAGGCTATGCGGCGCACGCCCTCGACCTGGCGCCGCGCCGCGGCATCGTGCGGGTCGTGGTAGAGCGTGAGCATCTCGCGCACCGCGGTAGCGCCGTCGTCGCCGGCCTCCAGCAGCGAGAGATAGTTCAACTGCAGATGGCTGATCAGCCGCCAGCGGGTGTCGCCGGCCGTCACGCCCGAGCGCGGGCGCGTCGGCCCGGCCACGCAGCGGATCGCCGCCACCGGACCGCCGTCGTCGAGCACGAAGTCGGTGCTGGACTTGCCCACCGGCATATGCAGCGGCAGGTCGCGATTGCTGCACCACAGCTGCATGCCCAATTGCCGCAGCTGATGCGGATACGGCGCCTGATCGCCATCCACTAGCGACAGGAAGAGCTCGCTGCCGACGTAGCTCGAGCGCGGCCCTGTGCGGCGTTGCCCGCTCGACAGCCGCCGCGGCTGACGCCGCAGGGCATAGAACGCCGAGCGCCGCTCATGCCAGCTGCGCGGCTGCGCGCCATAGAACGGCTCGAAACGCTGCATCGGCGTATTGCCATCACCGAAGCCCTCGACCTGCTCCACGCCGTGGATCTCGAAGTCCATCGGCCGCGTGCGGTCGGCCAGCACATGATGCTCGGAGATGCCGGGCTGTAGATGGATGCGATCGCCGCGCCTGGGAAACAGGTTGATGGCCGGGGTGCAATACAGGCGGAAATTGCTCGCATCCACGGCATTGTCGAGCCGTTCGACGGCGCGATCGAACCACACCAGGATCTCGAACTCGCTGCAGGCCGCGCGCGGCAGCACCTGTGCCAGGCCGTCGAAGGCGGCGAACAGGAAGCGCTCCGGGCAGGCGAAGTATTCCTGCAACAGGCGATAGCCACTGAAGGAACGCTCGCTGCGCGGCAGCAATGCCTGCGCATCGTCGAAGCCCTGTGGCTGCAGATGCTCGGGGCCGAAGCTGCGACTGAGCACCTGCCCATCCGCGGAGCGGGCACGCACCACGAATCCCAACGCATTGGCATGCAGTTGCTCGTAGAGGCTGCCGGCCAGTCCGTCGGCGCCGGTAATGAAGATCGGCAGCGTGTCCAGCGCCAACATGTCCAGACGCAGCCCGGCGTTCACATTGAAGACCAGGCGCAGGCCGGCGCGTGCGCGCGGCTCGACCGGCACAGCAAGCGTGGCCAGCGCCGCCGGCGAGGCCAGGTAGCTCGCAGCGGTCAGTCGCAGCGGCCACAGCGTCACCGCATGCGCCGTACGATACTCGCAGGCCGTGCGGTCGCCATGCCCGATCAGCGAGCGCAGCGCGCTGCCACGCGGTACAAGATGCCCCGCCGGACCGATGCCCTCGCCCTGCTCCGGTTGCAACTCCACCACGGCCATCGACGGCACCGGCGACAGAAAATGCGGATACAGCATTTCCATCAGGTGCTGCGCGAATACCGGTTGCTGTGCCTCCAATTCGAGTTGCACGCGCGCGGACAGGAACGCAAACCCTTCCAGCAGGCGTTCGACATACGGGTCGGCGCACTCGATCCCGCTCATCCCGAGCCGGCCGGCCACTTTCGGATACGCCTGCGCGAACTCCGCACCCATCTCACGCACATGCTGCAACTCGCGGTTGTAGTGGTGGAGCAGGCGCGGATCCATGTTCAGTGCGCTCCGGACGACAGACTGAAGCGACCGGTTTCCAGGTCGAGATCGGTGCGCAGATAGAGCGCCAACGGCAATGGCTGCGCCCAGAGTTCGGAGTCGATGACGAAGGACAGCGACATGCGGTCCATGCGGCCGGCATCGACCTTGGCGGTGACCTGCAGGCTGGCCGCAGCCAGCCGCGGCTCGAACGCCACGATGGCAGCATGGATACGGTTCTGCAGCTCGACAACGTCCAATCCGGCCAGGCGCGCGCCGGCCAGATCGGGAATGCCGTAATTGAGCACCGAGGTGGCGACATGCGGATACGCTTGCAGCGCGTCCTCATGCCAATGGCGGGTGCAGTTGAGCAACCAGGTCAGGTCGCGCATGACGCAGTCGCGCAGCTTGGCCGGACCGATCGCGCGCGCGTCGCGGCTTTCGGCCAGCTCATGCCGACGGTCGTCGATCAAACGGTCCAGCAGCGACGGCTGCAGCCGCTCTTGTTGGGTCAGTTCGGCCATGACGCCGCCACCGCGGTGGTGTCGAATGCAATGTGGCGAATATCGAGCAAGGGGTAGTCGTCTTCGCTGCCGGCCAGTAGCCGCTGCCCCAAACCACAGGCAGACAGGTCTTCACCCTCCCAGCTGGTGCACTTGCCGAGACGGATCGCGCCGTCCTCGCTGTGATGGCTGCCGGGGTAACGGCAAGGCACCACACCACGGCTGCGCCTGCCGTCGCGCCATTGAATCTCCACCGATTGCCACAGCATGTCGCGCAGACTGCTAGGCACCTCGAAACGCAGGCTTTGCAGTTGGGCGAACGGCAGCCAGGCGTAGCCCGCTTCGAGGATGACTTCAAGACAGGGGCCAAAACGCGGATCGGCGTCCGCCAGCCAGTCGAAACGTTCGCCATCGACGCAACCGGCGATGGCATCGGCTTGGGTCAGCACCAGCGCACGCCGCTGTGCGGCCTGCGCTGGCTCGCCGTCGCGATCATGTTGCAATGCCTGCAGCAGATCGTGCTGCCACTGCGGGACCTGACCGGGCATCAGTGGCATCATCCGACCGGCCAGCACCTGCTCGCGCTCGCGTTCGGCGTCGAGGATGCGCGCATACGCGCCAGCCACGCCGATCCACGCCCGATCCAGGTCTGCCGCCAGCAGCACCTGCTGCCGCGCCCGCTCCCAGTCGCCCACCACGGCCAGCAGTTGGAACAAGCCGATGCGCGCTTGTGCATCGGCCGGACATTGCCGCACCCACTCCTTGGCGGTCGCCAGCGAGGCCTCGGGGTTGCCCGCCTTGAGCAGGCGGGCGCAGGTCTGTTCGGGGTGGACGGTGGACATCGACATCGGCGCTCCGGTCGGTCTGCGTTGGCTCAGGACTTCTTCACTTCCTGCATGTTGAACGTGAAGTCCTTGGTGCCGCCCTGCTTCTTGCCCTTGTCGTCCTGCGGCTGGAACGAATACTTGAACTTGCCAAAATGCAGGGTCACGTTTTCGGTCAGACGATCCTCGCCACCGCTGCCGCCGGTGGACACCGAGGTGATCATCACGCCCTCGCTCAGCTCGATCGTGACGTAGTCGGTCTGCTCGCCGGTGGCATTGGTCACGTACAAGGTGGCCGAATCCACACGTGCACCGGTGCAGCAGGCATTGAGCAAGGCATTGGAGCAGCTGTCGACGTACTTGGTGACGGAAATATCCTGCACGTTGGCCTTGCCGCCGGCCGCATAACCAGCGCCGGTATGCAGGTTGCCGGTGTTGCTGGCACCCCAGGACCAGGCAATGATCGGCACCTGATCCGTGTGCTTGGAATGGTTGGACGCGCCCTTGATCTCGACGTCGCCCGAACCGAATTTGAGATGCATATCGAAAGCCATGAAACTTCTCCAGTCGTGGGTGGTGCAGGAAGGGGGCACTGATCCCGCGGCGTCGTCAGCCGCAGGCCATCAGCGTTTGGAACCGAGGTACGTTGCCGATCAGGCGGCTTGCGCCGAAGGCAACCGCGAGACCAGGCGCAGCGAGACCGTCAGGCCTTCGAGTTGGTAGTGCGGACGCAGGAAGAACTTGGAGGTGTAGTAACCGGGATTGCCCTCGACTTCCTCGACCACCACCTCGGCAGCGGCCAGGGGCTTGCGCGCCTTGGTTTCCTCGCTGGAGTTGGCCGGGTCGCCATCGACGTAGTTCATCACCCAATCGGTCAGCCAGCTCTGCATCTGCTGGCGCGTGCTGAACGAGCCGATCTTGTCGCGCACGATGCACTTGAGGTAATGCGCGAAGCGGCAGCAAGCGAACATGTACGGCAGGCGTGCGCTCAAGGCCGCGTTGGCGGTGGCGTCCGGGTCGTCGTATTCCTCGGGTTTGCCCAGCGACTGGGCGCTGATGAAGGCTGCCATGTCGGTGTTCTTGCGATGCACCAGCGGCATCAGCCCCATCTTGTCCAGTTCGGCCGAACGGCGGTCGGTGATGGCGACCTCGGTCGGACACTTCATGTCGACACCGCCATCGTCGGCCGGGAAGGTATGCGTCGGCAGACCTTCCACTGCCCCGCCCGACTCCACGCCGCGGATGCGGGTGCACCAGCCGTATTGCTTGAACGAGCGGTTGATGTTGACCGCCATTGCATAGGCCGCGTTCTGCCAGGTGTAGCGCGACGAGTCGGCACCCTGGGTGTCCTCTTCGAAATCGAACGCCTCCACCGGATCGGTCTTGGCCCCATACGGCAGTCGCGCCAGTGTGCGTGGCATGGTCAACGCCAGGTACTTGGCGTCCTCGCTCTGCCGCAGCGAGCGCCATGCCGCGTAGTCGGGGGTGGAGAAGATCTTGGCCAGATCGCGCGGATTGGAGAGCTCGTTCCAGCTTTCCATGCCCATCAGACTGGGGCCTGCGGCAGCAATGAACGGGGCATGCGAGGCGGCGGCAATTTGGCTGATGCCGCGCAGCGTGTCGACATCCTGCGGACTATGGTCGAAATGGTAGTCGCCGATCAGGCAGCCATAGGGCTCACCACCGAGCTGACCGTATTCGGCCTCGTAGACCTTCTTGAACACCGGGCTCTGGTCCCAGGCCGTGCCCTTGAAGCGCTTGAGGTTCTTGGCGAGTTCCTTCTTGGACACGTTGAGCACGCGAATCTTCAACTGGGTGTCCGACTCGGTGTTGCTGACCAGGTAGTGCAGACCGCGCCATGCACCTTCCAGCGCCTGGAATTGCGGCGTATGCAGGATCAGGTTGAGCTGCTCGGAGAGCTTGCGGTCAATCTCGGCGACATACGCATTGATGGTCTGCGCGAGGTCATCGCTGATGATGTCGCTGCGCTCCAGCACCTGCTCTGCCAGCGTGCGCACGGCACGCTGCACCTCTTCGCCGGCACGTTCGCTGCGCGGGCGGAATTCGCGGTTCAGCAGGGCGGCAAAATCGTCGGCCTGCGAGAGCTCGGTCTGGCCGTCGGCCTGCTCGGCGACGGTGGCGGGGTTGGGAGTGGCCATGAGATCGTTACTCTTCGGTCGACTTGGGAGCTGCGATCAGCGAGCGCAGCAGGGCGGGATCCTTGATCGCATCGGCAATCAGGCGCTCGGCACCGGCCTTGCCGTCGAGGTAGGTGCCCAGGTTGGCCAGCTGGGTGCGCGCCTCCAGCAGCTCGGCCAGCGGTGCCACCTTCTTCACCACCGCGGTGGGCGAAAAGTCGTCCAGGCTGTCGAAGGTGACGTCCACCGGCAGTTCGCCGGTGCCTGTGAGCGTGTTGGGCACGCTGAAGGCGACGCGCGGCTGCATGGCGCGCAACCGACTGTCGAAGTTGTCGACATCGATCTCCACCGCCTCGCGCGCCTCCAGGGCCGGCAAGCTCTCGGTATTGGCGCCGGACAGGTCCGACAGTACGCCCATGACGAACGGCACCTGTACCTTCTTCTGCGAGCCGTAGATTTCGACGTCGTATTCGATCTGCACACGCGGTGCGCGATTCCTGGCGATGAACTTCTGACTGCTGCTGCGAACGGACATGCCGCCTCCGGTGATCTGCGTGATTGCTGGGCACTGCGATTGCAGTGGCCGTGTGGCAAAGGGCATGCCCCTGCACTGGAAGCGCATCGTGCGCGCTGCCCGCTGCGCGGTGAAATCGAACGCCGGCATGGCAGGTATGGATGGACGTGATGGCAATGGGAGCGGCAAGCAACGGACAATGAGCACCCCAGCCCGCTGTCCCGCCAGTTCCAGCAATACGGATCACGCGAACGCGACAGCATCCTTGCCTTCGATCCGGTGCCGACCATGCCGACGCTGCACATACCCTCCAGGCCACTGGCCGCCTGCCTATTGCTGGCCGCCGTGACGACCGCGACTGCCAGCCGAGCAGGCGAACCCAGGCCAGCCACCGCCAACGCGGCGACGGCCGCCACCGACCTGTCGGCAACGCCCCTGCGGGCACGCGTGCAGCCAGCGCACGAAGACAGCCTGCGCGCCTTCTCCAGCACGGATCGGCCCGCCCGCGACCATGCGCTGAGCGAGCGCGAATGGGCCTTGGTCGAACATGCCATCGACGCCCTGCCGGCCTTGCACCGGCAACTTCTGCAGCGCCACCTGGCGCGCCTGAGTTTCGTCGATGGACCAGGCAGCCCCGGCACCGCGCTGACACGCACACATGACGGCAGCGACGGCCAGCCGCTGTTCGACATCACCGTGCGCGCGGATGTGCTGGAGACTTCGCTGAGCGCGTTCCTCACCGGCAAGGATGCGCGCCTGTTCAACGCCGACGATTCCGGCTATCGGATCGAACTGGAGGCAGGCACGGTTCCGGCGCTGGAATATCTGCTGTTGCACGAAGCGACCCATGTGGTCGACGGTGTTCTGAACATCACCGCCGATGGCGGTCCATTCCGCAACCTGTGGACGGACTACTTGACCCTGGCCGCGCCCCTCGACCGGGGGCCGCTGGCGCATTCGCTGTATCGCCGCAAGCCTGCTCAGCCCTTGGCGCAGGCGCCGGCCCTGTATGCCGCGCTGGCGGACTCGCCCTTCGTCTCGCTGTATTCCACCGCCTCCGCTGGCGAGGACCTTGCCGAGCTCGTTGCCTGGCACACGCTATCGCAGCGATCGAAGGTGAAGTTGGCGATCAGCATCGTCGATGGCTCGGGCAAGCGCATCACCAGCATCGCGCCGCTCACCTCCACGGCGGTGCAAGCGCGCATGCAGACGGTGGACGCGATACTCGCGCGTGCAAACGCTGGCACGCCAACCGAATGAGCCTGACCGCATCACGCGCACGTGCTGCCTTGCCAGCGGATAGCAGGCAGACAGGCGCCATGCTATGAATAGTCGACCTCGCTGAACGTCGCACCGCCGTGACCATCAAGTTCGACCTCAACGACCTGCAAGCCTTTCGTGCAGTCGCCGAAAGCGGCAGCTTCCGCCGCGCCGCCGAGACCATTCGTATCACCCAGCCGGCACTGAGCCGACGGATCGATAAGCTGGAGTCGGCACTGAACGTCAAGCTGTTCGAACGCACCACCCGCAAGGTCAGCTTGACGACGGTAGGCCAGGCATTCATGCCGCAGGTGGAGCGCATGCTCGACGATCTGGATCTGGCCTTGCTGCGCATTGGCGATCCCGGCGCCAGCCAGGCCGGGACGGTCACCGTCGCCTGCGTCCCGTCGGCGGCGTACTACTTCATGTCGCAGGCGATCAACGCCCTGCACCAGGTGTTTCCGAAGATCCGCGTGCGTCTGTTCGACGGCAGCGCCAGCCACGTCAGTGCCGCGGTGGCTTCCGGCGAGGCGGACTTTGGCGTCAGTTTCAGCGGCAACCTGGCGCCGGAGGTAGAGTTCGAATCGTTGTTCCAGGAACGCTACGTGATCGCCTGCCGCCGCGATCATCCGCTGGCCCAGCAGGCGCAGGTGAGCTGGAAGGACGCCTATGCGTACGACTATCTGACGCTGGACAAGACCTCCGGCAATCGGCTGGTGCTGGATCGTGCCTTGTCCAGCTTCACACCGGAGCGTCCCAGCATCTGCGAGACGCGCCATGTCACCACCCTGATCGGCCTGGTCGAGGCCGGAGTCGGCATCGCCGCGGTGCCCTCGATCGCGATGCCGTCCCACGCCCATCCCGTGCTGGCCAGCGTGCCGCTGATCGAACCGGAGGTGGTGCGCGACGTGGGCTTGCTCACCCGTCGTGGCCGCACGTTGACCCCGGCCGCGCTGGAGCTGGCCAAGGGCGTGCGGCAGATGGCGGCGCCGTCAAGGTGACACCGCGTCCAGTCCGGTCTCGCGCGCAACCTGTTGAGCCGGCGCCGATTGCAGGTAGTGCAGCAGGCGCTTGGCCGCCTCGGGATGCTCCGCGTTGACCGGAACGCCCGCCGCATAACGGGTGATCGACTGCAGCGGCTCGGGAATGCGGGCGACAAAGTCAGCGCCCGGCACCGGCAGCAATTCGGCCACCTGCTGAAAGCCAAGCTGGTAGCTGCCATCGGCAACCTTGGATGCGACCGGAATCCGCTCGATCTTCGTGCTCTTGGCGGTCATCGCGCGCTCGATGCCGAGCCGCTTGAACAGCGTGGTCTCGATGTAGACGCCGCTGGCGCTGTCCGAGTACGCCACCGAACGCGCCTTCAGCAAGCTGTCCTTGAACTGCTCGACGGTGGCGATCTCCGGCTTGGGCGCGCCATGGCGCACCACCATGCCGATACGCGAATCGGCCAGCTCCACCCGCGAGGCAGGATCGACCAGACCCTGATCGATCAGCGTCTGCAACGCAGAGCCGACCATGATCACCACGTCGGCATGTTCGCCGCGCTTGAGCCGGCTGGGAATGGCCTGCGGCGTCGTGCCCATCGATGGACCCTTGATGGTTTCCACCTCGATGCCGCTCTGTTGTGCGTATTGCGGCGCCAGTCGCTCGAAGGCGGCGGTAAAGCCTCCGGACGTCATCACCGTCAGATGGTCGGCTGCGGCGGCGGTGGCCGTGGCGCACAGAGTCGCCGATAGGACGACCGCCGCCAGCCAGCGTTGCAAGACGCGCTTCATTTCGTCGCTCCTGCCGCCATGCGCATCGCAACCATTGCGTTGCCCTGGCGGCGATACAGATACAAGGTGGCCAGCAATGCGCACAGCGCGGCGAACGCCAGCCAATAGGCCGGCGCGCCCTTGTCGCCGGTGGTATGGATCAACCAGGTGGAGATGGCCGGGGTAAACCCACCGAACAACGCGGTGGCCAGACTGTAGGCCAGCGAGAAGCCCGCCACCCGCACATGCGCCGGCATGATCTCGGTCAGCGCCGGAATCAATGCGCCGTTGTAGATGCCATAGATAAATGACAGCCACAACAGCACCTGCAGCATATGCGCAAAGCTGGGCGCATTGGCCAGGAACGCCAGCACCGGATACGCGGTCACCACCCCCAACACCGCCATGCCGAGCAGCAGCGGCTTACGGCCGAAACGGTCGCTGAGTGCGCCGCCGATCGGCAACCAGATGAAGTTGGACACGCCAACCAACAAGGTCACGATCAGCGCATCGCCGGTGCTGAGCTTGAGCACGGTCTTGCCGAAGGTCGGCGCATACACGGTGATCAGATAGAAGGCCGTGGTGGTCAGCGCGACCATCAACATGCCGGCCACCACCGTACTGGCATTGGCCGCCAGACCGGCGATCACCTCGCGCATGGTCGGGCGCTCCTTGCGCTGGGCGTAGGCCTGGGTTTCCTCCAGACTCCGGCGCAACAGGAAGATGAAGGGAATGATCACGCAGCCGACTGCGAACGGAATGCGCCAGCCCCACTGCCCCAGCACGTCGGGAGCGAGCAGCGCATTGAGTGCAAAGCCAATCGCCGCTGCGGTGACGATGGCCAACTGTTGGCTGGCCGACTGCCAGCTGGCATAGAAACCGCGTCGGCCCGGGGTTGCCATCTCGGCCAGATACACCGATACGCCGCCCATTTCCGCACCTGCCGAAAAGCCCTGCAGCAAGCGGCCCAGCAGCACCAGCAGCGGTGCCAGGATGCCGATCGTGTCATAGCGCGGCACCGCGACGATGAGCACCGTGCCAGCGGCCATGATCGCCAGGGTGACGATCAAGCCTTTGCGTCGGCCGACGTTGTCGATATAGGCGCCGAGGATGACCGCACCCAGTGGACGCATCAGGAAGCCGGCGCCGAACACCGCAAAGGTCATCATCAACGAGGCGAACTCGTTGCTGGCCGGAAAGAAGGCCGCCGCGATATGGGTGGCGTAGAACCCGAATAGGAAGAAGTCGAACTGCTCGAGAAAATTGCCTGAGGTCACCCTCAACACCATTCCCAGTTTCGACTGTTGCCGCATTGCTGCGCTTGAACTGTGCATGTCATCGCCTCCACGATCGCAACGCACTTGCGTGCGTGATTCAGTGCGATCGATTCTGCTCCGGCCCATGCAAGGCGATAATTGCTGCTTTCTCATCGATCGATGCAGCGACGGCATCAATCCACGGGAGCCGGCATTAAATTCCGCAAAATCAGCGACATAGAAGAAACCATCGATCGCCACGCAACGCCGATGGACAATCATGCAAGCCTGACGTTGATACCAAAGTAGTAAGTGCAGGAAGTGATCGGCTGTGGTCAGCCACGATAGGAGCCGGCAACGCGCAGCCGGTTCTGGCGAGCATCGCAACGTGAAAGGCCTCGCAGCGCAAAGCGCAGCCGATCGCCCACGATCGTTTGCACGTTGGGCTGCGCCTGTCGCAATGCTTGCGCCGCAGACCCTGCGTAACGGCAGCTGGAAAGGCGCCATCGCATTCTTGCAAGCCCGTTGCGCAAACGCCTGCACGGGATGCCTGCCGAGCGAACCGCACATTGCAATCGGTGGACACGTCGAACATCAGGCCAAGCCGGCGGATCGAGTTGGCACCTGCCTCGCTGGAGATCGTTCGCTGCAGACGACGACTCAACCATCGCGAGCGGGGCCAGAGATCGCCTGACGTCGCATTCCACGCATGCGCGGCGGTTCGATGCAACCGCACTCGCGCCGCGAGGCAATGCCGTCAGCGGACCTCAGGCGCAGCCGTGCGCCTGGATCCTCGACCGTGCGAGCTGGGCACCGATGATGAGATCGGGACGCATACGCCCAGGCATTTTCAGTGACGTTCCGCACGCGGCATGTGCACTGGCAGCACAACGGCGGACGTGGTGCGTGCAACGTCGCGCGCGCTATTACCTATTCGCTGGTGCAGCTCATCCCGCAAGATCAGAGCAAGAGCACCTTGACTGCTAATCGCGCATCGCGCTTTCCGCATGCATCCGCGCGCACGCTGCTCGCGTTCGCTTGAAACCAAGCGATCGCGACCAGAATGTACGAACGCACCGTCATAAAAGCATTTCAAAAACGTCATTTGCCGCGCTTAAGGTCTCGCTGGCGGCGACATCCGTGCCGCGTGACGGGGACCCCTTTCAGATGGATTTGCGAGGCATCGCGATGCTCGGCGTGCTGGCTGCCAGTGCACCTGATGCCGCTGCATGGGAGCAGACGGCGGCAAGTGCGCGCTTCGACATTCTGGCCTACCAGGTGATCGGTAATACGCAGCTGCAGAACGCGCAGATCGAGCGCGCGGTATATCCGTTTCTCGGACCGCAACGCACTGCTGCCGACGTCGAAAGCGCACGCGCGGCACTGCAAGGCGTTTACGAAGCGGCTGGATTGGAGACCGTGGCCGTCAGCATTCCCGAGCAGGACGCCGCCAGCGGTCTGGTCACGCTGCAGGTCAGCGAGCAGCGCGTCGGGCGTGTGCGCGTGGTCGGCGCGGACTACTACTCGCCCGACGACGTGATCCGCGGGGCACCCTCGTTGGCCGAGGGCAGCGTACCCAACTTCAAGGATGTGCAGCGCGATATCGTCGCGTTGAACCAGTTGCCCGATCGACGAGTGACGCCGCAGGTACAAGCCGGTGCGGCTCCCGATACCGTCGACGTCGACCTCACCGTCGACGACACCTTGCCCTTGCACGGCTCGCTGGAGCTCAATAATCGCAAGAGTGCCAACACCTCTGAGCTGCGCCTGAATGCGGCGGTGCATTACGACAATCTGTGGCAGCGCGGCCATAGCCTGAACCTGTCGGCGCAGACCGCGCCGCAGAACCCGGACGATGCCCGCGTGTTCTCTGCATCGTATCTGGCGCGCTTTCCCGGCTCCCCGTTCTCGTTGCTGGCCTATACCGTGCGCAGCGATAGCCAAGTGGCCGCGATCAACGGCTACAACGTGATCGGTAACGGCTCGCTGTCGGGCATTCGGTTGATGCGCAGCCTGCCCAATGGCGACGGCTTCTTCCATTCCTTGAGCCTTGGCGTGGACGTCAAGGACTTCAAGGAAGACACCTTGTTCGGTAGCGATCGCAGTTCAGCGCCGATCCGCTACGCGCCGCTGAGCGCCGCCTATAACGCCAGCTGGGTGCGCCCGCGCAGCACCAGCACGCTGACCTTCACCGCCACCGCCAACCTGCGCGGCGTAGGCGACGATGCCGAGCGCTTCGATGCCAAGCGCTACCGCGCCCGGCCGAATTTCATGCATCTGCGCGCCGATGCGACGCAGACGCGCACGCTGGGCCAGGACGTGCAGTTGTACGGACATCTGCAAACCCAGCTCGCCGCCGAACCGTTGATCAGCAACGAGCAATTCAGCATCGGCGGTCTGGATAGCGTGCGCGGCTACAACGAGAGCCAGGCGCTGGGCGATTGGGGCACGGCTGGCCAGGTCGAGCTGCGCAGTCCCTCGTTCGCCTCGGCGGCGGCGCGACTGGTGCAGGAGGCACGTCTGTATGCGTTCGTGGACGCCGGTTATGTCCGCATCCGCGACCCACTGCCCGAGCAGCGCATCAGCGAGACGCTGGTGAGCACCGGTCTGGGTCTGACGCTGAAGGCGTTCGCGCACCTCAACAGTGCGGTCGACGTCGCCGCACCGCTGTCCAGTCCGGACGGGCACAAGCCCGACGACATCACTGTGTTGTTCCGGCTATGGGGCGAGTTCTAGGCCGGGTGCACGTCACTTCAACGGGGTTCGATCGTGAGCAAATTGCGGTTATGCGTGTTATTGGGTCTGCTGCTGACCGCGCTGCCGGCGATGGCGGCATCGTGGTGGGATGGCAAGTGGAACTTCCGGGCCAAACTGACGCTCAACACCACCCCGACCGGGGCGGCGCTGGAGCAACCGGCCGGGCGTGTGCAGGTGCTGGTCCGGCTGCATTCGGGCAACTTCAATTTTGCCGACGCCAAGCCGGATGGCAGCGACGTGCGCTTTATCGCCGGCGATGACCGCACACCGCTCAAGTATCACTTCGAGAAATACGATGGACTGGTCGACCAGGTCGCGTTGGCGTGGGTGGATCTGCCTGCCCTGCCCGCCAATGCGAGCACGCCGATCTACGTGTACTTCGGCAATCCGGAGGCCAGCGCCGGCGAGGACGCCAAGCAGAGCTACGATGCAGACACGCTGGCCGTCTATCACTTTGCCAACGCGCAAGCGGCCACACAGGACGCCACCGGCTATGCCAATGCGCTGAGCGGCCCGGTCGCCAGCGCCGACAGCGCGCTGATCGGTGCCGGCCTGCGGCTGGACGGCAAGGCCCCAGTCAGCGCTCCGGCATCGGCCTCGTTGAACTTGCCGGCGGGCTCGCCGTTCACGCTCTCGGCCTGGGTCAAACCGGCCGCCGGCGCCACCTCCGGCGTACTGTTCGCGTTGCCCGGCGCGCTGACCGTGCTGCTGGAAAATGGCAGCCTGGTGGTCGAACCAAGCGGCGGCACCCGGCTGAGCAGCAGCATGCCGCTGGCCGCCGATGCGTGGACGCATGTGGCGGTGCGCGGCGATGGCCGCCAGCTGGCGCTGTACATCAATGGCAGCCCTGCCGGCGAAACCAGCGCCAGCCTGCCGGCCGCCAGCGCGGGCCTGCTGTTGGGCGGCGAGCCGGGCGCGGCGCGCCCCAACTTGATCGGCATGATGGACGAGGTGGAACTCAGCAAGGTCGCACGGCCGGTTGCGGCCATCGTGGCCGCTGCGCGCAGCCAGGGCGTGGAAGCGCGGCTGGCGACCTTCGAGCCGGTGGAACAACGCTCCGGCGAAGGTGGTCATGGCTACTTCGGCATTCTGCTCAATGCGCTCACGCCCGATGCCTGGGCAGTGATCGCCATCCTGGCAGTGATGGCCTTGATCAGTTGGTGGGTGATGATCAGCAAGGGCCTGTATCTCAACGCCACCGCCAGCGCCAATGCACGCTTTCTCGGCCTGTTCCGGCAACAGGTCGCCCAGCAGCCGCTGCACGCGCCGACCTGGCAACAATTGCAGGCGGCCGGCTCGCTCGATGGACAGCGTTCCAATCTCGCGCGGCTGTTGCAGGTCGGCCTGGAAGAACTGCGCGGACGCTTGGCGTCCAGCGGCAATGCGGTGGTGCGTACGCAGTCGATCGCGGCCATCCGCTCGGCACTGGATGCGGCTGCCGTACGCGAAGGCCAGCGCATCCATAAGGGCATGGTGCTGTTGACCATCGCCATCTCCGGCGGCCCCTTCCTTGGCCTGCTGGGCACGGTGGTCGGGGTGATGATCACCTTCGCCGCGGTGGCCGCCGCCGGCGACGTCAACATCAATGCGATCGCGCCCGGCATCGCCGCTGCGCTGCTGGCCACCGTCGCCGGATTGGCGGTCGCGATCCCGGCCTTGTTTGGCTACAACTACCTGCTCAGCCAGGCAGACGCCGTGGCGGCCGACATGCAGGTGTTCGTCGACGAGCTGGAAAAGCGCATCGCCGAGGACTACGCCGGCGACGCGCCGGCGCGGCTGGCGGGAGGCTGAGCCGATGAAGGTCCAGGGCCGCAAACCGTACGACGACATCAACATCACGCCGATGCTCGACCTGGCGTACGTGCTGTTGGTGATCTTCATCATCATGACCACCGCGGCCGTGCAAGGCATCAAGGTGGATCTGCCCAAGGCCAGCGCTGCCAAGCCGCTGACCGATCCCAAGACCAAGGTCATCGCCATCGACAACAACGGCCAGGTCAGCCTGGACGCCGTGCCGGTCAGCATGGAGGAACTGGAACAGCAGCTGCGCAATGCCGTTGCCAACAATGCCGAGCTGCCGGTCATTCTGCGCGGCGATCGCAGTGTGCAATACGAGAAGGTCATGGCGGTGCTGGATCTGTGCAGCAAGCTGGGCATCGGTTCGATCGGCCTGGCGTCGCAGCGCCCGGGCGCTGGCTGAGCATTGCCGATGCCGGACGTCGACTCCCTGCCGCCGCTGCAGGACAGCACCGCGCGTGGACGCTGGCGCAAGCTCGCCATCGTGCTGGCGGTGCTGGC
>NZ_NSET01000051.1 GCF_009192945.1 Xanthomonas maliensis | reverse complement strand
GGGCGAACGCGTCCACTGCGAAGCGCTGAAAGAAGAAAATGCGTCCGTCGCGCATGACCGGCGCCATCTGCAGGGCCGGCCCGAAGGAGATATCGCCGACGCCAAACCCATTGTCGTTCAATCGCACCGGACTATCGGCGGCGAAGGAGGAGTGCAGGTTGTGCGCAAAGCGTGCCGCAGACGGTCCAGATGCGGCAGGGAATGAATCTGGGAGGAACCAGTTTTCTCGACGGCTTCGGCACCAGCAAGCCGGGCTGGATCATGATCGAATACCTGACGCATGCCAATCTCGATACGATCAAGGATGCGCGCGGCGACGATTCGGCCGCCTTTCGCGACCCCAAGATCGACAGCACGGCCTTGCTCACGCAACTGATCTACGTGACCCCCTATAGCTGGAAGGGCGGCACGCTGGCCTGGAACGCCATCGTCCCGTTGGTGAACCTGCACTCCTCCTTCGCCGCCGATAGTCCGGTGCGATTGAACGACAATGGGTTTGGCGTCGGCGATATCTCCTTCGGGCCGGCCCTGCAGATGGCGCCGGTCATGCGCGACGGACGCATTTTCTTCTTTCAGCGCTTCGCAGTGGACGCGTTCGCCCCGGTCGGCAAGTTCGATCGCGACATCGCGATCAATCAGAGCACCGGCTATTGGTCGGTCGTGCCGCATTGGGCGTTTACCGTGCAGCCGACCGATAACTGGGAAATCAGCGCGCGCGTGAACTACATCTACAACTTCCGCACCGATCGCGCGGGCGGGGTGCCGCCGATTCCTGGCTTCCAGTTCCGCAACGGACAGGCCGGCGATGGGGTATGGGTCAATCTGGCGAGCTCGTACAAAGTCAGCCCGCAATTGCGCCTGGGCGTCAACGGCTACTATCTACAGCAATTGAAGGACAACGAAACCAACGGCCTGCGGGTGGAAGATAGCAAGCGCAAGCTGTTCTACCTCGGTCCCGGGCTCTCCTGGCAGGCCGGTCCGGGCAATTTCCTGAACGTCAATCTCTACCTGCCGGTGGACGTCAAGAATTCCCCGGCCGGCCCGACGTTCAACGTCATGCTCGTGCATAGCCTGTAAGCAGGCAGGCGTGGGGCGGACGCCGTTCGGCGCCGCCCTGTGTGCCGGCTGCCTTGCGCTCAGTGCAGGAGGTGGCGCAGCACGAAGTGCTCAGATGCCCATGCTGTGACGCTGGGTGTTGGCGTGCTCGCGAAACAGGGCTTCTGCGCGGGTACCGTCGCCTTGTTCGATCGCAGCCGCGATTGCGTGGTGCTGGCGATGGCCGTAGAAGAAGTCATCGTAAGCGGCCGTGGGCGAGCGTTGGCGAAAGGCCACCTGGGCAGGGCTGACGAAGGGCACCAAGGCGCAGCGGTCCACTGTTTCGGTCAGGATCGGCATGTCGGCGGCGAGTACGATCAGACGATGGAAGCGCGCATTCATGCGCGCGTAGGCCGATTCATCGCCAGCATCGAGATGGCGCTTGGCAAGGATGCGGTCGCCGTCTTCCAGGCAGGCACGCAGATCGGCAAGCGCCGTCGCGGTGATCCCACGCTCGGCCACGGTGCGCGCGGCCATGCCCTCCATCAACGCACGTACCGCCAGCGCATCCAGGCTCTCCTGCCGGCTGAAACGGCGGACCGCGTAGCCGCGGCTGCCGACCGCCACCAGCAGGCCTTCCTGACACAACGCCGGCAGTGCCTGCCGAATCGGTGTGCGCGACAGCGTCAGGCGCTGTGCCAGCGCCGCCTCGGTAATGCGCTCGCCGGGGGCGAAAGCGCCGCAGAGGATCAGTTCACGCAGGCGCTGGACGGCCGGTAATCGCAAGGTGTTCGCCATGGGCTCCATTCTCTCGCACCGCTCGCTCACTGCCGTGGGCCCGGCGGCGACACTCGGCGGGTACGAAGGCACTTGCAGATGAGATCGCTTGGTGGCAATTTGGATCCTAAGGATACCTTGTCGGTGGCGCAATCTCCCCCGCAAGTCTGATTTGGGATCCCATGCCGCACTGATCCCGCCCCTACCCACTGGCGTGCCGGCCCGCTCCAAGGCTGTCGCTCGCCCGCCTCGCAGGAGGACAGCATGGCAAGCATCATCGGCGGCATCGGCACTTCGCATGTGCCCACCATCGGCGTGGCCTACGACAAGGGTCGGCAGCAGGATCCGTTGTGGAAGCCGCTGTTCGATGGCTACACCCCGGTGGCCGCGTGGCTGGCCGAGCGCAAGCCCGACGTGCTGGTGTTCTTCTACAACGACCACTGCACGACGTTCTTCTTCGATCTGTACCCGACCTTTGCCTTGGGAGTCGGCGAGCGATTCCCCATCGCCGACGAAGGCGCGGGCTTGCGTAACCTGCCGCCGATCCGCGGCGACGTCCAACTGCAGGCGCATATCGCCGAGTGCCTGGTCAACGATGAATTCGACCTGACGGTGTTCCAGGACAAACCGATCGACCACGGTTGCGCCGCGCCGTTGCCGCTGTTGTGGCCGCACACCCCCGACTGGCCGGGAACCGTGGTGCCGATCGCCATCAACGTGCTGCAGTACCCGTTGCCGACCGCGCGCCGTTGCTACCGTCTGGGAGAGGCGGTGCGCCGGGCGATCGAGTCCTATCCGGAGGACCTGAAGGTGGTGGTGGTCGGCACGGGCGGGCTGTCGCATCAGATCCACGGCGAACGCACCGGCTTCAACAACACCGAGTGGGACATGGAGTTTCTGGATCGCTTCCAGCATGCGCCGGAAACCCTGACCGATCTGACCCACACCGACTACGTGCGCCTGGGCGGTGCAGAGAGCGTCGAACAGATCATGTGGCTGGCGATGCGCGGTGCCCTGGGTGGGCCGATTCGCAAGCTGCATCAGAACTACTACCTGATGACGACCACGGCGATGACGGTGGTGCTGTACGAGCCAGGGCAGGAACGTGCCGATGCGCCGTCATCCGCGGCATGGTCCATGCAAACTGCCAGCGCGGCATGAGGAGGGTGCGATGAATCCACAGACACAGGGGATGGAGCAGATCGCCGGAACCTATGTGTTCGACCTGCGAACCAGCAACCGCGCACTGCGTTTGAACCGATTCTTCTGGCAGATGATTCGTGCCCCTTGGCGCGATCGCTTCTTGCAGGACGCGGAAACGCTGATGCAGGAGGCAGGATTGAATGAGCAGGAGAAGCAGCTGGTGCGTGCGCGCGATTGGCTGGGACTGGTGCAGTACGGGGCGAACTTCTTCGTGATCGAGAAATTCGCCCGGGTGGTGCGCATGACCAACCTGCAGGTCTACGCCATCATGCGCGGCGAGTCGTTCGAAGCATTCATGCAAACGCGGCGAGTACCGGAGGCGCGCTGAGCTGCGTTCCCCCCGGCGTGTTGTTCGCTGCTCCCGAATTCATCATCAAGGTTGTCGTCATGACCATGTCCTCCGTGTTCTTCGAGCATCGCATCAAGGTTCGCCATCTGCGGGTCATCGAAGCGTTGGACAGGCAAAAGAGCCTGTTGCGCGCGTCGCGCGTATTGAACGTCACGCAGCCGGCGCTGACGCGCGCGCTGCAGGAGATCGAGGAGATCGTCGGCGCGCCCCTGTTTGAACGCCACTCGCGCGGGGTGCGTCCCAATGCGATGGGCGAGGTGCTGGTGCAGACGGCACACGTGGTGCTGGGACAATTACGGCGCGCGCAGGACACGTTTGAAGGACTGCTGCAGAACGATGCGCTGACGATCACGGTTGGCGCGCTCCCGGTGGCGGCCAGCGGACTGTTGCCGGCAGTGCTGGCGGCGTTGTATCGCACCGAGCCGAACCTGCGCGTACGCCTGCTGCACGGTCGCACCGACGAGCTGTTGCCCAAACTCGCCGGTAACGAGATCGATCTGGTGGTCGGGCGGTTGTATCCGCTGGCGCGCTACGACACCTTGCATCGCAAGGTGCTGTACCAGGATCCGATTGCGCTGGTGGCACGCAGCGATCACCCGTTGTTTGTCGGAGGTACGGTACGCCTCAGCGAAGCGGCGTCCTACCGGCAGGTCCTGCCCACATTGAGCCAGCACGTCGAGCGCGACGTGGCGCAGGTAATGCGCGAGCAGGGTCTGGCCACGCGCGATCAGCTGCGTTCCAGCTCGGCCAGTTTTACTCGCGAGATCCTGCTGGGGACCGACAGCATCGCGGTAATGCCAAGCATGATGGTCGCTGGCGACATCGCCCGCGGCGAGCTGCGGGCATTCCAGCTGCAACAGCCGGCGCAGGCGCGTGCAGGCGGGGTGATCTATCGCGATAGTGGCGCCTTGCACAAGCCAGGCGTCCGCCTGCTGCTGCGCGAGCTGGAGAACCAGTTGGCGATCATGGCCGCGCAGGGCGCAGTCTGGGTGGGCGAGCGGACGACGACGCAGGACGACGATTTGCTGTTGGACGAATCAGCGGCCTGACCAGTCACGCACAAGCGCTTCCGCAGGCCGCCTCGTGCGCCTGCGGTGGCTGACGTTGGCCGTTGTAGCTGGCGGCACGCAGTTCGTTCGGATCGAAGTCGTCCATCGTGATGGTGTCGATCCGTCGCCAAAGCTTGTTCGGCGGGGGTGTTCTTGTGCGCGGAACGCTGGCTTGCGCAAAGCCGAGGGATTGGCTGTTTGTCGTATGGACGTGCGTCAGACCATGGAATGGTTCGCTAGATGTGCAAGCGAATGGCAACCACGCGATCCCCACACGTCGCCGCGGCGCACGCGTGCATCTGCCTGCGTGCGCAGTCCCAGCGGCGGCTCAGGAAGGATCGGTGAGCGCATGCTTGAGCTTTGCCTTCTGCAGCTTGCCGGTGGCCGTGCGTGGCAGGGCGTCGACCAGGCGAATGTGCTTGGGCAGCTTGTAGCGCGCCAGGCGTTCGCCCAGGAAGCTGCGGATCTGTTCCAGGTCGGGTGCCGCCTCGGCCGGTACGATCGCCAGATAGCCGACTTCGCCCCATTGCGCATCGGCAATGCCGACTACCGCGCATTCGCGGATCTGCGGATGTTCCGCCAGCACCGCCTCGATTTCCGCCGGGTAGACGTTCTCACCGCCGGAGATGTACATGTCCTTCTTGCGATCGACGATCCAGAAGAAGCCATCGGCATCGCGCTGCACGATATCGCCGGTATGGAACCAGCCTTGCGCATCGAACACCTCGGCGCTGGCGACAGGATCGCGCCAATATCCAGGGCTCAGGTTGGCGCCGCGCAGCAGTAGTTCTCCCGGCACGCCGGCTGGGCAATCGGCGCCATTGCCATCGACCACGCGTGTCTGTACGGCCGGGGTGGCAATGCCGGCTGCGCCGAGCTTGTCGCGGATCACCGCGCATTCCACCGACATGCCGAGCACGGTGCCGGCCTCGCTCATGCCGAATCCGCACACCAGCGGCACGCCGTCGTCGATCCAGCCAAGCACGTCTTCGTTGGCATGCGGCGCGCCGCCGCTGACCAGTGCGGTCAGGTGCCGCAAGGCGGCGGCATCGAAGCCCGGCTGTGCGCGGAAGGACTGCATCATTTGTGGCACGCCGACGTAGTGCGACAGCCCCAGCTTGCGGTCGGCCAGCCAGCCCAGCGTGCGGGCCGGCTCGAAGCCATTGGAGACCTGGATGGATCCGCCGACGGCCAGCGCGGGCCGCACATTGGTGACCAGGCCGATGATGTGGAACATCGGTGCCTCGCACAGGAAGCTGCTGTGCGAATCCACCCGGGTGGTGATCCCAAAGTTGTGCGCGCTTTGCTGCAGGTTCTGCTCGCTCAGCATCACGCCCTTGGGCTGTCCCGAGGTGCCGGAGGTGAACAGGATCAGGCTCACGCGTTCGGGCGGAATGGGGCCTGTCTCGGCGGGCGAGAGCCCATCGGCCTCGGCGACGAAACTGGCCAGCGGGATGGCGTCGATGCCGTCCGGCACGATGTCATCGCCGAGGACCAAGCGTGGCTCGGCACGCTCTAGCAGGACGGCCAATTCGGCGGCGCTCAGACGCCAGTTGAGCGGCACGTAGATCGCCCCGACGCGGCCGCAGGCGAAGTGTAGGGCGACCTGCCAGACCGAATTGCGTGCCACCACCGCCAGCCGCTCGCCATCCACGCAGCCGCGCGCCTGCAACGACGCTGCCAGACGTCCGACCAGGGCGTCGAGTTCGCTATAGGTCCACTCGTGCTGGTGGATCAGATCGCGCGCGGCAAAGCGCTGCGGCGACAGACGGGCATGAAAGGCGATCGAATCAATCGGTATGGCCATGACGCGGAATTCCGGAATGGACAGGGAGGGGCGCATGCGTCGCCCCGGGGATCAGCTCAGGTAGATGGTCTTGGTCTCAAGGAAGCCATGCAGTCCTTCGATACCACCCTCGCGGCCGAGGCCGGACTGTTTGAAGCCGCCGAAGGGCATCTCGATGTCCACCCACATGCCGTTGATGGCGTGACTGCCGCTGCGGACGCGACGGGCGATGGCGTAGGCGCGATCCGGGTCTTCGCTGTAGACGCTGCCATGCAGGCCGTAGTCGTTGGCATTGACCCTGGCGAGCAGGTCGGTCTCGTCGCGGTAGTCGATGAAGCTGACCACCGGGCCGAAAATCTCTTCGCGCGCGATGGTCATGTCCGGGCTGACATCGGCAAATACCGTCGGTTCGATGAAGAAGCCGCGCGCCAGCTCGGTGGGGCGCTTGCCGCCCATGACCAGACGTGCGCCTTCGGCCGTGCCTTGCGCGATGTAGGACTGCACCCGTTCGAGTTGGCGCCCCAGCGCCAGCGGGCCCATGCCGGTCGTGGCATCGAACGGATCGCCGAGCTTGATCGCCGCCAGCGCCGCGCAATAGGCCTGCAACACTTCTTCGCGGCGCTGCGCCGGCACCAGCACGCGGGTCAGCGAGAAGCACACCTGGCCAGTGATCGGCATCGAATAGGGCACCAGGCTGGGCAACACCTTGCTGATGTCGGCATCGTCGAGCACGATCGCGGCCGATTTGCCCCCCAGTTCCAGTCCGACGCGCGCCAGTCGCTCGGCGCAGGCGACGCCGATCAGACGTCCGGCCTGGGTCGAGCCGGTGAAACTGACCTTGTCGATACCGCGGTGATGAATCAGTTGCTCGCCGACGTCCCGGCCGGCCGGCAGCAGGTTGAAGACGCCTGCCGGCAAGCCCGCCGCGCTGATGCACTCGGCGAGGATGTAGGCATCGATCGGCGTCTCCGGCGAGGGTTTGGCGACGACCGTGCAACCGGCGGCCAGCGCGGCAGCGACCTTGTAGCAGAGCAGCACCAGCGGCGCGTTCCATGGCGTGATCGCCGCGACCACGCCCACCGGTTCGTGCACCACGTGCACGCGGCCGCCGTTGGCGCGCGTGCGCGGTTCGACGAAGGGATGGTTGGCGATGAGTTCGCCGTAATAGTCGAACAGGCCAGGTGCCTGCTGGCTGGCTTTGCGGCTGAAGCCGATTGTCGCGCCGACCTGTCCAGTCCAGGCCTCGGCCAGTTCCGGCAGACGCTCGCGCAGTTGCGCTGCAACGCGCTTGAGCGCCTGCCCGCGCTCTGCCGGTTCCATCCGCGGCCACGGGCCGTGATCGAACGCGGCGCGGGCGGCTGCGATGGCGGCTTCGGTGTCCGCCGCCGACGGCTCGATGTAGGACAGCAGCCGCTCCTCGCTATGCGGGGCAACCACATCCAGCTGGCGATGCCCGCTGCTGGCACGCCATTGGCCATCGATGAACAGGTTCAACGGTCCACGCGCGGCGATGCCGCGCAAGGTTGTATGCAAGGCTTCCATACTCCCTCCAAGGTGCAGAAACCCGAAGGCGCGGGCATGCACGCCTGCCCAGGGGCAGGCGCGTTCAGCCACGCCTGGCGGTACTCAGGCGCTGGTCTTCTTGCGCGGCTCGAATGCGCCCAGGCCAGGCTTGTAGCGCTTCTCGTCGATGAACTGGCGGATGCCTTCCTTGCGGGCTTCGTTGTCGAAGGAATTAGCCGCTTCCTGCATGCGCACCAGATAGTCTTCGGCTTCGTCGTAGGTCATGGTGCCAACACGCCGCACCGCGTCCTTGGCGTACTTCAGCGCCACCGGATTCTTCTTGAGCAGCAGCTGCGCCACTTCGCGGGTACGCGCCTCCAACTGCTCCAGCGGCACGCTTTCGTTGACCAGTCGCCACTCGGCGGCTTTCTTTCCATCGACCATTTCGCCGGTCAAGGTCATCCACATGGCATCGCGCATGGATAGCAACTCGACCGCCACCTTGGTCACGCCGCCGCCCGGCAGGATGCCCCAGTTGATTTCCGACAGGCCGAACTGCGCCTCGTCGGCGGCGATCGCCAGATCGCAGGCGAACAGCGGGCCGAAACCGCCACCGAAGCACCAACCGTTGACCATGGCAATGGTCGGTTTCTGGAACCAGCGCAGGCGGCGGAACCAACCATAGGATTCGCGCTGCGAGCGACGGATGCCACGCAGGCCCTGCGCTTCGGTTTCGCGGAAGTATTCCTTCAGATCCATGCCGGCCGACCACGCGGTGCCTTCGCCGCCGAGCACCAACACGCCGATGTCGTCGTCGAACTCCAGTTCGTCCAGCACGTCCATCATGCGGCGATTGAGCGCCGGGCTCATCGCGTTGCGTTTGTCCGGACGGGCGAATTTCACCCAGGCGATGCGGTCCTCGATGCGGACCGATACCACGTCATGCTCGTTCAAGTGGCGTCTCCTTCGATGCGGGATGTAGCGGGGTCAGTCCTGTTCGACGAGCGCGTCTTCCGGCACATCGGCCGGTGCGTTGGGCGTGCTCGCATTCAATTTGCCCAGCAGACGCAGCAGCGTCTGTCGCTCGCCGCCAGTCAGCCCGGCGCAGGTGCGCTCCACTGCGCGCGCCAGGCAGCCCTGCGCAACGCTCAGCGTGCGTTCGCCGTGTTCGGTCAGATATAGCCCCTTGCTGCGGCGATCACGTCCGGCCAGCCGCTCGATCAGGCCTTGCTCGGCCAGCGCATTGGCGATCTTCATGCCGGCGGCGCGGTTGACCAGCAGGCGGTTGCCCAGCTCGGTCTGATCGCAGCCGGGCTGGTCGCGGATGTGGATCAGGGCAGTCACCCGCGCCGGGGTGAGGTACAGGCCAGCCAGCTCCTGGCGGGCAGCGTGGCTGGAAGCCAGCGCGGCCAGTTGCAGCTGATAGCCGAGATCGGCGGCAAGCGCGGTACGAGCGGTCATTGGACGTCCAAACTGTATCCGTTAAATACAATCTAGCCGACCGGCGCGGGCCCTGCAAGAGCCCGTATGCATTTTGTAGATAGCGGTGTGCCGAGGCCTACTGGATCAGCCAGCCGGCCAGTTGTTCGCGGGTCAGATGGCCGCTGTGGCGGGTATCGAGCGCATCGAATTCGTCCGCCAGCGCCGGATTGGCCTGCGCCTCGGCACGACTGATGGTGCCGTCGCCATCGCTGTCGAGCGCCTGGAAATCGATCCGGTAGTTGCCGCTGACGCTATCGGGCTGAATCGAGCGCACGATGACCGTGGACTCGCCACGTGGACGCACGAGTTCGGTCTGGTGGGTGACTTCGCCACTGGCCAGCGGTTGGGTGCGGACGGTGCCAGGCACCTCGGTCAACGGCAGGCTGCTGGCTGGCGTCGGAGTCGGCGTCTGCTGCGCCTGCGCGACGGCGGCAATCAACAACGCTCCTACGAGAACGGCATGACATGAAAAACGCATCGGATCCCCCTGAATGTGACGACGCGTGACGATAGCCCAATCGACCGGGCGGCGTCGCCGCGGCGTGGCTCAGCCGGGAATGAACGGAAAGGCGATCTTCAGCAATCCCTTCAAGCCGCCTTCGGCGGTACCGGCCACGGCCTTGGCACCGAGGCTGTTGAGCGCACGGCGGACATCGTCCCAGCGCAGCTGGCCCATATCCTTCTTCAGCAAGTCGGCAACCTCCTCGGCGGTGGGCGTAAGCCGCTGCAAGGCGCGCACGGTGGCCTGCGGATCGGGCTGCAGATAGCCCCAGCGCTCGGCGATCTTCAGCAAGGTATCGAAGCGCACCGCCACCACGTCGCGATTGCGTTCGTAAACCGGCAGTGCGCCGACCTCGAGGATGGCTTGCTCGAATTGCTGCGCATCGTCGGGATGTTCGATACGTACGGCGAGGAAGCCTTCCTTGCGGCTGCGCTCGCTGACGTGCTTCGCGCCCGAGCGCAGGTTTTCTTCGATCAGCACATTGGCCACGATGCGCTGCAGGGCGGCATCGCCTTCCTCCGGTACCAGCGCGCGCCAGCGCGCATAGCCGTCGCGCCGCAGCGCCTTGACCTTGGCGGCGGTCACGCGCAGCTGCAATGCCACCGCGGCATTGGAGCTATTGCGCGAAACGGCACCGTCGCGCTCGAGCAACACGAAGATCAACAGTTCCAGGTCGCGCTTGGTCAGCGACTGGAATCCCTGCAACAGGGTCAGGCGCAGGAATTCGCTGCCGAAGGCGGCGGGGTCCTTCAATTCGATCGCTTGCATGGGGCGTCCTCCACGAGTGGCTCACAGCATGCCAGCATGCGGTTGCGCGGCTTGAGAACCGTTGCGACGCGTGCAGCAGTTTCAGTGGCCGATTTCGCGCCCGCGGCGGTCGGACCTGAACGTTTCAATCGCGCCGCGATCCTGCAGGGTAACGAACACCTGCTTGCCGTCCGTACCGCCGAAGGCGACGTTGCTGACCTTGCGCCCCTGCAACGCCACCGTGCGGAGCAGCTTGCCGTGCGGCGAGACCACGGCAATCTGGCCGGCATCGTAGCGCGCGACATAGAGATTGCCATCGACGTCGCAGCGCATGCCGTCCAGGCCGAAATCGTCGAAGCCGATCAACTGGCGTTTGTTGGACAGGCTGCCATCGCTGGCGCGGTCGTAGACCCAGATCCGGCGCTGCACGCTTTCGTTGACATACAGGCGCTTGCCGTCGGGGCTGACCTCGATGCCATTGCTGGTGCCCATGCCGGTTTCCACCAAGTGCGCGCTGCGGTCGCGGTCGATGCGCCAGAGTTGGCCGCCGTTGTTGGCCCAGTCGGGGTCGCTGGCGTACAGCGTGCCGTCGGGCGCAAGTGCGATGTCGTTGGGCTGGAAGGCGCCGGGCAGGTCGGCGTAGACCTCGATCCGTTTGTCGTCCAGCGTGATGCGCAGGATGCGGTGGTGGCCATAATCGGCCACGTACATATGGCCGTCGTGATCGAAACGAATGCCGTTGCCGATGCTGCCGGCGGGAAGATCGACGAACAGTGCAGCGTCGCCTTTGCCTTTGTCGTCGATCGTGACACGGCCGATGCTGCCGTCGTGGTCGAAGTTCACCACGTAGAGCGCGCCATCCGGCCCGAATGCCGGCCCCTCGGCGTTATGGGTGAAGACGCCATCGCCGATCAGGTCGTGCGCCATGAACGGCGCATCTGCCGCGTGGGCGAACGCACTGGACAGCGCCAGGATCATTGGCAGCAGACGAGGGCAGATGACGGCAGACATAGGTGTGCTCCGGATGGGGTCGCTGCAGTGTGCCAGAACGTGCGCTGCGACCATGGCGATCATCACCTGCGATCCAGTAAGGTGCGCGGGCCGCATCGGTCATCTTGCGAAGGAGGTTTGCATGTCCGTGGAATCCGTGACACGTCGCCGCCTGCTGGCCGCCTTCGGCGGTGCGGGCATTCTGTTGGCGGCGCCGAGCTGGGCCGTGCCGAAGAAAGCGCCAGGCAAGCCGCTCAACGTGGCGTTGGTCGGGTTGGGCAGCTATGCCAGCGAGCAACTGGCACCGGGTCTGGCACTGACCAAGCATTGCAGGCTGGCCGGCATCGTGACCGGGACGCCGGCGAAGATCCCGCAGTGGCAGGGCAAGTACGGCATCCCCGACCGCAACGTTTACAACTACGAGAATTTCGACAAGATCGCCGACAACGACGACATCGATGTGGTCTACATCGTGACGCCGACGCATCTGCATGCACCGCTGACGCTGCGTGCGGCGGCTGCGGGCAAGCATGTGTGGTGCGAAAAGCCGATGGCGCTGAATGCGGCCGAATGCGAAGCGATGATCAAGGCTTGCAAGCGCAACAAGGTCGCCTTGGCGGTGGGCTATCGCATGCAGCACGAGCCCAATACCCGCAAGGTGATCGCGCTGGCGAGCGAAAAACCCTTCGGTGCGATGCGCAGCGTGCGCGCCGAAGCCGGCTACAACGGGTACCACGATACCGCCAAGGCCGATCGCCCCTGGCGTCTGCGTTCGCAGTTCGGTGGCGGGGCGATGTATGACATGGGCGTGTATCCGCTCAACGCCGCGCGCTATACCGTCGGTGCCGAGCCGGTGGCGGTGACCGCCAAGCGCTGGACCGATCGCCCCGACTTGTTCGATGAAGTCGACGAACATATGGACTTCACGCTGGAATTTCCCAATGCCGTGCGTGCGCAGTGCAAGACCAGCTTCGGCCGCACCATGAACGTGCTGCGCGCCGAGTGCGAGCATGGCTGGTATGAGCTGTCGCCGTTCCAGAGCTATCAGGGCGTCACCGGCAAGGCCAGCGACGGCCGCGTCTTCGATGCCAAGGTGCAGCACCAGCAGGCGGTGCAGATGGACGAAGACGCCTTGGCGATCATCAACGGGACGCCGCTACGGGTGCCGGGCGAAGAGGGGCTGCGCGATCTCCGCATCGTCGATGCCATCTACCGCTCTGCACGCGAAGGCAGCAAGCGCATCGTGCTCTAACGCGGGTCGCTGTCGGCGGCCGAGGGGGCATCGATAGCGCGCTGGAAGCGCTGCCGGCCATGGCCCGTAACGCGCGATCGGTACGCCAATCCGGCATCGCCAATCGCCAATCGAATCCCCGTTCTACCCACGCATCGCCAGTACGGTGATCTCTTCGCGGTCGTGGTAGAGCTGCTTGGCCCGTAGCGTCACCGCGACCTGCGCCTGTTCGGCGAACATGTCCAGGCACAGGCGGGTTTCGTCCCAGCGCTTCTTCATCGGCAGCTTGAGATTGAACAGCGTGTGGCGGCACCAGCCTTCGCGCACCCAGGTGGCCATGCGTTCGGCGACCCGTCGCGGTTGCTCGACCATGTCGCAGACCATCCAGTCCAGCGGCTGTGCCGGCTTCCAGTGAAAGCCGTCGGCACGCAGGTGTTCCACCAAGCCGGTGGCCAGCACATGTTCGCGCAGTGGTCCGTTGTCGACGCTGGTGACGTGCAGGTGTTGGCGGGTCAAGACCCAGGTCCAGCCGCCGGGCGCCGCGCCCAGATCGGCCGCGCGCATGCCGGGACGCACCAGCGCCTGGCGCTCGTCCGGCGTCAGCAGCGTCAGCAAGGCCTCATCGAGTTTGAGCGCCGAGCGCGATGGTGCCTCGGGCAGCAGTTTCAGCCGCGGAATGCCCAGCGGCCAGGGGGCGCTGTCGGCGCTGTCGGCGACCGCCAGCAAGGCGTGGTTACCGTCGAGGAAGCACACGTGCAGGCGAGGTGCCAATGGCTGCGTTGCTGCGGTGAGCAGACCGGCCCTGCGCAGTGCCGGGCGCAGCGCATTGCCGAAACTGCGTGCCAGCCCAGCCAGCGGCTTGCCGTGATCCGAATCGGGATGTTCCACCCACAGGTCGCCGAAGCGTGGCTGACCTTCCAGCGCGGTCAGGATCGGGCCGATCCGATCCTTGGGATCGAGGTCCTTCAGTTCGGCCAGCACCAGCAACTTCTGGCGGGCAAAAATCAGTTCGCGCCAGCGCAGGCGCGCTGCCAGTTGCGCCGCCTGGTCGCAGACGAACAGCACATAGCCATCGTTGCGCTGGGTGCGGGCATACCCCGCCAGGCCGGCCAGGGCAGCACGTTCGCTCAGCTCGGCCGCCAGTTCCGGCTCGAAACCCTGACGGCAATAGCACAGCAAGGCGTTCATCGCGGCGTCCGCGCCGATGGATCAGTAATGATCACCGCCGCCCTCGCCGTAGCTGCGCAGCACCGCGCAGGCTTGCGCGCGTTGCACATCGCGGACCACTGCGATGCCGCGGCGGGTGAGCTCGCCGACCCAGTCGGCCGGGAGCGGGCCTTCGTCGAAGGCAGTCAGTTCCATCACGTCTTCGGCGCGAGCGCCGATCAGCAGGCGATCGATCCCGGCCCACACGGTGGCGCCATAGCACTGGCAGCAGGGTTGCGCCGAGGTGGCCAGGGTCACCGGCGACAGCACATCGTTCAACCGCGGCGTCTGCAGGCGCTGCTGCGCCAGCATGTAGGCCATGTTCTCCGCATGCGCCAGCGAGGTGTTCTGCGGCACCACGCGGTTGACCGCCGCGGCGATGATGCGGTCGTCCGGGCCGAACACCACCGCGCCGAACGGGCCGCCGGTGCGCGCTTGGACGTTCATTCGCGACAGATCGATCGCCAGCGCCACCTTGTCCTCGTCGCTGGCATAGGCGCGGCCGGCATCCACGTGCTCGTGGATCCAGGCGGGGAGGGTGAGGTGGACTTGCGCGTAGAGCATCACTGGACCGCTGCGTGAGAGGAATCGGGGCGGCGCAGTGTATCGGCCTGGGCCGGCTTTGCGGCACATTTGCCGGCCACGCACTGGCACCCGCTGATCTGCTGGAAGCCGCAGACGCTCATCTGCCCGCTGGCCTGGCAGCGGGCCATGACCCCCTGGGGATCGGTGGCGCTGTTGACGTTGACGCAGGCGGGGAAGGCGCCGCAGCAGTTGCCGATATCCTTGACGGTGCAATCGGCATCGGTGCGGCAGCGGGTATCCACGGTCACCGCGGTTGCGGCTGGCGGAGCGTTCGATGCGGGCGGGGCCTGAGGTGCCGGTGCCGCCGAACAGGCCGTCAAGGTCAGGACCAGCGACAGCAGCATGATCAGTCGCGGCATGGCAGCTCTCCAGGGCGTGGCGATATCCCCATACTAACGGCCAGTGTTGGCCTCGGTCGTCATCGGCTTACGCGGCGTGCAGGGGTGGCACGGCATTGCGTGCTCACGCTGCCGGTGCCAAGGGCCGCTGTGCGTGTGCCGAGGCGCACCACAGCACGCCGGCCAGCAGGCAGGCAATGGCGGCCAGCTCCAGCACGCTGGGCAGGCGGCCCGCCCAGACGAAGCCATACAGCAGCGCGAACACGGTCTCGAACACGATCATCTGCCCGACCAGGGTCAGCGGCAGCAATCGACTGGCACGATTCCACAGCGCATTGCCGATCACCGACGCCAGCACCGCAATCACCAGGCTGACGCCCCAGAAGTATCCCCAAGCCGATGGCGCATGCACGCGACCACCGAGCAAGGCCAGCGGCGCCACCAGCAGGGCGAGCGCGCCGGTGACCACGCCGGTCAGCAACGACCAGTCGCGCCCGGACAGATCGGGGCGGCGCGCCAACCAGCGCGCATTGCCGATCGAATACGCCGACCAGGAGGCCAGCGCGCCGAAGGCGCAGAGCAATCCGGCCAGACGGGTGGCCCGATCATCGGCCTGCGAACCGTCGCCATGTTGCAAGGTGTCCAGGGCAACCAGCGCCACGCCCAGGACGCACAGTGCGCAGGGCGCGGCGAGCCGGCGCAGCCGCACCGCACCGACCGCGCGCGTGCCGATCACCGTCACCACCACCGGCAGCAGGCCGACGATCAGCGCGGTGGCACCGCCGCCAGCCCACTGCACGGCGCTGCCCAGCAACACGTAGTACACCAGGTTGCCCAACAGGCTCAGGCGCACCAAGGCCCACCATTCGCTGCGGTCGAGCCGGGCCATGGTATGGCGGGCGCGCGGCGCCAGCAGCAATGCCGCCACCGCGCCATAGGCCAAGTAGCGCGCGACGGCCAGCTGCAGCGGGGTGAATGCACCCAGCAGTTGCGGAGCGAGGAACACCAGCCCCCACAGCGCACCGGCGCCGATGCCGCTGGCGATGCCGGGCAGCCAGCGCGTGCGCGGATCGATGACTCCGCTCATTGCGCCAGCATGTCGTGTCGCGCTGACGCCAGGTCGATCCCACCTGGCGTGCGGCGTCCAGCGCTGCGCGCCGACACGGGCAGCGCTCGCGCCCCTGCCATATGCCGCATCTGCGGCGCACCGGATGGCCGCCATCCGGTGCGGATTGCGCTCACTTGGCCCAGGTATCGCGCAAGGTCACGCTGCGGTTGAAGACCGGCGTGGCGGGACGGTGGTCGTGACGATCGGCGACGAAATAGCCCATCCGCTCGAACTGGAAGGCCTGCTCGGGCGCGGCCTGCGCCGCCGCCGGCTCCACGTAGCCGCGCACGCTGCGCTTAGACGCGGGATTGAGATGGTCGCGATAGGTCTTGCCGTCGGACTCGTCATCGGGCTTTTCCACCGAGAACAGGCGATCGTACAGGCGGATCTCCGCGGCGATGGCGTGCAGGGCGCTGACCCAGTGGATGGTGCCCTTGACCTTGCGGTTGGCCCCTTCCATGCCTGGCCGCGACTCCGGATCCAGCCAGCCGCGCAACTCCACGATCTCCCCGTCGGCGTTCTTGATCACCTCGTCGACGCGGGCGATGCCGGCGCCGCGCAGGCGCACTTCGCCCCCCGGCACCAGGCGTTTCCAGCCCTTGGGTGGGACTTCGGCAAAATCCTCGCGCTCGATCCACAGTTCGCGTCCGAATGGCACTTCGCGGGTGCCGAAGCGCTCGTCCTTGGGATGGTTGGCGAACTGCAGCACCTCGCGATGACCATCGGGCAGATTGGTCAGCACCAGCTTGAGCGGATCGATGACCGCCATCCGGCGTTCGGCGGCGGCGTCCAGATCGTCGCGCAGGCAGCCTTCCAGTACCGAGAAATCGATCACCGAGTTCTGCTTGCTGATGCCGACGCGATCCACCAGCAGGCGTAGCGCGGCCGGCGTGTAACCGCGACGACGCAGGCCCTGCAAGGTGTACATGCGCGGGTCGTCCCAACCGTCGACCAGACCTTCGCCGACGAGCTGGGTCAGCTTGCGCTTGCTCATCACCGTATAGTTGATGTTGAGGCGCGAAAACTCGATCTGACGCGGCTTGGCCGCTTCGCGCGGCAGGCCTTTCTCCATCAGCGGCTGCAGCAACTCCGGGTGGCCCACCAGGTCCACCTTGTCCACGCACCAGTCGTACAGCGGGCGGTGATCCTCGAACTCCAGCGTGCACAGCGAATGGGTGATGCCTTCGATCGCATCGCCCAGCGAATGCGCGAAGTCGTACATCGGATAGATCGGCCAGGCATTGCCGGTGTTCTGGTGCTCGACATGCTTGATGCGGTACAGCGCCGGGTCGCGCAGGTTGATGTTGCCGCTGGCCATGTCGATCTTCGCGCGCAGGGTGCGGGCGCCATCGGGGAATTCGCCGGCACGCATGCGGCGGAACAGATCCAGGTTCTCCTCGACGCTGCGCTCGCGGTAGGGCGAATTGCGGCCCGGCTCGGTGAGCGTGCCGCGGTATTCGCGCACTTGCTCGGCCGACAGGTCGCAGACGAAGGCGTGCCCGTCGCGGATCAGCTGCTCGGCAGCCAGGTAGTACACCGCGAAGTAATCCGAGGCATGGCGCAGCTCGGCCCAGTCGAAGCCCAGCCAACGCACGTCGTCCTGGATGGCGGCGACGAACTCGGGGTCTTCCTTGGCCGGATTGGTGTCGTCCAGGCGCAGGTTGCAGCGCCCGCCGAATTCCGCAGCGATGCCGAAGTCCAGGCAGATGGCCTTGGCGTGGCCGATATGCAGGTAGCCATTGGGCTCGGGCGGGAAGCGGGTGCGGATGGCGGCATGCTTGCCGCTGGCCAGGTCCTCGCGGATGATCTGGCGAATGAAGTCTTTCTTCTCGGCCGGGGCGGTGGCGTCGGTAGCGGGGGTCTCGGACATGCGTGCATCGGCAAGAGGTAAACCGCAAGTTTAGGCGGTGGGGGCGGCCAGGGGTAGGCGGCGCGCGCGTGGTGGCGAAAATTCCCGGTGCTGAGCGGTGGCTGGCACGCTGGCAACAGCGCGAGGACTGCCGTCCACTGGCGCGGAATGAGGCCGCCGTCGCGCCCGGTTGGCGCACGTGCTGGCCATGCCGGGCTGCATGCAGGCAAACCGGAAGTGCGCGCGCTCAGGCGCAGCGCGCTACCGGCATCGCCACCGCGGTGTCCACCGCTGCGCCGGCGGTGCGGGCCAGGCGTGCACAGGAGCGCTCCCGCGCGCGAATCGCGCTACGCTGCGCCGATCGCGGGACGTACGCGGCATGGCCTGCGCCAGGCGCGAGCTCTCCGCACCCTGGAGCAGATCGATCCCATGCAGATTGCCTACCGCGCCGCGCACCTGATCGATGCCCATCTGGCCAAGCACGCGCTGGAGGATGCCGGCCTGACCGCCTTCGTGTTCGGCGAATCCCTGCTGGGGGGCGCGGGCGAGTTGCCGGCCTTCGGCATGGTGCAGGTCTGCGTGGCCGATGAAGACCTGGCGCAGGCGCAAGCGGTGCTGGCCACGCTCGGGCTGAGCGGTCAGGTCAGCCTGGCGTTGTGAGGCCGCTCAGGCCGTCGTCGCGGAATCGGGGTGGCGCCATCCAGGCGGCGCTGGATCCGGCGCCGCCAGCGCCCGCAGTCGCTTGAACAACACCGTGGTTTCGGCCACGTTCCACACCCGCAGCGCGACTTCGAAGGTATCCAGCGGCTTGGTCAGGAAGTCCTTGGCGCCCAATCCCAGGGCGCGATGGCGCGCGCTGCGGCTGGGGTCTGCGGTGAGTACGATCACCGGCAGGAACTGCCCCGGATCGGTCAGGCGCGATAGTTGCTCCAGCAGCGCGTAGCCGTCGAGCCCGGGCATCATCAGGTCGAGCAGGATCAGGTCCGGCGCGAAGGCCGACACCAGGCCCATAACCCGCAGGGGATCGGTGGTGGCGATTACCTGTTGGAAGCCCTCGCGCTGCAACAAGTCCTCCAACAGGCGAACGTTGGCCGGCTCGTCGTCGACGATGAGGATACGTGTGCTCAGGATCTCGTCGCGGGTCATGCCAGTAATCCATCGATGACGCGGAAGAATTCGGCCACGTCCAGCGGCTTGGTCAGATACGCGCGAACGCCGTGCGCCCCCACCCGCGCGACGGTGGCGGCAGTGGCATCGGCGCTGATGACCACCACCGGCACCGCGGCGATCTGCGGCTGGTTCTGCAGTTCGCGCAGCAGCTCTTCGCCGTTGCCGTCGCTCAAGTGCAGATCCAGCAAGATCAGATCGGGCACGCTGTGCTCCAGCAATGCGCGTGCCTGCGCCAGGCTGTCGGCCTCCAATAGTTGCCATTGCGGCCGGCGTTCGGTGAGCGTGCGGATCAATGCCTGATTGGAAGGGTTGTCCTCGATGCTCAGCAGGCGACAGACACCGCTACCGCCCGCCGGCGCCGGCAGCGCAGCCGGCGTCGGTTCGCTGGAGGGGCGGTCGCCCTGCGGCAGCGCGATCCAGAAGCGCGCGCCCTCGCGGCTGCTGTCCACGCCGATGCGGCCCCCCATCGCCTCGATCAGCCGCTTGCTCAAGGCCAGGCCCAGGCCGGTGCCTTCCACGGCCGAGCGCTCGGCGCCCAGGCGCTCGAACGGGGTGAACAGCCGTTCGATCTGTGTCTCTGTCAGGCCGGCTCCCTGGTCGGCAACGACGAGACGTACCTGCGCGTCCTCTCTGCGCGCGCTCACCTGGACCTGACCGCCGGCACGATTGAACTTGACCGCGTTGGACAGCAGGTTGAGCAGGACCTGTCGCAGCCGCTGCGCGTCGGCGCGCACCGTCAGCGGGCCGTCGATGCTGGGCGGTAGCAAGCCGATGCCACGGCTGGTCGCGTCCGGCGCCACCAGCGCCAGCGCCTCCTGCACGGCCGCCTGCACCTGGATCGGTTCGGGGCTGAGATCCAGTTGATCCGCTTCGATGCGGGCGATGTCGAGCAGCTCGGTGATCAAGCCCAGCAGGTGACGCCCGGCGCCGAGGATGTGCTGCAGATGGCGACGATGGGCCGGCTCGGGCAGGTCCAGTTCCAGCACCTGGGCGTAGCCGAGAATGGCATTCAACGGGGTGCGCAGTTCATGGCTGCTGCGCGACAGGAATTCGGTCTTGGCGTGGTTGGCTGTTTCGGCTTCGCGGCGCGCCAGCTGCGCTTCGGCCGCGCGTGCGGCGAGCAGTTCGCTGGCCTGGGCCAGGCGTTGGCCGACCTGTCCCAGTTCGTCGCCGGCACCCGGCTGCGGTGCCAATGGGAGGCCCTCGCCCAGGCGATCGGCGTTGGCGGCCAGGGTTCGCAGCCGTTTGGACATCCCCGATGCGAACACTGCCACCGCGAACACGGCACCCAGTCCGCCCAGCATCGCGGCGCACAAGGTGATGATCAGGTTGCGTTGCCGCAGCGCCTGCGCCTTGGCGGTGCGCAACTGCAACTGCGCGGTCTCGTAGTTGCGTAGCTCACGCAGCTCGGCGCGCAGGATGTCGAGCTTGTACTTGCCATCCCACAACTGCCGGATCTCTTCCTCGCGGCTCAGATCCGGCGCCAGTAAACGCCGCCATCCCTGCATCTTCTCGGCGAACAAGGGTTTGATGCCGGCAAAACGCCGTGCCTGGGCAGGATCGGTGATGCGTTGCGAGAGCCGGTCCACCACCCGCTGCAGACGCGGCTCGGCATCGCGGTAGGGGGTGAGGAATTCGTCGCGGCCGACCAGTCGATAGCCGCGCACGCCGGCGGCGGTTTCTGCCAGCAGTGCATGCGCTTCGTACAGGTCGCTGAGCACTTCCAGCGTCTGCCGCACATCGCTTTCGGCGGCGATGTTCTGCCGCTCCACGCTGTAGATCGCCATCAGCGCCACCGCCAGCAACAGCAACGGCAAGGTGACCACCGCCAGGCTCTTGCGGGTGATCGGCCAATCGTTCCACTGCCTCGCCCATGCAGTCATAGCGCCAATCCGGATTGGACCGCGTACACCGCGGCCTGCGTGCGATCTTTTACCTCAAGTTTCTGCAGGATTCGCTCCACGTGCACCTTGACCGTGCCGGCGGAGATCCCCAGTTCAGCGGCCAGTGCAGCGTTGGTCAGGCCGCGTGGCAATAGCGCCAGCACTTGTTTTTCGCGTCGGCTCAACGCGGTGAGGCGATCGTCCGGCAGTTGCTTGCGGCGACGTGTCGCCACCGGCTTGGGCGGCTCGGCGACCAGCATCGGCAGTAATAGCGCGAAGGCCTGCACGGCTTGCGCATCGTCGCTGGCGGGTGCCGCCTGGCCGTCGTGCCAGGCGAGGCACAGCATCCCGTGGGTGGCGCCGAGCGCCTGGATCGGGAGACGAAGCTCGCGCAGGTTGGTTGGGCGGGGCGGCAGGAGCCAGGCCGCCTCCTGGCTATCGCCGGCAGCGCTCGCGCCAGGCGGCAGCGCACGACCGCGGCTGGCCAGCACCTGGGTGCGCGGGCCGCGTTGCGCCAGCACGGCGCCATCGTCCAGGCCCAGCAATTGCAGGACGCGTCCAAGCACCTCATCGCAGGCCTGGGCCGGGTTGCTGGCCTGCTGCAAGACCTGGGTCATCTCGAGCAAGGCCTGCCAGCGCGCGCTGGCCGAGGCTTCGCGTCGCAGTGACTGCCGCCAATCGCCCGCATTGGTTGGGGTTTGCATGCGTACGCCTCTATGCCGATCAGCATATTCGAGTATACGCCGCTCGGCAGCATTGTCGCGGCCGCTTGATGGAGACACTGGGCTCGCCCACTGAGGCAACCCCCAACCAACACGGAGATTCCACCATGCGTCGCACCCTGTTCTCTCTGGTTCTGGCTCTGGCTGCCACCCCGGCGCTGGCTGGCGGCGTGATGCACTACACCGACAAGGCCGCGCTGCCGGCCGGCGGTGAGGAGCGCGAGGTCGCCCGACTGTTCGATACCTGGAACGCGGCGCTGGCCAGCGGCAACCCGCACAAGGTCGCCGACCTGTATGCGCCGGACGGTGTGCTGTTGCCGACCGTCTCCAATGAAGTGCGCACCTCGCGTGCGCAGATCGAGAACTACTTCGAGATGTTCCTGGCCAAGAAACCGCAAGGGGTGATCAATTACCGCACCGTGCGTCTGCTCGACGAAGACAGCGCGGTGGATGCGGGCGTGTACACCTTCACCTTGACCGATGCGCACGGCAAGAAGAGCAACGTGCAGGCGCGCTACACCTTCGTCTACGAGAAGCGCGACGGCAAGTGGCTGATCATCAACCACCACAGCTCGGCCATGCCCGAGGTCGATGCGCCGCGGGTCGCCACCAGCAAGTAAGCGGAGCGGTGTCAGGCGAGCACCGGGCGGGGTTGAAAGCCGCACCGCCCGGCGCCATCCAGCAGGCAACCTCTCGATCCGCGGAGTTGCACCATGTTGGGAATCGGCGCCTTCAAACAACGCATGCCCCGTCCGGGCGAGGCCTTGCCCGGACGCGAGCAGCCGCTACCGCTGCACAACGCGCATTTGATCCACGGACACCCGTTGCGCGCAGACTTCGCCGGCCTGGCGCAGGTGCAGTTCGGGCTGGGGTGTTTCTGGGGCGCCGAGCGCAAGTTCTGGAGCCTGCCAGGCGTGCATACCACCGCGGTGGGTTACTCCGGTGGCGAAACGCCGAACGCGACCTATGCGGAAGTGTGCTCCGGGCAGACCGGTCACACCGAGGCGGTGTTGGTGGTGTACGACCCGCAGGCGGTGTCCTTCGACAGCTTGCTGCGGACCTTCTGGGAAAGTCATGACCCTACCCAGGGCATGCGCCAAGGCAACGATGTCGGTACGCAATACCGGTCGGCGATTTATTGCACTACCCAGGCGCAGTACGACAACGCCATTGCCAGTCGCGATGCCTACCAGCAACGGCTGGACGCGGCCGGCTATGGCGCCATTACCACCGAGATTCGCTTTCCGGCGCCCACGTTCTACTACGCCGAGGACGATCACCAGCAATATCTCGCCAAGCATCCCAATGGGTATTGCGGGCTTGGAGGTACAGGTGTGAGCTGCCCGATCGGGCTGGAAGCCTGACGGAAAGGCGGGCCGGATCGCGGCGGTCGCCAGGGGCCGACTACGTCCCGGCGACCGGCCGATGGCCAAGCGACCGGCAGCGTTTCACGCGCGGGCAGCATGGGAGTGCATGCCAGGCAACGTCATGGCTACGTCGGCGACGGCGTGGCCATTTTTTTGTACATCGGCAGCGTGCCGGTGCCTTGGCTCACACGAACTCGCCGGCGAACATGCCGCGCAGCTGCGCCAGCAGTTCGGGACGATCGGGATGCAGTGCGCGCATGCAGGCCACGGCGAAGCCCACTGGGCTGGTGCCCGGGGCCGTGATCACGCTGTCGGCGCTGACCACCTTCTCGTGGCGGAAATGCTCGGCACCGGCATAGGGCAGCACATGCTCCTGCAGGAACGCCAGCGAGTTGCTGGTGTGTGGGCGGGTATCGAGCAGGCCGGTGTAGGCCAAGGCCAGGGTGGCGCCGCAGATCGCGGCCACCGGGCGCTGCTGCTGCACACGTTCGCGCAGCAGTGCGCTCAGTCCTGGGATCTCGCCGGCCTGCCAGCGCTCGCTGCCCGGCAGGATCCACAGATCGGCGTCGAGCGGCGCCAGATCGGATAACGCGAACTCGGGCACGATCCGCAATCCGCCGATCGACTGCACGGGTTGGCCGTCGATGCTGGCGATGGCGAGCTGGTCGCCAAACCATTCCCGTGCCGCAGGCAGGACCACACCGATCTCCCAATCGGCCACGCCATCGGTCATGACCACTGCGATCTTTGCCATTGTCTGTCGTCCGTCCTGTTCGCTACGAAATCCGGATTCTAGAGCGGGTGATGCAATTTGAGATGTGATGCGTTGGCCGGCCGCGATGCGGAGCGGCTGCTGGGTAGCGCCGGCTTGGCGGGCGCCAATGCAAGCGGCGCGGTGCAGCGCCCGCTGACGGCCAACCCTGCAGGAAGCGCCCTGTGGCGCGGCGATATCGCGTTGCGCGTCTTAACCAGGCGGCCAGCCCGCCCCGCAGCGTACGCCTTGTTTCGATGCATCACAGGCCGCTTCGCACTCACCTCAACGTCCATCACACCCTCTGGCTGGGCGGCGTTGCGGGGCGATGCGTGCCGGAGACCAGCTGCCATGGTGTCGTGTGCGGCGGCAGGCATCGTGTGGTGCCAGATACGACAACGCCCGCAGCCAACGGCCGCGGGCGTCGCTGAAACCGCCTGCTGCGCTCAGCCGGCGAGCTTGTCGGCGATGGTCTTGCGCAAGGCCTGCAGGTCCTTGGCGAAGGTATCGATGCCGCCGGCCAGCTTCTCGGTGGCCATCGGATCGGCGGCCAGGTCCTTGGCCAGCCGGGCACTGTCGATCGGGGTGATCTTGGCGTGGTCGGCCTGCACGGGCGACAGCTTGCGCGGCAGCGGGCCGTGGTCGGCGTCGAGCTTCTCCAGCAGCTCCGGCGAGATGGTCAAACGATCGCAGCCGGCCAGCGCCTCGATCTGCGCGGTGGAGCGGAACGAGGCACCCATCACCACCGTCTCCGAGCCGCGACGCTTGAATTCGTCGTAGACGCCACGGACGAACACCACGCCCGGGTCCTCGTCGATGGTGGCCGGGGTCTGGCCCTGGGCGACGTAGTAATCGAGGATGCGGCCGACGAAGGGCGAGATCAGGAACGCACCAGCCTCGGCGCAGGCCAGCGCCTGCGAGCGATTGAAGATCAGCGTCAGGTTGCAATCGATGCCTTCGCGCTGCAGCTGACGCGCAGCGTCGATACCTTCCCAAGTGGCGGCGATCTTGATCAACACCTTGTCCTTGGAAACGCCGCGCTCGCCATACATGGCGATGAACTTGCGCGCCTTGGCGACCGTGGCGTCGGTGTCGTGCGCCAGGTCGGCGTCCACTTCGGTGGAGACGCGGCCGGGCACCAATGCCGACAGCATGGTGCCCACGCCGACGGTGAGCCGGTCGGCGACCTCATGGACAGTGGCGTCGCGGTCCTGGCCGCCGTGCTCGCGGCCCCAGGCCAGTTCGCGTTCGATCAAGTCGGCGTAGACCGGCAGATCCAGCGCCTTTTTCACCAGCGTGGGATTGGTGGTGCAGTCCACCGGCTTGAGTCGCTTGATGGCGTCGTAATCGCCGGTATCGGCGACCACCACCGACAGGTCGCGCAGTTGGGCGAGCTTGGAGGGGGATGCAGTCATGCGGGTTCTCTCGAATCGTTGAACGGGGTGAAGGGGGGCGCAGCGCGCTACGTTAGCGCGCCTCGCGCGGGAAGTCGCCCGCCGTCTGGGACGGCGCATGCACTGCGGTGACGCGCAGCCGCAGCGCGCGGCCATCGTCGCTGCGCCAGTCGATGCTTTGGCCGATCGACAGGCCAAGCAGGGCGCTGCCGACCGGTGCCAGCACCGAGACGCGGCCTTGCTGGATATCGGCTTCATGCGGATACACCAGGGTGAGCCGATGGCGTTCGCCATGCAGCTCGTCTTCGCACTCGATACGTGAGTGCATGGTGACGACATCGGCAGGAAGCTGTTCGGGCGGCACGCTGTGGGCACGCCCCAGTTCGTCGGCCAGCGCGGCGGCGGCCGGATGCGAGCGGTAGCTCGGGGACTCAAGCAAGGCCTCCAGGCGGGCCAGATCGCTGCTGGAAACGAGGAGGGACGGCGGTAGGCCGCTGTGGTGCGTGGTCATGGCAATCTCCGCAAGATGGAATACGCAAAGGGCGACATCTGCATGTCGCCCGTCTCCATTGTCGGCAAGATTGCGCGGTCAAGCGACCGCGGCGGCATGCTGGGATTCAGGCAGCCACCGCGGTGGGGTTTGCGGGAGGCTGATCGAGCGAGAACAGGCTCGCCGGCAGCTCCTTGAACAACTGCGCCAATTGTTCCAGGAAGCCGGTCATCGCCGAGCTGCGCCGCCAGACCATGGCGATGCGGCGATTGGGCTGCTTGTCCTCGCGGAAGTGAATCAGGCGGATGTTCTCCGAACGCGCCACCGGCGGCTTGACCGCCAGCAGCGGCAGCAAGGTGACGCCGACATTGGCGGCGACCATCTGTCGCAGCGTCTCCAGGCTGGTGGCCTGGAATTCGGACTTCTCGCTGGCGCCGGCCAGGTGGCAGACATCCAGTGCCTGCTCGCGCAGACAATGGCCGTCTTCCAGCAATAGCAGGCGCTGATCGGACAAGTCGTCCAGCGTCATGCTGTCGCGCTGTGCCAGCGGATGGGCCTCGGGGACTGCCAGCACGAAGGGTTCTTCGAACAGGAACTCGGCGTGCAGTTGTTCGTCCTGGATCGGTAGCGCCAGCAGCGCGGCATCGAGTCGGCCTTCGCGCAGCTGGTGGAGCAGCTGATCGCTTTTTTCTTCCACCAGCAACAGTTCCAGCCGGGGAAAACGGGCGCGAATGCGCGGCACCACATGCGGCAGCAAGTAAGGCGCCAGGGTGGGGAAGATGCCCAGTCGCACCGTGCCTGCTTCCGGATCCTGGCTGCGACGGGCGGCTTCCTTCATCTGCTCGACCTCGGCGACGATGCCGCGTGCGCGCATCGCCGCTTCACGCCCGGCCGGGGTCAGCATCACCTTGCGCGGTGCGCGTTCCACCAGCGGCACGCCGAGCTCTTCTTCCAGTTTCTTGATCTGGGTCGACAAGGTGGGTTGGCTGACGAAACACGCCGAGGCGGCACGACCGAAATGCTTGTGGTCGGCCAAGGCGACCAGGTACTTCAGGTCACGCAGATTCATGCTGTAGCCCTCTGGATCGTGACGGGAGGCGAACGCGACACCAGCTTAGCGCCCGGGCCGGCCGGGCGCTTATCTGGCGGTCGTCAGGCCGCCTGCGCCACGGCGGCGTTGTCGACTGGTGCGCTGGTGCGAATCAGATAATCGAAGGCACTGAGCGCAGCCTTGGAACCTTCGCCCATCGCGATGACGATCTGCTTGTACGGCACGGTGGTCGCATCGCCGGCAGCGAACACACCGGGCACGTTGGTCTGGCCGCGGTCGTCGACGATGATTTCCCCGCGCGGCGACAACTCGACCGTGCCCTTGAGGAACTCGGTATTGGGCAGCAGACCGATCTGCACGAACACGCCTTCCAGTTCCAGGTGCTGGGTGTCGCCGCCGGTACGATCCTTGTAGGTCAGGCCGGTGACCTTTTGCCCATCGCCGAGCACTTCGGTGGTTTGCGCGCTGGTGATGATGCGCACGTTGTGCAGGCTGCGCAGTTTGCGCTGCAACACTTCGTCGGCGCGCAGCTTGTCATCGAACTCGATCAGGGTGACATGGGCAACGATGCCGGCCAGGTCGATGGCCGCCTCCACACCGGAATTGCCGCCTCCGATCACCGCCACGCGCTTGCCCTTGAACAGCGGGCCATCGCAATGCGGGCAGTAGGCCACGCCCTTGTTCTTGTACTGGCCTTCGCCGGGCACGTTCATCTGCCGCCAGCGCGCGCCGGTGGACAGGATCACCGTCTTGCTCTTGAGCGAAGCGCCGTTGCTGAGCTTGACCTCGATCAGGCCGTCGGCACCGGCCGGAATGAGTTGCTCGGCACGCTGCAGGTTCATGATGTCCACGTCGTACTGGCGCACGTGCTGCTCCAGCGCGGCGGCCATCTTCGGGCCTTCGGTTTCCGGCACCGAAATGAAGTTCTCGATCGACATCGTGTCCAGCACCTGGCCACCGAAACGCTCGGCAGCCACGCCGGTGCGGATGCCCTTGCGCGCGGCATAGACCGCCGCCGCCGAGCCGGCCGGGCCACCGCCCACCACCAGCACATCGAAGGCATCCTTGGCAGCGATCCGGGCGGCATCGCGCTTGGATGCATTGGAGTCGAGCTTGGCGACGATCTGCTCCAGCGTCATGCGGCCCTGATCGAACAGCTCGCCGTTCAAATACACGGTCGGCACCGACATGATCTGGCGGGTTTCGACCTCGTCCTGGAACAGCGCGCCATCGATGGCCACGTGTTTGATGCGCGGGTTGAGTACCGCCGCCAGGTTCAGCGCCTGCACCACGTCCGGGCAGTTCTGGCAGGACAGCGAGAAATAGGTTTCGAACTGGTAGTCGCCATCCAGGTGCTGGACCTGTTCGATGACCTCCGCTGCGGCCTTGGACGGATGCCCACCCACTTGCAGCAGTGCCAGCACCAGCGAGGTGAACTCATGGCCCATCGGCAGGCCGGCAAAACGCAACGAGATGTCCTGGCCAGGCGTGCTCAATGCGAACGACGGCTTGCGCTGGTTGTCGTCGCGATGGACGTCCAGGCTGATCTTGTCCGACAGCAGGACCAGATCCTCCAACAGTTCGAGCATTTCACGCGACTTGGCGCTGTCGTCGATGGAGGCGTGGATCTGGATCGGCCGGGTGACCCGTTCCAGGTAGGCGGTCAGCTGGGTCTTGAGGGTCTCGTCCAACATGGGGAACTCCTGGCGTGGGCAAGGGGAGGGCGTCGACGCGCTGCATCAGCAGGGCGATACGGAGAAAGGAGATGAACCGCAGCCGGCGCGGAAGGCGGCGTGCTGGCGATGGCTGGCGGGCTGCCAGCACCGGCTCCGGTTCATCCCCGGCCCCGAAGGGCCGAGGATGCGGGCGACTTAGATCTTGCCGACCAGGTCCAGCGACGGTGCCAGGGTCTTGGCGCCTTCCTTCCACTTGGCCGGGCAGACCTGGCCAGGGTTGTTGGCGACGAACTGGGCAGCGGTCAGCTTGCGCAGCGTCTCGGTGACGTCGCGTGCGATGGAGTTGTCGTGGATTTCCAGCGTCTTGATCACGCCCTCCGGATTGATGATGAAGGTGCCGCGCAGGGCCAGGCCTTCTTCCTCAATGTGCACGCCGAACGCGCGGGTCAGCTGGTGGGTCGGATCGCCAACCAACGGGAACTGCGCCTTGCCCACGGCCGGCGAGGTCTCGTGCCACACCTTGTGCGAGAAGTGCGTGTCGGTGGTGACGATGTACACCTCGGCGCCGGCCTTCTGGAAGGCGGCGTAATTGTCGGCGGCGTCTTCCACCTCGGTCGGGCAATTGAAGGTGAAGGCGGCCGGCATGAAGATCAGCACCGACCACTTGCCCTTCAGGCTGGCTTCGGTGACTTCGATGAACTTGCCGTTGTGATACGCGTTCGCCTTGAACGGCTGGACCTGGGTGTTGATAAGGGACATTGCGTTTCCTCTAGCGGTGAAGGGGGGCGGGGGATGGAACAGGCGCCATGGTAGGCAGCATTGATAGATCGCGCAAATCGATTGATGGAATTAAATAGATAGCCTGCGGCTATCGATTTCTCAGGTTGCGTCTGCCGACGCGCGGGCGCACTACCCGATAATGGTCAGCCGATGTTGCCCACGAGTGAATTTCCGATGTCCAATGCCGCATTGCCGATGACCACCGAAGTCGCACTACGGCAGGCGTCCGCCAGGATTGGGCGGGTCGACGCCGAGCCCTTGCTGCTGCATGCGCTCGATCGCGACCGGGCGTGGCTGTTCGCGCACGGTCGAGAGCCGCTGGCGACCGCGGTGGCGGAGACCTTCGAGCGCCTGGTTGAGCGGCGCGTCGCTGGCGAGCCGGTGGCCTACCTGACCGGCGTGCGGGCGTTCTGGACCTTGGATCTGGTGGTCTCGGCCGCCACGCTGATTCCGCGCGCCGATACCGAAACCCTGGTCGAGCTGGCGCTGGCTCGGATGGACACGCAGCGCGCCTGGCAGGTCGCCGACCTGGGGACCGGCAGCGGTGCCATTGCGTTGGCGATCGCCAGCGAGCGGCCGCAGGCGCAAGTGACGGCGACCGACCTGAGCGCGGCGGCGTTGGCGGTGGCGCAGGCCAATGCGCGCCGCCACCGGCTGGACAATGTCCAGTTCGTCCAGGGCTCCTGGCTCGCGCCCCTGGGCGACCAGCGCTTCGACCTGATTGCCAGCAACCCGCCTTACATCGCCGCCGGGGATCCGCACCTGCTGCAGGGCGATCTGCGCTACGAGCCAGCGAGTGCGCTGGCCTCCGGCCACGACGGCCTGGACGATATCCGCCAGATCGTGGCTGCAGCGCCCGCCCACCTGCTGCCAGAGGGCTGGTTGTTGCTGGAGCACGGCTGGGACCAGGGCGCCGCCGTGCGCGCACTGTTGGTGGCGGCTGGTTTCGCGCACGTGAGCAGTGCGCAGGACCTGGAGCGACGCGATCGGGTCACGCTGGGGCAGTGGCTGCTGGCCGCTTGAGCCCCGGACCACGGCGGGCTGCCGATACAATGCGGCCTTTCCCGCAGGACCGACGCATGCGCACGCTCTATCCCGAGATCACGCCCTACGACCAGGGCCGCCTCCAGGTTGATGACCGCCACACGATGTACTTCGAGCAATGCGGCAATCCGCACGGCAAGCCGGTGGTGATGCTGCATGGCGGGCCCGGCGGTGGCTGCAACGACAAGATGCGGCGCTTCCATGATCCGGCCAAGTACCGCATCGTGCTGTTCGATCAGCGCGGCTCCGGCCGCTCCGTGCCGCACGCCGATCTGACCGCCAATACCACCTGGGATCTGGTGGCCGATATCGAACGGCTGCGCGAGCATCTGGGTATCGACCGTTGGCAGGTATTCGGCGGTAGCTGGGGATCGACGCTGGCGCTGGCCTATGCGCAGACCCATCCGCAGCGTGTGACCGAGCTGGTGCTGCGCGGCATCTTCCTGCTGCGCCGCTGGGAGTTGGAGTGGTTCTACCAAGAAGGCGCCAGCCGGCTGTTCCCGGACGCATGGCAGCACTACATCAATGCGATTCCCCAAGAGGAACGCGGCGACCTGATCGCCGCCTTCCATCGCCGCCTCACCAGCGATGACGAAGCGACGCGGCTCGCGGCCGCCAGGGCCTGGAGCGTGTGGGAAGGCGCCACCAGCTTTCTGCATGTGGACGAAGACTTCGTCACCGGGCATGAGGATGCGCATTTCGCGTTGGCGTTCGCGCGCATCGAGAACCACTACTTCGTCAACGGCGGCTTCTTCGAAGTCGAAGGCCAGTTGTTGCGCGATGCGCATCGCATCGCCGAGATTCCGGGTGTGATCGTGCATGGCCGCTACGACGTGGTCTGCCCGCTGCAGAGCGCCTGGGATCTGCACGAGGCATGGCCGAAGGCTCAGCTGCAGATCAGCCCGGCGTCGGGGCACTCGGCGTTCGAGCCGGAAAATGTCGATGCGCTGGTGCGCGCCACCGACGGCTTCGCCGGCTGATTGCACTGGCGCCGGCACTGTCGGCGCCAGCAGTGCACAAGCGCGCCGATGTCATTGCACGCGCGTGCCGCCACTGGCGCCGGCGCGCGCCGGTGGGCCGCCTCAGTGCTGCAGCAACCCCTCGGCCAACGGCGGCAGTAGCCGCGCCAATCGCTGCGCCCAGGCCAATTGCCCAGCCGCATCGGCGATCAGATCCTGGCGGATTTCCAGTTCCACGTGCGGCAGGCCGCGGCGTTCGCCGTGTACCGGGATGGCGTAGTCGGTGGCGTCGCTGACCGCATACGGCTGATTGTCGCCAACCACCAGGTCCGGCTCGGCACGCAATGAGTGCAACAGGCGATGCGCCAGCCGGGTGTCGCGGTGGTACAGCACGCCAGCGTGCCAAGGCCGCGCGCTGCCGGCCATCACCGGGGTGAAGCTATGCATCGACACCAGCAAGGTCGGGTGCCCGCGCTGCTGGCGTGCATCCAGCTCGTTGGCGATCCGTGCGTGATAGGGCGCAAAGATCGCCTGCACGCGTTGTTGCCGGGCGTCCTCACTCAAACCGCGGTTGCCGGGAATCAGCGTGCCGTCGCTCACTTCCGGAATGCGGCTGGCGGCATCCTGCGGCCGGTTGCAGTCGATCACCAGGCGCGAATAGGTCTGGGTGATGGCCCAGGCATCCAGCAGCCGGGCCAAGTGCCGGGTGACTCCGGCGATGCCGATGTCCCAGCCGATATGACGGTCCAGTTCCTGCTGCGGTAGCCCCAACTGGGCCAGCTGCATCGGCACGCGCTGGCCAGCGTGATCGGCGATCAGCAGCCAGGGCGAACGGGCTTGCGCGCCGATCACCTCGAACGGGGCGGGATCGTCCGGGCCGAGCAGCGACGCCGACGCCGCGGCCTCAAGCACGCGGGGTGCCGTCCAGCGCGTGGTCTGCCAGATACAGGCCGGCCCACAGTTTGGGATCCATCTGATAGCCCTCGGCCAGCTTCTGCGCCAACCAGGCCGCTGCCTGGGAACGCGGAATCGTGTGCACGGTGATGTCCTCGCTGGCATCGCCGCCGCCGGCGCCGACCTTGCGCAGGCCGCTGGCGCGCACGAAGGCGATCTTTTCGCTGCTGGCGCCGGCCGAAGTCGGCCCGATCATCAGCACTTCGGCGTGGTCGGCGGTCCAACCGGTTTCTTCTTCCAGTTCGCGAATGGCCGATAGCTCGATCGATTCGCCGGCATGCACGTCGCCGACCAGGCCGGCCGGCATTTCGATGGTGCGTGCCTGCAGCGGTACCCGAAACTGCTCGACGAACAGCATCGCATCGTCGGGTGTCACGGCAATGATGATCGCGGCCAGGCCGCCGGCATGCACGCGTTCGGAATACTCCCAGGTCCCGCGCACGACCATGCGTTGGTACTTGCCTTCGTAGACGACGGTGGGCTGGGTGTCAGCTTGGTTCATGAGCGTTGCCTTGGGACAGGGAAGCGGGAGGGGACGACAGCGGCGTGATGGCGCCGGCGGCCTGCAGCCGGCGCCGGGTCAGCGGGCCGAAACGCAGGCTCTCGCACAAGCCGGCCAGCATGTCCGCATCGGCGGGCGCACGGGCGAAGCCGTTGGCGGTCAACGCCAGCGGCGCGTCCAGCGCGATGGTGGTCAGCTGCCGCCACAACAGCGCATGTTCGCGTTGCTCGCGCAGTCGCACGGCCATCTGCGCGGCGCCGCGCAAGCGCAGGAAGGGCAACTCGTCCAGCCGCTCCAGCAAGGCGTCCAGGCTGCCGAAATGGCTCAGCAGCACCGCCGCGGACTTGGCGCCGATGCCGGTCACGCCAGGGATGTTATCGATCGCATCGCCGCACAGCGCCAGATAGTCGGCGATCTGATGTGCATGCACGCCATGCCGCGCCTTCACGCCGTCCACGCCCCAGCGCAGGTTGCGGGCGTAATCCCATTGTTCGTCGTGGTCCAGCAGCAACTGCGACAAGTCCTTGTCGGCCGAGACGATCACGCCGCGCAGGCCCTGTCCGCGCATGTTGTGCAGCGCGCTGCCGATCAGGTCGTCGGCCTCATACTCGCGATGCGCCAGCACGCTCAGTCCCAGGGCCGCGCACAAGGCTTTGCAGTGGGCGAACTGCCGTCGCAGCGCATCCGGCGCGGGGTCGCGGTTGGCCTTGTAGGCCGGGTACAGCGTGTTGCGGAAGCAACTGTCCAGCGCCTCATCGAAGGCAATGGCGATCTGTGTGGGGCGTTCGCGTTCGAGCAGGTCCAGCAGGAAGCGTGCAAACCCATGCACGGCGTTGGTCGGCCAGCCTTGCGCGTCCTGGAATTCGTCCGGCACCGAGTGCCAGGCCCGGAACACATACAGGCTGGCGTCGACCAGATAGAGCGGGGCCGGACGCAGGGCGGCGGCCGTGGCCACCGCCAGCGGAGCGGGGGCGTTGCTCACGGCGTCCAATCGCGCAACAGCGCGCGCGGGTCCGGCCGCTCCCGCTCGGGCGCCTCGGTGCGTGGGGTGCCGATATGGATGAAGCCGACGACGCGCTCGTGCTCGCTCAGGCCCAGATAACCGGTCACGACCGCGTCGTAGGCCATCCACGCCGTGAGCCATTGCGCGCCAAAACCGCAGGCCTGGGCCGCTTGCAGCAAGGCGAAACACACGCAGCCGGCGGTCAGCAGCTGCTCCTGCTCGGGCACCTTGTGCTCCGGTTGCAGGCGGGCGATGACCACCACCACCAGCGGCGCGTGACTGAAACGCTCGCGATCCTTTTCCACCACCGCCGGTGGCGCGAACGGGTCGCCCGCCAGGGTGCGCTCGGCCAGGAAATCGCCCAGTGCCTGCCGTGCCTGGCCAGCGATCCGCAGTAAGCGGAACGGCACCAACTTTCCATGGTCGGGGACGCGGACGGCCGAGGCGAGCATCCGCAGCAACGTGGCCTCGTCCGGACCGGGTTCACCGAGTTGCTTGGAGGGAACGGAGCGGCGCGCGTCCAATGGCGCGAGCGGGTCGTCTGCGTGCATAGATCGGAAGCGCGGAGGAGGGGGTGGCAGTATAGACGGGCCGTTCTGTCCGCCTGCTGGACGCAGGCCGGTAAGCCGCGCGAACGCCTTTGGCGCCCCGATCCGCGGTGGTGCTGGGGCGGCGGACGCAGGGAGCGAAGACGGTATGCGGGTGGCGCCGGCCAACCCAACCTTGTTCAACGCAGCGGCGAGAGGATGACGGCGGAACGTTCAGCTATGCCAATGCCGACTGAGTGGCGCGCCAACGGATGATCGGCAGCTGTACACCAGGCCGAGTGGGGCCGGAATGGTCGCAAGATTGCGTCTGCGCGGCCGCTGTCAGCAATACGGAGGGTTGCTTAACCCCGCCGCTATGCGTCCTTGTTCAGTCGGCGCCACCGGAGTGGAGCACGCTAGGATGGCTGTGCGACTCGCAAACAGAGCGGTCTCTCATAGGTCACTAGCAAAGTGAGATATGCGTCACAATTAATGGGTGTGGCAACCGCCTACCATGCGTGGGCGGAATTTGGGGCCGCGCCTGTTGCATCTCGTTTGACTATTTTCGCGCCTGCAGAGGCGGGGAGCCTTTGCGCATGACCTTTCAGCCCAGTCCCACGGGACACCCGGGGCGCGACCAACGCTTGCTCGAACAGGCGCATGCCGCGTTCGTGCCGCCGTTGGCCGAGGTCTTTGCTGCAGCGATCGCGCATTTCGATGACGTGCTGTTCGATCGTGCCGAATCTGCAGGCGCCTCGCAGCTGCTGTTCCTGGACGGCATGCGCGAACTGCGTCGCAAGCGCGACGAGGTCGCCGTTCAATTCCGCCGGCAGCTGGATGCCGCCTGGCAGGCCTTGCTGGACGGCGCGCCGCTGTCGGCCGAAGTCGTGCTGGCGGGTGAGGTGGGGCGCGGTCCCTTGAGCCTGGTGCCCGAGCATGTGCTCGAATCGCGCCTGGCGGTGCGCAACCTGGCCACCGTGCTGCTGCGTGAGTTCAAACCGGTGCTGGCGCGGGTGGACCGCCGCCTGGGCTGGATCGCCGGTGGGTTGGAGCTGGTGGCCGACACCAATCCGGTCGGCCCCGAACATCTGGGCGTGGCGATCCACGAAGCGTTCGGCACCTGCGACCTCGCACCGGAAGTGCGCCTGGTGCTGATCAAGCTCTGCGAGCGCGATCTGGCAGAGCCGATCGGCAAGTTGTACGCACGCCTGGACGACACCCTGGCCAAGGCCGGCGTGATGCCCGAGATTTCCCAGCCGAAGCGGCCGCTGCAGCGGCCCGCGCGCAGCGAGGCGCTGGAAGCGCGCAGGAACCCCGACGGACAAGGCGGCAACGACGCCGACGCCGATGGCGAGGAGCATGGCGAACAGTACGCGCCGGCCTGGGCCAATCGCTTTCTCGATCGCTGGGCGCATAGCCGCGGTCGGATGCAGGCCGCGGCCCAACGCGGCGGTTATGCCAGCGCTGGCGGCGGCGAAGGCGGCGAGTCCGATTACCCGGGCGGTACCCAGGGCGTGCTGCTGGATGCCTTGCACGAACTGCTGCAGCAGACCCGCAGCGAGCGCGAGAGTGCCGCTTCGGCGGCGTCGGTGGCGGTCGGTCAGCAGCGCCCGCTGAGCCAGCGCGAAATGATGTCGGTGTTGTCGCTGCTGCAGGCCACGCCCAGTGCAACGCTGCAGTCGACCATCGGCGAAGAAGGTGAGTCGCTGGCGCAACGGCTGAAGAACGAGGTGTTGACCAACGCCACCCGTCTGGGCGTGGACCCGGCGAGCGCGCGGCTGGATCCGATGGACGAGGACGCCATCGACCTGGTCGGAATGCTGTTCGACGTCATGCTCGACGAGCGCGATCTGGAGAACCGCTCGCGCGAGATGATCGGCCGGCTGGTGGTGCCGTTCGTCAAGGTGGCGATGCTGGACCGCAAGATGTTCGTGCAGAAGACCCATCCGGCGCGCCGTTTGCTCAACTCGCTGGCCGAAGCCTGCGAAGGCAACACCGGCGACAGCCCGGCAGAGCGCGTGCTGATGGGCAAGGTCGAAGAGATCGTCGATCGCCTGGTGGCCGAATTCAACGAGAACCTGGCGATCTTCATGACGTTGGAGGAGGAGTTCCGCGATTTCCTCACCCAGCATCGGCGCCGGGTGGAGATTGCCGAGCGCCGCGCCACCGAGACCCAGCGTGGTCAGGAAAAGCTGGAACTGGCGCGCAGCCGGGCGCTGGCGGAACTGGAGCAGCGGGTGCAGGCCGGCGCACTGATGCCGAAGGCGATCGAGGACTTCCTGCGGCAGCCGTGGCTGCACCATCTGACCATGGCGATCCTGCGCGATGGCGAGGAGGGCCCTGGAACGCAGGAGGCCCTGGCGCTGGCCGATAGCGTGCTGGAAGAACTCGCCGAAGCGCGCCGCCATATCATCGGCAAGCCGTGGTTGCAGGCGCTGCAGCCGGCGTTGCATCGGGTGTTCGCCAGTGTGGGATTGCATGGCGATGCGGTGATCAGCGCGATTGGCGCGCTGCACGACACCCTGCAATCGGTTGCCGAGGCGCGTCCAGAACTGGAAAAGGCATTGCCCGAGCTGCCGCAGGTCAATCTGCCGCCACCGGCGGCCGAGAGCGTGAGCGTGGTGCTGGGCGCAGACATGGCCGGCCAGCGCATCGACACCGCCGATGCCGAGCGCTTCCGCACCATGGAGATCGGCACCTGGCTGGATTTCGTCGACAAGGACGGCAAGGTGCAGGCCGGCAAGCTGTCGTGGGTCAGCCCGATCTCGCAACGCCTGCTGTTCGTCAATCGCCGCGGCGTGCGCTTCTGCGTGGCCTCGCCTGAGGAGCTAGCGGTGATGGTGCGGCTGGGCCGACTGCGCGACCACAGCAACGATGGCGCATTCGACAGCGCGATGCAGGGCGTGATCGACCGCCTGGACCCGCTGAACAACGGCACCCTGCACTGAGCTGCGCTGTCGTTGCGTCGCGTCCGCTGGTGCAATCCACAATCGATGAACACAGACGCGGCAGGTGGTGCAAGCTGCCTCGTCGTCTATGGCCTCAGGAACTCGTGACCGTCGATGACGATCGCAGTGCCACAGCACGGCAGCGAACAGCAGGCGTCTAGGCTAATGCGCGTGGTTGTGCGCCGCGAACCACGCACGATCGCATTGCACATCCATTCGCGCCCGCGGCGGCGTACCTACGTCAAAGGCACGTGTGGTGGAAATGCTTGCGATCCCTGTGTCGCTGTGCCGATGAATTCCAGCGCCCGTGCGATCACCGACGGGTGATCGACCATCCGGTTATGGCCCAATCCCTCGGTTGTGAACAGCTGCGCGTTCGGCCAGAGTGCGGCGAAGAGTGCGCCTTCCTCCCACGGTGTTTCGCGGTCGCGGCGGTCATGGATGATCAGCGCTGGGCGATCAAAGCGCGGCAGACGCGGGCTGGCGTCAAAGTCGGCGAAGCGTTTGCCGGTCAGCTGGATCAGCCAGTTCTCGAACGGGGCGAAGGCCGCGGGCGCGATGCCGGCGGCGGCAAACTGCCACTGTGCGCTGCCGGCCGGCGCTATCAGCGGTGCGATCAGCACATAGCGCGCTGGCCGCCATGCCGCATCGTCGGCGAATACCGCTGCGGCCGTTCCCAGCGAGTGGCCGATCAATGCCGCGGGGTGCCCGAAGCGGACGCCGACGTGGGTGAGGATTTTCGCAAAGTGAGGCAGATTGCTGATCTTCCCGCTGCTCAGCCCATGCGCGGCCTGATCGAACGCGACCACCGCGTAGCCAAGCGCACGCAACTGCGGCACCCAGGCGACAAAACGCATGCCGTAACTTGCCCAGCCATGTGACAGCAACACATACGGTTGCTCGCCGGGATTGCCCCAGGCATACACCGCAATATCGCAGCCGTCGATGCGCACGGTCTGGCGTTGCACATCGTCCAGCATGGCGACGATGGCCGCGGCCTGCCGACGGCCGGTGGATCCGGGGGTGACAAAGCGACGCGCCAGGTAGCGCCCGGTCGGGCCGGGGGCGAAGCGGCTGGCCGCAGCCAGCAGGCCGCGCAGCAGCCGCACGCGAAGCTTGGAGATGGACGAGCTCATGAGTCTTCCTGGCGACTGAGGGAATCTTGTCAGTGACAAGATGCAGGAAAGTTTTGCGGCTGGATCTTGTCGCCGTCAAGATTGTGTGCTGCACTGACGTATCGATAAACGAACCGCCATGCCGCCATCTGATCCCTCTAGCTCCGCCGCGTATCACCATGGCGACCTGCCAGCCGTATTGCGGCAGGCCGGTTGGGAACTGCTTGGCGAATCCGGCCTTCGGGGAGTTAGCCTGCGCGAATGCGCGCGGCGTGCCGGCGTGTCGCATGCTGCGCCGGCGCATCACTTTGGCTCGTTGGATGGTTTGTTGGCGGAACTGGCCGCTGACGGTTATGAGCGCATGCTCAAGTGCATCCGCGCTACCCAGCGGGAATTCGATGATCCATTGTTGGCCTGCGGATTGGGCTATATCCGCTTCGCCGTCGAATTTCCGCAGCAATTCCGGCTGATGCTCGGACTGGATGTGCGCGCGTGCGGACTGCCACGGCTGGTGCAGGTTAGCGAGGCGGCAATGATTCACCTGCGCGAAACCGTGCGAGCTCGTTGGATCGCTCTTCACGGCAGCGATCCGGGTGTGGACTTGCTCGAGCAGCGTACCCTGCTCGCGTGGAGCGCGGTGCATGGCTATGCCTCGCTGGCGATTGACAGCAGGCGGGAGAAATTGCGCGCCTTTGCCCCAGAGGTCGTGCTCGCTCCGCTGCTGAAAAGTTTGCTGGAGCCCTAGTGCGAGATGCACAGATCTAGGCGAGCTAAGCGGTGAGCCCCCGCCGTACGCGTAAGCTGCCGTCCAGGTTGTCCCCTCGGGCAGGCCTCAGCACGCAGGATCGGTGTGCGGGGGCCGCTCCCCAGCGAGAGAGCCAACCGCGCCGCGGAGCATCCACCGAGCTGCCGGTCTGGGCGGAAGCTACACCGGCCTGCCCTTCACCGCTGACGATCGCTGTAGCGCTCAGGTCACTTCATCCAACGTGGGTCACGCGTGGTGGTGTGGCCCGCCAGCTCGGCAAACGGGCGCCTCGGGCTTGCCGGCGTATGCATCCTCCACACGCGCTGGGCGCTTGATTCCGAGGTTGTCTGCGGTAGATGCGACGTGTATCGCGCACGTGGGTCACCGCCGGCGTAGGCGAGGTCCTCTGCTAGCATCGCGGCCACTGGAGCGCGCGACGGAGCAGACCATGGCGGTGCAGGTACTGGTGCTGAAAGAACGGGCGCCTGGCGAGCGGCGTGTCGCCGCCACGCCGGAGACGGTGAAGAAGTTGGGCGCGCTGGGCGCGCAGGTCTGGGTCGAGGCCGACGCCGGTCGTGCCAGCGGCTTCGACGACGCGGCCTACCAGCAGGCCGGTGCGCAGCCCGCCGCTGCCGAGGCGCTGGCGCAGGCCGATCTGCTGGTGTGCGTGCAGCCGCCGCCGTTGGATCTGCTGCAGCACTGCAAGCCGCAGGCGGTGTTGGTCGGCATGCTCTATCCCGACGCCGATCCCTCGCGTGCGCAGACGCTCGCCGCGCGCGAGCTGATCGTCTTTCCGCTGGAGCGGTTGCCGCGCACCACTCGCGCGCAGTCGATGGACGTGCTGAGTTCGCAGGCCGGCATGGCCGGCTACAAGGCCATGTTGATTGCCGCGCAGTTGGCGCCGCGCTTCTTCCCGATGCTGACCACCGCCGCCGGAACGATGCGGCCGAGCAAGGTGCTGGTGATCGGTGCCGGCGTGGCCGGCTTGCAGGCGATCGCCACCGCCAAGCGGCTGGGCGCGCAGGTCGAGGGCTTCGATGTGCGGCCGGAGACGCGCGAACAGATCGAATCGCTGGGCGGGCGTTTTCTCGACCTGGGCGTGAGCGCAGTTGGCGAAGGCGGCTATGCGCGGCAACTCACCGACGCCGAGCGGGCCGAACAGCAACGCCGTTTGGCCGAGCATCTCAAGAGCATCGATGCAGTGGTGTGCACGGCGGCAGTGCCGGGCCGGCCGGCGCCACGCATCCTCAGCGAGGAAATGCTGCAGGGTATGCGCGCCGGCAGCGTGATCGTGGACCTGGCGGCGGAGACTGGCGGCAATTGCGCGGCCACCCGGCCGGGCGAGACCTACGAGCGCGATGGCATCACCATCGCCGGCCCGCTCGATCTCGCCAGCCTGGGCGCCATCCACGCCAGCGAGATGTTCGCGCGCAACGTGCAGGCCTTCGTCGCCCTGCTGATCAAGGACGGCACGCTGGTCTTCGACTGGGACGATGAACTCCTGGCCAAGACGCGTTGGCAACCGGCAGTCGCCGGCAGCGCCGGCTGACCGGGGCAGCGACGAGCGAATCGCCGCTGGTGCCGGCGGTTCTCGAGCGGTGTTGCCGGCTCAGTCGTCGGATGGCGGATTGGCGCGCAGCCAGGCGTCGCGTTCGGCCGGGCTCATCTTCTGCCAGCGCTGCTGCAACGCGGTGCGCTGGGCCGGAGTCAGCGTGCGCATGCGATCGAACAAGGCCTTGGCCTGGCGGCGCTGGTCCGGACTCATGCTGCGAAAGCGCTCCATGCCGGCCTTGGCCTGCTCGCGCTGTGCCGGGGTCATGTTCAGCCAGCGACGGGCGTGGCGGTACATCCGCGGGCGATCTTCGGGAACATCGTTCCAGCGCTCGCGCAGGGCATCGATCAGCACCTGGCGCTGTTGCGGCGACAACTGATCCCACGCCGGCATCGGCGTCTCCGGCGGCCGCGGCCCCGGCGCGCCTGGAGGCGGGCCGGGTGGCGGGCCTTCAAGCGGTGGCGGGGCATGCTGGGCCCAGAGCGTGGCGGGGCCTGCGCACAGCAGCAGGGTCAGCAACAGGCGAGTCGAACGGGTCATCGGCGTCATTCCATGGCCAGGGCGTTTTCGGAGCCGAGCCAGACATAGAGGTCCGGGTTCTGCGCCAATAAATCATCGGTGTCGCTACTGGCCAGCGACGCCACCGCCGTTGCGGGGGGGGGCGTGGTCGTGGCGGGGGTGTCGGCGTACTGCTGCACGCCGAGGCCGGCTGCCAGTACGGCGGCTGCCGCGGTCGCCAGCCACCAGCGACCGCGCGCCGCCGGGCGGCGCGTGGCGTCCTGGCGTGCCTGCCGCAGGCGGGCCAGCGTCTGCGGACTGAGCGTGGTCAGGGCATCGGCATGCAGCTGGCGGAGCTGCGCATCGAGCCGGACTTGGTTGGGAGAGAGGTTCACAGGAAATCCTCGAACTGTTTTTGCAGGGCGTCGCGGGCGCGCGACAGATGGGTCTTCACCGAGCCTTCGGAACAGCCCATCGCCTGCGCAGTGGTGGCCACGTCCAGATCTTCCAGCACGCGCAGGGTGAAGGCTTCGCGCTGGCGCGCCGGAAGTGCGCGCAGGGCCACGACCAGGCGTTGATAGGCCTGTTGCTGCTGTTGCTCGCCTACCGGCCCGACCCCGGGATCGGCCCAGTCGACGCCGCCGGCCTCGTCCGGACGCTCGGCGGGCGCCCAGAATTTCAGGCGGAAACTGCGGCGACGCTGCAGGTCGATGATGCGGCTGCGCAGGATGCTCCAGAACAGCGGCGTCCATTCGCTGGCCGGACGGTCGCGATAGGCCAGCAGGCGCACCATGCTGTCCTGCACGGCGTCCAGGGCGTCTTCGCGGTGCCGCAGGCCAGCCTCGGCAAAGCGGAACGCGCGCGGGCCGATGCCGGCCAGGAACGCGTCCAGCGACGACGGAGCAGCGCCAGGCGGTGCAACTTGCGGATCGAAAGGGGTTCCCACCAGCACAGCGTAAGCTTCCGCAGGGCGATACCACGTCAACGCATGGCGGCAGGAAGGGTTGACACCCCCCGTCATCGAGGTGGCATGGGTATGATCGGCAGGCCGCAGTGCCCTTGGGAGCCGAGACGATGAGCGACGGGTTCGTAGCGCTGTATATCTTCCTGCTGGCCGCCATCGCCGGCCACGTGATCATCTCGCGGGTGCCGGTGATCCTGCATACGCCGCTGATGTCCGGCTCCAACTTCATCCACGGGATCGTGCTGATCGGCGCGATGGTGGTGCTCGGCCACGCCGACACCGGCCTGGAGAAAGCGCTGGGCTTCATCGCGGTGATGCTGGGGGCCGGCAATGCCGCCGGTGGCTATGTGGTCACCGAGCGCATGCTGGACATGTTCAAGTCCAGCCGCAAGCCGCCCAGCAAGGACGCGCCATGAATCTATCGCTGCCGGAGTTGCTGGCGTGGCTGGTCAAGTCCAGCTACTTGGTGGCCGCCGCGCTGTTCCTGCTTGGCCTGCAGCGCATGGCCTCGCCGCTGACCGCGCGCAGCGGCATCCGCTGGGCCGGCCTGGGCATGCTGATCGCCACCGCTGCCACCTTCCTGCTGCCTGGCCTGCACAACCTGTCGCTGATCCTGCTGGCGATCGTGCTGGGTACCGGCGCGGCGTGGCTGTCGGCCAAGAAGGTGGCTATCACCGACATGCCGCAGATGGTGGCGCTGTACAACGGCATGGGTGGCGGCTCGGCGGCGGCGATCGGCGCGGTGGAGCTGCTGCGTTTTTCCGCATTGGCGCAGCGCGACACCAGCCATTGGAGCCAGAGCGCGATCGCTGCGCTGGCCGCGCGGCTGCCCGAGACAAGCACCCTGGTGCTGGCGGTGGTCGGTGCAGCGATTGGCGCGGTGTCGTTGTCCGGCTCGATCATCGCCTGGGCCAAGCTCGATGGCCGGCTGGATCGGCGGGTGACCTTCCCGGGCCAGCAAGCGGTCAACCTGCTGGTGTGCCTGGCAATGCTGGGATTGGGCGGTTGGGCGGTGAGCAGCCTGAGTTCCAGCGCCATCGTCGCCTTTTTCGCGGTGGCGCTGGCGCTGGGCGTGTTGATGACGCTGCCGATCGGCGGCGCGGACATGCCGGTGGTGATCTCGCTGTACAACGCCTTCACCGGACTGGCGGTCGCATTCGAGGGCTATGTGCTGGGCAACGAGGCCTTGATCATCGCCGGCATGATGGTCGGCGCGGCCGGCATCCTGTTGACCCGCTTGATGGCCAAGGCGATGAACCGGCCGATCAGTGGCGTGCTGTTCTCCAACTTCGGCGGTGGTGGCCAGGGTCAGGCGATCGCCGGCACGCAGAAGCCGATCGAGGCCGGCGACGTGGCGGCGATGATGGCCTTTGCCGAGCGGGTGGTGATCGTGCCCGGTTACGGCATGGCGGTGGCGCAGGCCCAGCACAAGATCTGGGAACTGGCGCAACGGTTGATCGCCCGCGGGGTCAAGGTCAAGTTTGCGATCCACCCGGTCGCCGGCCGCATGCCTGGGCACATGAACGTGCTGTTGGCCGAGGCCGGCGTGCCCTACGACCTGATCGCCGACATGGACGACATCAATCCCGAATTCGCCAGCACCGACGTGTCACTGGTGATCGGTGCCAACGACGTGGTCAACCCGGTCGCCCGCACCGACCCGGCCAGCCCGATCTACGGCATGCCGATCCTGGATGTGGTGCAGTCCCGCAACACGGTGGTGATCAAGCGCGGCAAGGGCACCGGTTTTGCCGGTATCGAGAATGCGTTGTTCTATGCCGACCACACCCGCATGCTCTACGGCGATGGCGCCGAAGCGGCCGGCGCGCTGGTCAGCGAGCTGAAGGCGCTGGATGGGGGCGGTCACTGATGGTCTGCCTGGTGGGTCGGAGCGACGCGTGTCCTGACAGCGGCGATGCGCGGAAGGCGCCGTGCCGAGCCGCAGGAACGCGTTGGCGCGGGTGACATCCTAAAGCGCGCTGGCGCCTGGCGCCTGGCGCCTGGCGGCCGGCGCCAGCGCGGGGCACGGTTACCGGCGCAACACACGTCCGTGCGGCTGGCTCAGCGCGACAGCCACCACGCCAGCACCAAGGCGCCGGCATAGCACGCCAGGTCGACGCCACTGGTGGCCAGTTGCAGCAGGGTCCAGGCCAGCATGGGACCCATCTTCAGCGCCGAGGTCCACGGGTCCAGGCCCAGCGAACCGCCCAACTGCGCCGACGCGATGCCCCAATTGGCGCCAATCGCGATCGCCATGGTCGTCGACACGGCCACGACCGACCGCAGCGTTCCGGCGCGCAGCGTGCCCAGGCGCAGCATCCAATTCACTTCCAGCGCGACCAACAACGCCATCCAACCAGCCATGCGGCCCAGCGCGAGCGCCACCAGCATCCAGGCGATCAAGGCGGTGACCGCTCCCAGCAGCAGGAGCGGGGGCCAGAGCCAGTGGACGGTTCTGGCGGACGCAGAAGTGGGCGGCATTGGAGCTCCTGACAGAGGCGACAGGATAAGCCCAGTGCCCTGTCGTGCCCAGCACCGGCGCGGCGGCGGGGTCGGCTAGAATGGGCGACTTGCGCGCCGCTGGCGCGGCCCCATATCTCACGCATGTATTCCCGTAGCAGCGAACCCGTCCAGTTCGAACGCGATTGCGCCGCCGTCATGGTGCCGCAGGGCGATTCGGTGACCCTGCCCGCCGGCAGTTATGGCTACATCACCCAGGCCCTGGGTGGTAGCTATACCGTGTTTGTCGAGGGCAATCTGTTCCGCATTGCCGGCAAGGACGGCGACGCCATCGGCAAGGAGGCCCCGCCGGGCCTGGAACTCCCGGAGAACGCCAGCGACGACGAAGTCGAGGCGCTGGTATGGCAGCAGTTGCGCACCTGTTTCGACCCGGAAATCCCGTTCAACATCGTCGACCTTGGCCTGGTCTACGAAGCGGTGCTGAGCCATCGCAGCGAGGACGACCAGCGCAAGGTCGAGGTCAAGATGACGCTGACAGCGCCCGGCTGCGGGATGGGCGAGATCCTGGTCGACGACGTCCGTAGCAAGCTGGAAATGATCCCCACCATCGCCGAGGCCGATGTCGAGCTGGTGTTCGACCCGCCGTGGGGCCGGCATATGATGTCCGAGGCCGCCCGTCTCGAGACCGGCATGCTTTGATCGCCAGGCGCCGGTGACGACACGGCGCCGTGTCCCTTCGCCCGCTCTAGAGGAATCCTGTCCGGTGCCCGTCCCCTTCGCTTCCAGCCGTTCTCCGTCCCCGCGCAGTGCCGACGAATTGTCGGTGATCCTGGCCGCTCCCGGCTTCGGTCTGCACTTCACTGATCACATGGTGGCCATTTCCTGGAACAGCGAGCAGGGCTGGCACGACGCACAGGTCCGCGCTTACGGGCCGCTGCAGTTGGATCCGGCGGCATCGGTGCTGCATTACGGCCAGGAGATCTTCGAAGGGATCAAGGCCTACCGCCATGCCGACGGCTCGATCTGGACCTTCCGTCCGCAGGCCAACGGCGAGCGCCTGCAGCGCTCGGCGCGCCGCCTGGCGCTGCCGGAATTGCCGGTGGAGCTGTTCGTCGAGTCGCTGCGTCAGTTGGTAGCCGCCGATGCACACTGGGTGCCGTCGGCGCCGGAGACCAGCCTGTACTTCCGTCCCTTCATGATCGCCGATGAGGCGTTCCTGGGCGTGCGCGCAGCGCAGAAAGCTTCGTACTACGTGATCGCCAGCCCGGCGGGTGCGTATTTCGCCAAGGGCGTGGCACCGGTCGCGATCTGGCTGTCCACCGATTACGCACGTGCGGCCAAGGGCGGCACCGGCGCGGCCAAATGCGGCGGCAACTACGCGGCCTCGCTGCTGCCGCAGCAGCAGGCGTATGCGCAGGGCTGTTCGCAGGTGCTGTTCCTGGACCCGGTGGAAGGCAAGTACATCGAGGAATTGGGGGGCATGAACGTGTTCCTGGTCTACAAGGACGGCACGTTGGTGACGCCGGAACTGTCCGGCAGCATCCTCGAAGGCATCACCCGCGACAGCATCCTGCAACTGGCGCGCGACCGCGGCATGCCGGTGCAGGAACGCAAGGTCAGCATCGACGAGTGGAAGCACGGTGTTGCCTCCGGCGAGATCGTCGAAGTGTTCGCCTGCGGCACGGCGGCGGTGGTGACGCCAATCGGTCAGCTGAAGGGCGAGGGCTTTGCGGTCGGCGATCTGTCGACGCCTCCGGGGGAAGTCACGATGGCGCTGCGGCAGGAGTTGACCGATATCCAGTACGGCCGGGTGCCCGACCGCCACGGGTGGCTGGTGCGCTTGTCTTGATCTGACACACAGCGCCACGAGAAAGGCCTCCACGCGGCTGCGTGGGGGCTTTTTTTTGTCCGTCGGCTCTCGCAAAGCAGCACAGACAATGGAAATGTGCGAGTTTGTGGCTGAACAATGTCGATCTTTGTCACAAAACGGAAAAATTATTCTCAAGAAGTCAACTTTTTATTGTCGCGTTTGTTTCGATTGCGTTAGGTTCACTGAACGGATCGATAACAGGGGACTCGGTCCGCGGATGCCCATCGGAGTCGTCAACCCGTCGGGCCATGACCGCCAAGGCGGTCCTCTCAATCGAGCAGGGAAATTCGATGTCCTACGCGTCTCTCCGTACACGTCCGCGCACGTTGGCCATCCTCGGTGGATCGGCCTTGACCTCGCTGCTGCTGGCCATGCCGGCCTTTGCCGGCGAGGTGTATCTGGACGGCCTGGCCAGTGCGACCACCCATCAGAAGTTCATCGTCACCTACAAGGACGGCAGCAGCGCCCTGGCCAGCCCGTCCGCGCTGGCAACGTCGCTGCGTTCTGCCGCACGTGCCATGCCGGCCAAAGGAGGCAAGGCGCTGGGCTTGAACAGTGTGCGGCGCCTGGCGTTGGGGCCGGAGTTGGTCAAGGCCGACCGCGCACTGGATCGTGCCGAAGCCGAGACGCTGATGCGCCAACTGGCCGCCGACCCCAACGTGCAGAGCGTGGAAGTCGACCAGATCCTGTATCCCACGCTGGTGCCCAACGACACCCGTTTTTCCGAACAATGGGCATTCGGTACCAGCAACGCAGGCATCAATATCCGCCCGGCCTGGGACAAGGCCACCGGCACCGGGGTGGTCGTCGCGGTCATCGATACCGGCATCACCAGCCATCCGGAGCTGGATGCCAACATCCTGCCGGGCTACGACTTCATCAGCGACGCGACCGCCGCGCGCGATGGCGATGGGCGCGACAACGATCCGTCCGATGAAGGCGACTGGAACACCAGCAGCAGTTGCTCCACGTCCAATTCCAGCTGGCATGGCACCCATGTCGCCGGCACGGTGGTGGCCGCCACCAACAACGGTGTCGGCGTGGCGGGAACCGCCTTCAATGCCAAGGTCGTGCCGGTGCGGGTGCTGGGCCGTTGCGGTGGCTCGCTGTCGGACATCGCCGACGCCATCGTCTGGGCGTCCGGCGGTACGGTCAACGGGATTCCCGCCAACGCCAACCCGGCAGAAGTGATCAACATGTCGCTGGGCGGCGGCGGCACCTGCTCGACCACGATGCAGAACGCCATCAATGGCGCGGTGTCGCGCGGGACCACCGTGGTGGTCGCGGCGGGCAACAGCAACGCCAATGTGTCCAACTTCATTCCGGCCAGCTGCGCCAACGTGATCGCGGTGGCTGCCACCACGTCGGCCGGCGCACGTGCCAGTTACTCCAACTACGGTGCCGGCATCGATGTGTCGGCACCTGGGTCGGGCATCCTGTCCACGCTCAATAGCGGCACCACCACACCGGGGAACCCCAGCTACGCCTCCTACAACGGCACCTCGATGGCTTCGCCACACGTGGCCGGCGTGGTTGCGCTGGTGCAATCAGTCGCGCCGACCGCACTCAGTCCGGCGGCGGTGGAGACCTTGCTGAAGAACACCGCGCGCGCGTTGCCGGGGGCCTGCTCGGGTGGGTGCGGTGCCGGCATCGTCGACGCCGATGCTGCGGTCACCGCAGCGCTCAATGGCAACAACGGCGGCGGTGGCGGCGGCAACGGCGACACGCTGAGCAACGGCACGCCGATCAGCGGGCTGGCGGCGATCACGGGCGGCGAACTCAATTACCGCATTACGGTCCCGGCTGGCAGCGGAACGCTCAGCGTATCGATCAGCGGGGGCAGCGGCGATGCCGATCTGTACGTGCGTGCCGGCAGCGCGCCAACCGATACTGCTTACGCCTGCAGGCCGTACCTCGACGGCAACAACGAAACCTGCACGATTGCCTCCCCGTCGGGCGCCTACTACGTCCGCGTGAAGGCCTACAGCAGCTTCTCCGGCGTCACCCTCAGCGCGACCTACTGACGCGTCTGGCAGCGCTCCCGCGCTTACAGCGGGGGAGCGCTGCACCTTCGCCGTAGACGCCAACGCCCACCCATCGGTGGCGACGGCGCTGTGTCGCCTCTGGTCGGGATGGAGATCGACCAGGGTGCACGCGTCCGTGGCGATGCCCCAGTTCCGTGCCGTCACTGCCGTGTGTGGTGTCGGCCGCCTCATGCCGCAAGCGCGGCTCCTCATCAGCAGAAGGGAACGATCGATGTTCACTGTGTCGCAACGTCGTGCGCCTGCGCGCGCGCTGGTAGTCCTGGGTGTCTCCGCACTGACCTCGCTGCTGGCCGTGCCAGCCTTCGCTGGACAGGTGAATCTGTCCGGACTGGATGCGCAGCCCACGCTCGATCGCTTCATCGTCAAGTACAAAGATGGCAGCGCCGCCTCGGTCAGTCCGACCAGTATGCGCGCCTCGCTCAACGCTGCGGCGACCGCCGTGCCCGCACGGGCCGGGCGCGTGCTGGGGCTGAATCACGTGCGGCGGACCGCGCTCGGCTCAGAGGTGCTCAAGACCAATCGCGACCTGGATCGGGCCGAGGCCGAAACGCTGATGCGTCACATCGCCGCCGATCCCAACGTGGAGTACGTCGAAGTCGACCAGATCATGTATCCGGTGCTGACGCCGAACGATCCGCGCCTGTCCGAACAATGGGGTTTCGGCACCACCAATGCGGGCATCAACGTGCGCCCGGCCTGGGATAGTGCGACTGGAGCCGGCGTGGTGGTCGCAGTGATCGACACCGGCATCACCAGCCATCCGGATCTCAATGCCAACGTCCTGTCGGGTTACGACTTCATCAGCGATGCGGCGCGCGCCCGCGACAACGATGGTCGCGACAGCAATCCCGCCGACCAGGGCGACTGGCGTACAGCCAATCAATGCGGATCCGGCGTTGCTGCGGCCAACTCCAGTTGGCACGGCACCCATGTCGCCGGCACGATTGCCGCGGTGACCAACAACAGCACCGGCGTCGCCGGCACCGCGTTCAATGCCCGCATCGTACCGATTCGCGCGCTGGGCCTGTGCGGCGGTACCACCTCGGACATCGCCGACGCCATCGTCTGGGCATCCGGCGGCAGCGTCTCCGGCGTGCCCGCCAACGCCAATCCGGCCGAAGTCATCAACATGTCGCTGGGCGGCAGCGGCAGCTGCTCGAGCACCTACCAGAACGCGATCAACAGCGCCGTCTCGCGCGGAACCACGGTGGTGGTGGCAGCCGGCAACAGCAACGCCAACGTGGCCAACTTCACCCCCGCCAGCTGTGCCAATGTGATTGCGGTGGCGGCCACCACCTCTGCCGGCGCGCGTGCGAGTTTCTCCAATTTCGGCAGCACGATCGACATTTCCGCGCCGGGCCAGGGCATCCTGTCCACCTTGAACAGCGGCACCACCACGCCGGGCAGCGCCAGTTATGCGTCCTACAACGGCACCTCGATGGCGGCTCCGCATGTGGCCGGGGTAGTGGCGCTGGTGCAGTCGGTGGCCAGTCGTCCGCTGACCCCGGCGGCGGTGGAAGCGCTGCTGAAGAACACCGCCCGCGCGCTGCCCGGCAGCTGCTCGGGCGGTTGTGGTGCCGGCATCGTCAATGCCGCTGCCGCGGTCGGCCAGACGCCATGACACCACACTGATCGGCCGGCGTCGGGGGCTCTCCGACCTGCCTGTCGGTGTTCCAATCCCCGCACAGCCCCGCTCCGGCGGGGCTGTGCGCGTTTGCGCTGCTGTCATTGCAAGGCTGCCCACTCGCCTGTGCAGGCGAGGGCTGAATGCCACGCACAGGTCGCGGTCTGCAGGCCTTCAGCGGCGAACGCCTCTGCCGATAGCCGGCCCACATGGGCAGAACGCAGCCGTGCGTCCCATGGCGAGGCCAGGCATGCGCAGGCAGCGAATGTGTGGCCGTGCGGATTCCAGATCCTTGGGGAGGAATTGATCCATGTGGGACGCTTCGGTTCGCGTGCTGTGCCACGCTGCAATCGCCTGTGCGCTGTCGTGGGGGTTCAACGCCGCTGCCGGCGAGGTCAATCTGCAAGGATTGACTTCCAGTGGCAGCTATCAACGCTTCATCGTCAGCTACAAGGACCGCGTCGGCAGTCGCCGAGCGACCGGGCTGTCGACGCCCTGGCAGGACATTGCCCGCGCCGTACCCACGCGGCAGGGGCAGCCACTGGGACTGGCGGCAACGCGCCGTCTCGACGCTGGCCCGACGGTCTTGGTCGCCGACCGCAAGCTGGATCGCGTGGATGCCGAGAGCCTGATGCGGCGGCTGGCCGCAGATCCTGCCGTCAAGCGGGTGGAGCTGGACGTGCTGATGCGCCCGATGCTGGTTCCCAACGATCCGGGCTTGTCGCAGCAGTGGGCGCTGGGCACCAGCACCGCCAGCCTCAATGTGCGCCCAGCCTGGGATCGCACCACCGGCAAGGGCATCGTGGTGGCGGTGATCGATACCGGCATCACCGCGCATCCGGATCTGGCGGCCAACGTGTTGCCTGGCTACGACTTCATCACCGATCCAGCGGTTGCGCGCGACGGCAACGGGCGCGACGGCAATGCCGCCGATCAGGGCGACTGGACGGCTGCCAACGAGTGCGGCCCCGGTGCAACCGCGGCCAATTCCAGTTGGCATGGCACGCATGTGGCGGGCATCGTGGCGGCGATCGGCAACAACGCCAGTGGCGTGGTCGGTACCGCGTTCAATGCCAAGATCCTGCCGCTGCGCGTGCTGGGGCGCTGTGGCGGCTATCTCTCCGATATCGCCGATGCGATCGTATGGGCCTCGGGCGGCAAGGTGAGCGGTGCGCCGGCCAATCCCAACCCGGCCACCGTGATCAACCTCTCGCTCGGTGGCTATGGCAGTTGTTCCTCGACCCTGAGCACTGCCATCAATGGTGCGGTGGCGCGTGGCACGGCAGTGGTCGTGGCCGCTGGCAACAGCAATATGGATGTCTCCACCACGGTGCCGGCCAATTGCCCCAACGTGATCGCGGTAGCGGCCACCACCTCGGTCGGGGCCAAGGCCAGCTTCTCCAACTTCGGCAACGGCGTGGATATCGCTGCCCCGGGTCAATCGATTCTGTCCACGCTCAATAGCGGTACCACGGTGCCAGGCAACGCGGCTTATGCGGTGTATAGCGGTACCTCGATGGCGGCGCCGCATGTGGCGGGCGTGGTGGCCTTGATGCAGTCGGTGGCGCTCAATCCGCTGGCGCCGGCAACGGTGAAAGCGCTGCTCAGGAGCAGTGCGCGTCCCTTGCCGGTGGCCTGTGCGCAAGGGTGCGGGGCGGGGCTGGCCAATGCCGAGGGGGCAGTGGCCGCCGTGATCGAGGCGACCACGTTGAGCAGGAACGTGGCACGTACCGGTTTGAGCGCGGCGCAATTCGACTCGCTGTATTTCCAGGTCAACGTTCCTGCCGGTACGCGCTCGCTCAAGCTGGCACTCAGCGGCGGCAGCGGTAATGCCGATCTGTCGCTGCGGGCGGGCGCGCTGCCGACCGACACCGCCTACGGTTGCCGCAGCATGGCCCCGGGCAATGCCGACAGCTGCACGCTCACGGCACCGCCCGCCGGCACGTACTACGTGCGGCTGAAAGCGACGTCGGCGTTCTCGGCGGTCAGCCTGGTGGCGACGTATTGAGTGCGCTGCGCGGCTGCAATGCATCGCGCGGGCAGATGGAGCGGCTGTGACCGTGCGGCTCTGCGTGCAGCGACGCAGCCGTGCAGGTGCGCACTCACTCGCAGAGCTGCGCAGGGCGTGCCTGCAGCGCGGCGACGATCTGGTCACCGCGCAGTTCCAGCAGGAGGCCGCGCTGGCCGGCATTGATCCACAGCGCCGGCGACGTCAGTGCGCTGCGCTCGATCAGCACCGGCACCGGACGTTGCTGGCCCAACGGGCTGATGCCGCCGACCTTGTAGCCGGTACGGCGTTCGGCATCGGCCACCTCCATCATGCGCGCGGATTTGCCACCGTGCGCGCTGGCCAAGGTCTTCAACGATAGCCGCCGATTGCAAGGGATCACCACGCAGACAGCCTGGTCGTCGACCCAGGCCATCAAGGTCTTCAAGACCGTGTCAGGCGCAAGCCCCAGCGCCTGCGCTGCTTGCAGGCCCTTCGCGTCGGCATCGGGCCGATAATCGTAAGGATGCAGCACATAGGCCACGCCAGCCGCGTCCAATGATTTAGTCGCGCGCGTCGCCTTGCTCATGGCCTCAAACCGCTTCGAAGCGGTTGGCGGCCACGTTCTTGCGCACTTTCTCCGGATTCCAGATGCGGCCGTTCATGGCGATGTAAACACCGGGTGGCAAGGATTGCACGGCGCCCACCGCGCAGCCGATATTGAACTCGGCATCGGAGCCGCGGAAGCGGGCTGGATTCAGCGCGCCCGTCATCACGATGGTCTTGTCGACGATCGATTGCAGTACCTTGCCGGTCTGTACCATCGAGTCGGTGCCGTGGGTGATGAGCACATGCCGCGCCGGCTGAGCCTGGATAGTGGCGCGGATCAGTTCGCGGTCGGCATCGGTGATGTGCAGCGAATCCTTGCGGATGATGGGGATCACCGTGAAGCGGAAGGTCACGCCGAGTTCCTTGAGGATCTGGCCGATCTGCGGGTCGCCGATCTGGTAGTCCGATTTGTCGTCGAAGTAGATCTTGTCGATCGTGCCACCGGTGGTGACGATCAGAAGGTCTTCCATTGCTTGGATCCTGTAGGGCTGGCGCGATCTGTCCCGCGCGAGGGCCGCCATGATACGGCGCCCGCGTGCGCGCTGCAGGCGGCGCCACTCCCGGCCTTGCGGCGCGGCATGCCAACGACCTCCAAGCGGGCGGGAGCTGGCGAGCGTCCGGTTCGCTGGACAGCACCGGGGCAGTGCCGAGCGCTGGCGTGGTGGGTGCCGGCGCGTTCTGCGGCAGCGCAAAAAGCGCCCGCGCCGATCGGTATGCAGTTCCGTGTGGCGCCGCGGACGCAGTCACAGTCGTGCATCTGCAGACTATTTATTTATTGATTTTCTCTTTTGCTGCTCATTGCTCGCCTAAGGTTCGCGCGATCGCCGCGCTGTCCCCGTCCCTAGGAGAGAAGCATGAATACGAAAGTGAGGCCGCTATTGCGGTCACTGGTGTTGCCACTGATCGGTGCGTTGTTCGCTGCGCAGGCAGCGGCACAAACGGTGACCATCGATCCAGGTCAGGTGTACCAGACCGTGCGTGGCTTTGGTGGGATGAACGGTGCCGGCTGGATCAACGACCTCACGCCAGCGCAGGTGGATCTTGCGTTCGGCAGCGGCGAAGGACAGATCGGGTTGTCGATCTTGCGCATGCGCATCGATCCCTCCAGCAACGGCTGGCAGACACAGGTGGCCACCGCGGCGCGGGCGCGCAGCCTGGGGAGCATCCTGTTCGCAAGCCCGTGGAGCCCGCCGGCTTACATGAAGTCCAACAACAGCCTGATCAACGGCGGCAAGCTACTGACCCAGTACTACCCGTCCTACACCACGCATCTGTTGAATTTCTCCCAGTTCATGTCCAGCCGCGGCGCGCCGCTGTACGCCATCTCGTTGCAGAACGAACCGGACTGGCATCCGGACTATGAGTCCTGCGACTGGTCTGGCAGCGATTTTGTGCGCTATCTCACCAGCGAAGGCGGCAAGTTCGGCAGTCTCAAGGTGATCGTCGGCGAATCGGTGGGCTTCAACTTCTCCATCACCGATCCGGTCCTCAACGATGCGACCGCCAACCAGGCGACGTCCATCGTCGCCGGCCACCTGTACGGCGCGCAGCCGCGCGACTATGCGCTGGCACGTTCCAAGGGCAAGGAGATCTGGATGACCGAGCACTTCACCGATAATACCGACGGCAACGCCTGGCCATCGGCGCTCGGCGTGGCCACCGAGCTGCACAAGAGCATGGCGGCCAACTTCAATGCCTATGTCTGGTGGTATATCCGTCGCAGCTATGGGCTGATGGGGGAGAACGGCGCCGTCAGCAAGCGCGGCTACGTGATGTCGCAGTACGCCCGCTTCGTGCGACCGGGCTCGGTGCGCATTGGCGCAACCGAGCGTCCCTATAGCGACGTGTCCACCACCGCCTACCGCACCCCGGACAATCGGCTGGTCGTGGTGGTGGTCAATACCGGAACCGCCCATCAGCGGCTGGATCTCGACGTCCCCGCTGGTCGCGCCAGTGCATTCGTCAAATACAGCACTTCCAGCAGTGCCAACGTGAGTTATGGCGGCCGTTACAGTGTCGTCAACGGCAAGACCTCGCTCTATGTGGATCCGCAGAGCATTGCGACCTTGGTGGGCGAAACGGCAACGACCGCCGCTGCCGACACCAGCATGCCGTTGGTACTTCACTGAGCGCACGGCCACTGCCTGGCCCGGCACACCGGGGTCGGGCAGCGGTGCTTGGGGGGGCGTGGCGGCCGCGTGCCGCTGGTCAGCGGCGCGCGCGTCGTTTGCCGAAACGCGCGGCCACGCCCGGGCCACTGACCAGCGCGATCACCAGCAAGGCCAGCACTACCTCGATCCACGCCAGGCCCCGCACGTGCGGCAGGCTCCAGGCGGCCATCACCCCGTGGCTGAACCAGCCCAACGCAAACACGCCTGCCCAGAAACGCGCGCGTGCGCTGCGGCCCGCCCAGATGGCGAGCAGTGCCGGCGGCAGCGCAAACACCAGCAGAGTTGCCAGCCAGTGCGGATCGTCGCGGAACCACGCCACGAACAGGACGGCCAGCGCCAGCAGCGCGATCCGCAGCATCTGGTGGGCGAGGCGGGGCCTCACGCGACCGACAACCGGCGCGCGATGTCGGCCAGGCGGCGGCCGAGCGCGCGCGCCAACGCCGCTTCATCGTCGGTCGGTTGCGGATCGCCGGCGGCGCCGGAGACGTGGCTGGCGCCATACGGCGTGCCACCGCCGGTGGTATGGCTCAGGGCGGCCTCGGTGAAGGGAATGCCGACGATCAGGCAGCCATGATGAAGCAGGGGCAGGTGCATCGATAGCAGCGTGGACTCCTGGCCGCCGTGCATCGAGGCGGTGGAGGTGAACACCGCCGCCGGCTTGCCGGCCAGGGTGCCGTTGGCCCATTCCGCGCCCAGGGTGTCCAGGTAATGCTTCATCGGCGCAGCCATGTTGCCGAAGCGGGTCGGGCTGCCCACTGCCAGGCCGGCGCACTCGCGCAAGTCGGTGGCCTCGACATAGGGAGCGCCTTCGTCCGGTACCGGGGGGGCGCTGGTCTGGGTCACCGCCGCCACCGACGGGACCGTGCGCAGACGCGCGCTCATGCCGGGTACCTCGCCGATCCCGCGTGCCATCTGTCGCGCCAGCCGTGCCACCGAACCGCCGCGGCTGTAGTACAGCACCAGGATTTCCGCCATCGTCTTCCGCCATCACGCATCAGGAACGCGCAGTATCGACCAAGGCACGGTCTGGCTGCACGTGGACGCGACGAGGCGGCCGCGACCACGGCGGTTCGGGTACCCTTGCGCGATGTCGCGTTCCACTGCCCTGGCTCATTGGAAGGACCGCCTGCGCGATCGCGCACGGACGGCCAGTTTCGGCCGTTTCCTCTGGCAGCGCTTCCTCGACGACCGTCTGTTCCAGGCGGCGGCGTCGTTGGCTTATACCACCGTGTTCGCGCTGGTGCCGCTGGCGATCGTGGTATTCGGCGTGTTGTCGGCGTTTCCCGCCTTCAATCAGTGGAAGGACGCGCTGACCGATTTCATCTTCACCAACTTCGTGCCGGGCGCGGCGCGCTCGGTGCAAAACTACCTCAATCGCTCGCTCGAGGATCTGGGCAAGTTCACCGTGGCCGGCATGATCGCGCTGGTGGTGTCGCTGTTGATCACCTTGCACAGCATCGAGCAGACCTTCAACAGCATCTGGCGGGTCGCCGCCGCGCGCCCGAAGGTGACCCGCTTCTTGATCTACTGGACGGTGTTGACCCTGGGCACGATGTTGGCGGCCGCGGCGATGGCGATGGCCGCGGCGGTGTTCGCGCTGCCGATGTTCCGCACCACCGAAGGGCAGTGGCTGGCCCATCTGGCTTGGCGGGCGGCACCGATGGCGGTGGAATGGATCTGCATCATGCTGATCTACCGGGTGGTGCCGCAGCATGCGGTGCGCCTGCGGCATGCGTTGCCGGGCGCGCTGCTGGCGGTGGTGCTGATGGAGATCGTCAAGTGGGGTTTCGGCTTCTACCTGGGCAATTTCCAGACCTACCAGCGCATCTATGGCGCGCTGTCGGCGTTGCCGATCCTGCTGCTATGGATTTACCTGAGCTGGGTCTCGGTGTTGCTCGGCGCCTCGCTGGCGTCTTCGCTGGCGGCCTTCCGCTATCAGCCCGAAGCGATGCGGCTGCCTCCCGGCTACGAGATCTACGGCCTGTTGCGATTGCTGGGACGGTTCCGCCAGGCGCGTCTGCAGGGCAATGGTCTGGACGAAGATCGCATCCTGGCACTGGAGCCGATGCTCACCGATACCTTGATGCAGGAGCTGCTGTGCGAACTCAAACGCATCCGTCTGCTGCGTCGCGACGAGCGTGGGCAGTGGCTGCTGGCGCGCGACCTGGATGCGGTGCCGCTGGCCGAGCTCTATGAAAGTTGTCAGTTGCGCGTACCGGTCGCAGACCGGCCCTTGCCGTGCCGCGACGATCCCTACGGCCAGGCCGCCGCCGCCGCACTGGCGCAGTTGCGCCAACCGCTGGCCCAGGTGCTGGCGCAACCGGTCGATGCCCTTTACACCCACCTGCCTGGAGATCCCCAATGAGCCTGCGCCTGTTGCGCGGCGCCTATGCGCTGTTGTTGCCGCTGCTGTTGTTGACCGCCTGCAACAAACCGGCCGGCGATACTGCGGCCGCGCCCGCCGCGGCACCAGCCGCTGCATCCCCGTCCACGCCTCCGGCGGCCGATGCTGCGGCAGCAGAGGCTGCACAGCCGCCGGCCTCGGCCGCCACCCAGCAGACGGCGGAGATGCCGACGTTGTCGCTGCCGACCGTGACCGGTGCGACCTATGATCTGGCCGCGCATCGCGGCAAGTGGGTGGTGGTCAATTTCTGGGCCACCTGGTGCGCGCCGTGCCTGAAGGAAATGCCGGAACTGTCGGCCTTGCACACCATGCGCGACAACGTGGAGGTAGTCGGCCTGGCCTATGAAGACATCACCGCGGCCGATATGCAGTCCTTTCTGAAGGACCATCCGGTGTCCTATCCGGTTGCCATTCTCGATCCCTATCAGCCGCCGCAGGACTTCGCCATTCCGCGCGGGCTGCCGATGACGTATCTGATCGGTCCGGATGGCAAGGTGGCCAAGCAGTTCCTCGGTCCGGTGACCGCCCACGACATCGAGGCAGCGGTCGGCATCACCGGCAAGGCAGGCTGATGCCAACCGCACGCTTCCGGGTCGAAGGCCGCGTGCAGGGCGTGAGCTTTCGCGCTGCCACCCGCGCGCAGGCCTTGGTATTGGGGCTGCGTGGCCACGCCCGCAATCAGCACGACGGCAGCGTGGACGTGCTGGCGACGGGCGAGGCAGCGGCACTGGATGCGCTTGCCGCGTGGTTGCGGCAGGGCCCGCCGGCTGCCCGCGTGGAGCGGCTGCAGCGCAGCGACGTCGAAGGCGACCCGGTCGCCGCGACTGAAGGGTTTGTGACCGGTTGACAGCCGCGCCGCCGGCCGGGCAACAGTGTTGCCATGCCGCGCCGATAACCCCCATGACAGCGCCATCGGGGGCGCAGGGGAACGGTATGGCAGCTTCATCACAACACCGCGACAATCGGCCAGCACTGTCGGCACACCGTCTGCGACGCCTTGGGGCACTGGCGCCCTGGCTCTACCTGACCGTCCTGCTGGGGAGCGGCTGGCTGCTGTTCCTTGCCCCGCAAACCCGCTTGTTGGCACCCGGCCAGGCCGGCACTGCCTGGTTACTGGGCTGGATGTTCGCCGGCATCGCGCTGGCGGCGGTAGCGGCCAGCCTGCGGTTAGCGCGCCGTGGGCTGGGCCAGCCGGCCGTGGCCTATGCGTTGTCCGCCCGTCTGCCCGATTCCTGGAACGCGGCCGTGGCCGCCTTGCTGCACCCGGCGCGGGCCAAGCCGACGGCGGTCGTGCGTGCGCTGCCGGCCGATGCCCAGCGTGGCGCCGCCTGGCATCGCTTCGGTGCCGGCATGTTGAGCGTCGATGCCTTCGACCCGGACGACGCCGAGCGTGCTCCTTGGCAGGCGCTGGACGCCCAGACCTGTATCGCCCGCCTGGAAGAACTACGCCTGCCCTGGCAGAACGCTGCGGCCAATCGGGCCGAACAGCAGGAGCGGCGTTACTGGCTGGACGTGGTGCTGTCCTTGCTCGACCACGGCGTGATGCGTCCGTTGCAGGATGGCTATCTGCCCGACACCGCTGCGCTGCGGACCGAGCGCCTGCTGCTGGGTGCCGATGCCGGGCCGCTGGTATTGGCGGAGGTGCCGGCGCTGTTCGCGCGTCGGCTGGCGTTGGCGGTTGACGCGCTGCCGCCGGGCCAGCGTGAGACCGCGCAGAACCAGTGGCGTCTGCTGCAGCAATTGCATGGCCTGATCACCGAAAGCCGCGTGCTCGATGAGCGCGCCCAGGTGATCCAGGTGCTGGCCTGGAATCCGGACGTGGACCTGGATCAGGTGGAGGTGGCCTATATCCTGGCCGCCGAGTACCGCAGCGGCATGCGCGACTGGTTGCGTCGCGCCTCCTGCGTGCGTTTGCCGGACACCGCCTTGCGCCTGGACGAAATGCTGTTGTCCTCCTGCAGCCGGCTCGGGCCGCAGGACGACGACGTCGACTACATCGAAGCGATGCGTCCGCTGCACAGCGGCCTGATGCAGCTCTATGGGCAGCGCATCAGCCAGTTGGTGGTACTGGCCGAACAGGTCGAACGCCAGGCCGGTCTGCAGCCGCTACCCCGCACGGCGGCCGCCAGCGACATGCTCTCTCAGGATTGGGCCGCGTAATCGTCGATCGGCTGCAGCACGCCGTAATGCTCCTTGTGCGGCTTGCCATGCAGAGGTGGTAGCGCAAGCTGTTCGTCGGGCACCTCGGTCTCGGGCAACCGGGCCAGCAGGTCGGCGATCAGGCTCAGCCGGCCACGGCGCTGGTCGTTGAAGTCGACCAACGTCCACGGCGCGTTCGCGGTATGGGTTTGCTGCAGCATGCGTTCGCGCGCGGCGGTGTAGTCGTCATAGCGGCTGCGTGATTGCAGGTCCACCGGCGAGAGTTTCCAGCCCTTCAGCGGATCGGCGTGACGCTCGGCAAAGCGCTCCTCCTGCTTGGCCTGGTCCACGCACAGCCAGTACTTGAACAGCAGGATGCCGTCTTCCACCAGCAGTTGTTCGAAGCGGGGCACCTGGGCCAGGAACGCATGGTATTGCGCGTCGGTGCAGTAGCCCATCACATGCTCGACGCCGGCGCGGTTGTACCAGCTGCGATCCATCAGCACCAATTCGCCGCCGGCCGGTAGATGCGTCACATAGCGTTGGAAGTACCACTGGGTGCTTTCGCGGTCGCTGGGCTTGGGGAGGGCCACCACCCGGCATTGGCGTGGATTGAGATGGCGGGCAATGGTCTGGATCACGCCGCCCTTGCCGGCAGTATCGCGGCCTTCCACCAGTACCAGCGCGCGCTGGTTGGTGTGCCGCAGCCAACGTGCCATCGCCACCAACTCCAGTTGCATGGGAGCCAGCAGCGCCTTGTAGGCCTTGCGTTTGAGATGCGACATGCCGGCTCCTGCGATAACGGAGCCGGCAGGCTATTCGCCCAGGCGTGGACGCAGCGTCGCCAGATTGCAGGGGCGGGTACGCGCATCCAGCTGCGCGCGCAGGATTTGCTCCCAGGCCGTGCGGCAGGCCGAGGTGGAGCCGGGCAGGCAGAACACGAAACTCTGGTTGGCCAGGCCGGCGAAGGCGCGCGACTGCAGCGAGGAGGTGCCGATCTCCTGCACGCTGATCGCGCGAAACATCTCGCCAAAGCCCGGCATCTGCTTGTCCAGCAGCGGCGCGATCGCTTCTGGCGTGCTGTCGCGGCCGGTGAAGCCGGTGCCGCCGGTGATCAGAATGCCGTCGACTTGCGTGTCGGCAATCCAGGCCGACACGATCGCACGCATGCGATAGCGGTCGTCCGGGCACAAGGCGCGCGCATGCAGGACATGGCCGGCGTCGCTCAGCGCCTGTACCAGATAGTCGCCAGAGCGGTCGTCGGCCAGACTGCGGCTGTCCGAGACGGTCAGCACGCACAGGCGGAGCGGAAGGAAGTCGGGAGTGGAAGGCATGCGCACAGCCTAACCAGCCGGGACGCCGCGGTACAGCGTCATGGCGTGTTGTGGCCGGCACTGGTGCGCGCGCGGCATGCGGTCGTCCGGGCGATTGCCTTCGTCGATCGGTATCGCCACACCTGCAGGACCCAAGCGCATGACGCGCTCTAAAACACTGCCGGCTGCGTCCCGGTATCAACCAGTGCGCGCCAGCGCTGCTTCACACGCCCTGCCACCCATGCGTGCGTGCCACCTCGCAGAGTCGGACTGCCAGTTCATCGGCAAATCCATCCATGTCGAATACGCCTGTCTGCTGTCGTTGCTGCTGCAGGCGTCCACGGACGTGCGCCAATGCATGCGCATCCGTTGCCAACGTCACGGCCTTCTCGACGAAGGCCGCGTCATCGGCCACATTCATGTCCTCCAGCCCCAGATGGTGATTGAGGCTGCCGGCCACGCGTGCGGCAAAGCTGTCTCCTGGTGTGGTCAGCACCGGGCAGCCGGCCCACAGGGCATCGGAGGCGGTGGTGTGGGCGTTGTAGGGAAGGGTGTCCAGGAACAGGTCGGCATGCCGGTAGCGCGCCAGGTACTGCGCATGTGGCAGTTTCGGCATGAACACCAGGCGTTGCGGATCCACGCCCTGCGCGTGTGCAGCGGTGCGCAGGCGTTGATCGGCCCGGCCCGGGCCGGACAACAGCCATAACACGCTATCGGGCACGGCGCGCAGCACCGCCAGCATCCGCGCCACGCTACGCGGCGTGAGTTTGTAGCTGTTGTTGAAGCAGCACAGCACCGCGCCGTGCTCGGGCAAGCCGCAGGCGGTACGCGATGGCGGCTCGGCAACGGTGCGGGTGGTGTCGGACGGCTGGAAGGCACGGTCCAGTCGCAGCACCCGCTCGCTGTAGTGCGGGGCCAACGCCGCCGGCAGCACGAAGGCATCGCCGAGCACGTAATCCAGCCAGGGCGCGCCGGAGGTGCCCGGATAGGCCAGCCAGTTGATCTGCACCGGGGCCGGCCGCAGTGCCAGCACTTCCGGGCGGCCACCGCCGCCCCAGCCACGCAGGTCGAACAGCACGTCGATGGCTTCGGCACGGATCCGGCGCGCGCTGTCCAGATGACCCAGCAGGGTGAGGTCGTGCACGCGGGCAGCCGCGGCCAGGCGCGCGCGGATGTCGCTGCCGTCGTCGTGACTGGTGGCGAACAGATGCAGCTGCAGGTCCGGCTGGCGTCGCTGCAGTGCCTCGATCACTGCCACGATCAGCAGCCCGGTGGGATGGGCGCCGAAGCCGTTGGAGAGCAGGCCGACCCGCAATGCTCCGCGCTGGCGTAGCGGGACCGGTGGCAGTGGACGCAGTCCGGCGGCCACTGCCTGCGCGCGGGCACGGGCGCAGGCCAATTGTTCGGCCGGACTGGCGTCCTCGCTGAGAAAGGCGAACGGCTCCACGGCCGCGGTGCCCTGCGCGACGGCCGTGCGCACTTGCGCGGACAGTATGTCCAGTTCCTGCCAGTCGCACAGACGGCGCCGCCAGTTGAGCAGTTGCGCGGCGATATACGGCTCCTCCGGCAGCAGGCGATGGGCCCGTGCATAGGCCGCCGCAGCCGCTTCGGCCTGGCCGGCATCTTCCAGCGCGTGACCGAGCCACAGCGCGATGCCTGGATGCTGCGGAACCTGGTCGGACGCCTGCTGCAACAGCGCGGCCGCCTCGTCGTGGCGCTGCTGCGCCCAGCGCACCCGGCCGAGCCGGGCTACCGCCTCGGGGTGGCCGGCTTGCAGCCGCAGCGCACGCTGTACCGCTGCCTCACCAGCCTGCACATTGCCCATGCCCAGTTCGCTGTCGGCCAACATCAGCCAGGCAACGAAGTCCTGCGGCTGGCGTTGCACGGCGGCACGCAAGTGCAGCAGTTCGTGCTGGCCTTCAGCCGTCACGCGCTCTCGCTCAGACGCGCCAGTTCGTCGGCCTGGTGCTCGTGCACCAGGCGGCCGATCAGGTCGTCAAGATCGCCTTCGATGATGTTCGGCAGGTCGTACAGGGTCAGTCCCTCGACCCGATGGTCGGTGATGCGGCCCTGCGGAAAGTTGTAGGTGCGGATGCGTTGGCTGCGGTCGCCGCTGCCAACCTGCAACTTGCGGGTCTGCGCTTCGGCGGCCGCCTGGCGTTGCCGCTCGCTGTCCAGCAGTTGCGCTTTCAGCCGCTTCATCGCCTTGTCGCGATTGGCATGCTGGCTGCGCTCGGTCTGGCACTCCACCACCACGCCGGACGGCACATGGGTGATGCGGATCGCCGACTCGGTCTTGTTGACGTGCTGGCCACCGGCGCCGGAAGAACGAAAGGTGTCGATCTTCAGGTCTGCCGGGTTGATCGCGATGTCTTCGACCTCATCGGCCTCGGGAATGATCGCCACAGTGGCGGCCGAGGTATGGATGCGTCCCTGCGATTCGGTGGCCGGCACCCGCTGCACGCGATGGGTGCCGGATTCGAACTTGAGCCTGGAGTAGGCGCCGCGACCGACCACGCGCGCCACGATTTCCTTGTAGCCGCCGTGCTCGCCGGGGCTGTCGGATTCGATCTCGACCTTCCAGCCCTGCCGCTCGGCGTAACGCGCATACATCCGGAACAGGTCGCCGGCGAAGATCGCTGCCTCATCGCCACCGGTACCGGCGCGCACTTCCAGGAACAGGTTTCCATCATCGCGCGGGTCGCGCGGTACCAGCAGCAGCGCCAGTTGTGATTCCAGTTCCTGCAGGCGCGCCTGTGCCAGCGCGATCTCCTCCTCGGCCAGCTCACGCATCTCCGGATCTTCGTGCATCGCTTCGGCGGCGGCCAGGTCGGCCTTGGCGCGCGCTTCGTCTTCCAGCGCAACGGCCACCGGCTCCAACTGCGCCAGCTCGCGCGACAAGCTGCGGAAGCGGTCGTTGTTGCCGACCACGTCAGGATCGGACAACAGGTGTTGCAGTTCTTCGCGGCGCTCGGCCAGCGCTTCCAGCTTACGGCGCAGGGTCGGCGTCATCGGTCCTCACGATCGGGGTATTCACAGGGGGATGTTGGTAACCGGGCCGGTCCGGGAACAGCCGGTCGGCTGCAGCGGTCAGGTCCAGGTCGTTGTTGAGCGCGGCTTCGCGCAAGGCGGCGGTGGGCGGATGCAGCAGGCGGTTGGTCAGCGCGTGCGCGAGTTGTTCGAGCACCTCGTCGGCCGGCTTGCCGTTGCCCAGCTGCTGGCGCGCCTTGGCCAGCAGTTCGTCGCGGGTGCTGTCGCCAAAGGCGCGCAGCCGCTTCAGCGGGGCCTGGCGCGCGGTGGCCTGCAAGGTCTCGACGTAGCGCGCCACCTGCAGGTCGATGATGGCTTCGGCCTGGTCGGCGGCCTCGCGGCGGCTGCGCCGGTTGTCCTCGACCGCGCGCTCCAGATCGTCCACGGTGTACAGGTAGGCATCGCTCAGCTTTGCCACTGCCGCATCGATGTCGCGCGGCACCGCCAGGTCGAACAACAACATCGGCTTGCGTTTGCGCGCGCGCAGCGCCTGTTCGACCTGCAGGCGGGTGACCACCGGCTCGGGCGCAGCGGTGGCGGAGAACACCACGTCGGCCTCGGCCAGATGGCGCTCCAGATCCGTCAATGGCAGGGCGTAACCGCCGTGCTGGCTCGCCAACGCCTGCGCCTTGGCCAGCGTGCGATTGGCAATCAGCAGGCGCCGCACGCGGCCTTCGCTCAAGTGCTTGGCGGCCAGCTCGATGGTCTCGCCAGCGCCGATCAGCAGTACCGTGGATTCGTTCAGACGGGCGAAGGAATCCTGCGCCAGCCGTACCGCGGTCGACGCCACGGACACCGGATTGGCGCCGACGCGGGTATCGGTCCTTGCGCGCTTGGCCACCGAGAAGGTCTGCTGGAACAGCCGATCCAGCCCGCTGCCCAGCGCGCCGTGAGCGCGCGCCACCGCCCAGGCGTCCTTCACCTGACCGAGGATCTGCGGCTCGCCCAGCACCATCGAATCCAGTCCGGTGGCTACGCGGAACAGATGGCGTACCGCGTCGGCGTCGTGGTGCCGGTACAGATGTCCGCTGAGGCCCGGCGCATGGGCATCCAGCCAGGCCACCAGGCTATGGGGCTCGTCGGCCATCGCATACAGCTCGGTGCGGTTGCAGGTCGACAGCAAGGCGGCTTCGCGCACCTGCGGCAGCGCGCGCAGCGACTCCAGCGCACGCGGCAGCGCCTCCCCGGCGAACGCCGCGCGTTCGCGCAGGTCGACCGGGGCGGTCTGGTGGTTGAGTCCGAGCACCCACAACGTCATTGTTCAGTTGCTTGCGATAAGCTGCTGGCCATTCAGGGCCCCATTTTACGGCCCGGTTGCCCCCGATGCCTGTATCGATTCGCATCCTGAGTGTTCTTTTGCTGGCTGTAGTCTCCACCGGCGCCCCTGCCGCACCGAAGAAGGCCGCGCCCGCCGCACCGTCCGGAAGTGCCGGCGGCAGCTCGTTGGAGCCGGTGTTGGCAGGTGAGTTCGCGCTGCAGGCCGGCCAGTTGGACGATGCCGCGCGCGCCTACCTGGACGCCGCCAAGGCCGAAGCCGGCGATGCCGGTCTGGCCGAGCGTGCCGCCCGTATCGCCATGCTGGCCAACGACGACGCCCGTGCCGTCGAGGCGCTGGCGTTGTGGCGTGCGCGTGCGCCGACCTCACTGGCCATGCGCAGCACCGAGGCTTCACTGGCGCTGCGCCGGAACGATCTGCGCACCGCGCGCCGTGACTTGCTGGGCTTGTTGAAGGAGCCCGACCCACGCGGCTGGCGCTTTGCGCTGATCGCCCTGGCCAATGGCGGGCGCGAGCCGGATGCGTCGGCCGATGTGCTGGAGGACCTGGTCAAGGCCGGTGCGATCCCCAACCAGCTCGAGGCATGGCAGGAATTCGGCCGGCTTGCTCTGCGCATGGAGCGCCCGGCGCTGGCCAAGCGTATCGTCGATGAGGTGGTGCGGCGCTTCCCCGAAGAGCCGCGGGTCGCACTGTTGCATGCCACCCAGCTGCAGCAGGAAGGCAAGGTCGACGAGGCGCTGGCGTTGCTGAAGGCCATCGAGCCACAGGCGGTCAGGGACTCGGAGCTGCGCGGTGCACTGGCGTTCGCCTATGACGCCATGGGCCAGACCGAAGCGGCCGCGCGGGTGCTCGCCACCGGTCCGCAGGACACCCAGACCTATGGTTTGCGCGCCTCGATGCTGGCCAAGGAAAAAGACAGTACCGCCCTGGCTGCGCTGTACAGCGAGCTGAAGGGCACTGCTACCAAGCCGGATCCGGACCGTCGCCTGCTGCTGGGCAAGATCGCCGAATTCCTCAAGCGCTACGACGAGGCGGTGGAGTGGTACCGCGGCGTGCCGGGCGGTCCGCAGCTCAGCGAGGCGCGCCTGCGGGCGGCCAGTGCGCTGTTCGAAGTGGGCCGCAAGAACGAAGCCCTGAACGAGGTGCGGGCACTCGAGGGCGACGCCACGGCCGACGACGATGCCCGCCGCGACGCGTATGTGCTGGAGGCGGAGCTGCAGCAGCGAGCCGGCGACGATGCCGGCGAGTTGGATGCCTTTGCGCGCGGATTGGCGGCGTATCCCGACGATGGCGCACTGCTGTATGCGCGCGGACTGGCCTGGGAGCGGCGCGATGATGTCGCCCGCGCCGAGGCCGACCTGCGCAAGATCCTGGTTGCCGAGCCGGAGAATATCGCTGCGCTGAACGCGCTCGGCTACACCCTGGCCGATCGCACCACGCGCTACAAGGAGGCGCTGGCGCTGATCGATCGCGCACGCACCGCCGAGCCGGACAATGCCGCCATCGTCGACAGCTATGGCTGGGTGTTGTATCGGCTGGGGCGTACCAAGGAGGCCCTGGTGCAGCTGCGCCGGGCCTGGGCGCTGGTCAAGGATCCGGAGATCGCCGCCCACATCGGCGAGGTGCTGTGGGTCAGTGGCAAGCAGGACGAGGCGCGGCGTTATTTCGATGAGGCGCGCCGGCTGGAGCCGGACAATCGTGCATTGCAGCGCGCAACCGAGAAGTTCGGGCTGTGATGGCCGCGGTTGGCCGATGGGCGCTGGCGGCCTCGCTGCTGGCCACGCTGGCCGGCTGCGTCAGCGTGCCGCGCGGGCGAGGCAGTGCTGCGCCGGTCGTCGTCGGCCCGGTCGACGCGGCGGCACAGCAGGCCGAGCGTGCGCGCCAGGCGTGGTTGCTGGCCCATCCGGCCTGGTCGTTCCAGGGCCGGGTGGCGATCAGCAAGGGGCGGGATGGTGGGAGCGGGCGCCTGGATTGGCAGCAGGACGGGCCGCGCTACCGGGTGCAGCTGAGCGCGCCGGTGACGCGGCAGAGCTGGGTGCTGACCGGCGATCGCGTCAGCGGCAGCGGTCGCCTGGAGGGCCTGGACGGTGGCCCGCGGGCGGGAGAGGACGCCGAGCAGGTGTTGCGCGACGCCACCGGTTGGACCATTCCGGTCAACCAGATGCCCGACTGGGTGCGTGCGCTCGGCGTGGCCGAGGCCGGTGCCGAGCAGGTCGATCTGGATGCGCAGGGGCGGCCGCGCACCGTGCGGCAGGACGGCTGGACCATCGAGTTCCTGGAATGGACGCCGGCCAGCGCCGAACAGCCGGCATTGCCGCGCCGGATCGAAGCGCACCGGGACGATGCCAAGGTCCGCCTGCTGGTCGATCAATGGACGATCGTGCCCTGATGCCGGCGCTGGATCCTGTCTGGTCGGCCTGGCCGGCCCCGGCCAAGCTCAACCTGTTTTTACGGATCGTGGGACGCCGCGCCGACGGCTACCATCTGCTGCAGACGGTGTTTCGGATTCTCGATTGGGGGGACACCGTTCACCTGCGGCTGCGCGCCGACGGCCGCATTCAGCGGATCGGCGAGAGTCTGCCAGGTGTGTCCGAAGATGCGGATCTGCTGATCCGCGCTGCGCGGCTGCTGCAATCAGTCACCGGCACGGCGGCCGGGGTCGACATCCGGGTGGACAAACGGATTCCCGCCGGCGGCGGTTTCGGTGGTGGCTCGTCCGACGCGGCGACCGTGCTGGTCGCGCTCAATGCCTTGTGGGGCCTGGCGTTGCCGGTCGACGTCCTGGCCGAGCTGGGATTGCGACTGGGGGCGGACGTGCCGGTCTTCGTGCGCGGGCACAACGCCTGGGCCGAAGGTGTCGGGGAACTCCTGACGCCGGTGGCCTTGTCGCCGGCCGCGTATCTGCTGGTCGACCCGGGCGTTCACGTGCCCACCCCGGTGCTGTTCCGATCAGAGCAATTGACGCGGGATGCTGCGCCCGCGAAAATAGCGGACTTCGCTTCCGGTTCTCTGCTCGACAATGCGTTCGAGCCGGTCCTGCGGAGCCGCGAACCGGCCGTCGAGGCCGCGTTCCAGGCCCTGTCCAGGATCGGAACGCCACGCTTGACCGGGTCGGGGAGCGGCTGTTTCGTGGAGCTGCCGTCGCGCACTGCTGCAGAGCAGGCGCTGGCGCAGTTGCCCGACGGTCTGCGGGCGTGGGTCGTGGAGGGTGCGCCGCACTCGCCGCTGCTCGACGCACTGGACGCGATGAAGGTTTGATGCAGGGGCGTCGCCAAGAGGCCCAAGGCACCAGGTTTTGATCCTGGCATTCGTAGGTTCGAATCCTACCGCCCCTGCCAATATGCAGATCCCTCTGCAAAGCCCGCACATCCATGTGCGGGATTCAAGAAAGAGTCCGGCATTAGGTCGGTTCTCCCGCTCCACCAACGCCCGCACGCTCTTCGCCGCCGCCCGAGAGATCCCATGCAAGACCAACGTAACCTGCTGGTGTTCTCCGGCAATGCCAACAAGCCGCTTGCCCTGAGCATCTGCAAGGAGCTGGGCGTGCGCATGGGCAAGGCGCTGGTGTCCAGCTTCTCCGACGGCGAAGTCCAGGTCGAGATCGAAGAGAGCGTGCGTCGACAGGAAGTCTTCGTGGTGCAGCCGACCTGTGCGCCGAGCGCCGAGAATCTGATGGAGCTGCTGGTGTTGGTCGATGCGCTCAAGCGCGCCAGCGCCGCCACCGTCACCGCGGTGATGCCGTACTTCGGCTATTCGCGGCAGGATCGTCGCATGCGCTCCTCGCGCGTGCCGATCACCGCCAAGGTCGCCGCCAAGATGATCAGTGCCATCGGCGCCGACCGCGTGCTGACCGTGGACCTGCACGCCGACCAGATCCAGGGGTTCTTCGATGTGCCGGTCGACAATGTCTACGCCTCGCCGCTGTTGCTGGCCGACATCTGGCGCGCCTACGGCACCGACAATCTGATCGTGGTGTCGCCGGACGTCGGTGGCGTGGTGCGTGCGCGCGCCGTCGCCAAGCGCTTGGACGATGCCGACTTGGCCATCATCGACAAGCGCCGCCCGCGCGCCAACGTCGCCACGGTGATGAACATCATCGGCGATGTGCAGGGCAAGACCTGCGTGCTGGTGGACGATCTGGTCGACACCGCTGGCACCCTGTGCGCCGCCGCCGCCGCCCTCAAGCAGCGCGGTGCCTTGAAGGTGGTTGCCTATATCACCCACCCGGTGCTGTCGGGTCCCGCTGTGGACAACATCAACAATTCCCAGCTCGACGAGCTGGTGGTGACCGACACGATTCCGCTCGCTGCAGCGGCGCGTGTCTGCCCGAAGATTCGTCAGTTGAGCGTGGCCGAGCTGCTCGCCGAGACCATCCGTCGGATTGCCTTCGGCGAATCGGTCAGCTCGCTCTACGTCGACTGACAGCGTACACGGTGCCCATCGCGGGCACCGCCAATCCGTCTCGCCTGGTCGCGGGTGAGACGCTTCGCCACCGTGAGGTGGCATTCTCAACTAGGTAGTTCATCCAATGGCAAAGACTCACGAAATCAAGGTCGAGCGCCGTGCAGACGAGGGGAAGGGTGCGAGCCGCCGCCTGCGTCATGCCGGCGTCATTCCGGCCATCGTCTACGGTGGCGGTATCGATCCTGTCAGCATCCAGCTCAATCACGAGCAGATCTGGCTGGCGCAGCAGAACGAGTGGTTCTACTCGTCGATCCTCGACCTGAACCTCGACGGCCACGTGCAGCAGGTGCTGCTGCGTGACATGCAGCGTCACCCGTACAAGCAGCTGATCATGCACATCGACTTCCAGCGCGTCAGCGCCAACGAGCAGCTCAGCGCTGCCGTGCCGCTGCACTTCGTCAACGAAGCGACGTCCCCGGCCGGCAAGGCTGCCGACGTGGTGGTCACCCATGAGCTCAACGAAGTCCAGGTGGTCTGCCTGCCGAAGGATCTGCCGGAGTTCATCGAAGTCGACCTGGGCAAGCTGGAAGTCGGCACCGTGATCCACTTGTCCGACCTGAAGCTGCCGGCCGGCGTGGAGATCCCCGAGTTGAAGCTGGGCAAGGAGCACGACGTGGCGGTGGTCATCGCCAAGCACGGCCGTGTCGAAGCCGAAGACGAGCCGGCCGCCGACGAAGGCGACGCCAAGTAAGAAGCGGTTCGACCTTGCGCCCACAGGCGTGGGGTCGGCTGCCTCGATGGCATGGCTGCACTCCGTCTGATCGTCGGGCTGGGCAACCCCGGTCCCGAACATGCGCAAACCCGGCACAACGCCGGGTTTCGCTTCGTCGATGCGCTCGCCGAGCGTGGCGGCGCCCGCTGGAACCTGGAGAGCAAGCTGTTCGGCGAGACCGCCAAGGTCGAGATCGCCGGCGAGACCGCCTGGCTGCTCAAGCCGGCCACCTTCATGAATCTCAGTGGCAAGTCGATCACCGCTGCCTTGCGGTTCTGGAAGATCGAGCCGGAGCAATTACTGGTTGCGCATGACGAACTGGACCTGGCGCCTGGTGTGGCGCGGCTGAAGTTCGACGGCGGGCACGGTGGCCAGAACGGGCTGCGCGACACCATTCGGTTGCTTGGTCACGGTAAATTCCATCGCCTGCGCGTCGGTATCGGCCATCCTGGTCACAAGGACCGTGTGGTGCCCTGGGTGCTGGGACGGGCAGGGCGCGAGGACGATGCGGCGATCGCAATAGCGGTGGATGCGGCCATCGACGTGCTCCCGCTGGCCATGGCCGGCAACTTTAACGAGGCGATGAAGCGCCTGCATACGACCAGGGACGCATGATTGGGGATTGCGGATTTCCAGCCCAGTGGGCGGCGAATCTTCAATCCCGAATCCCACATCCCGGACATGACTCATGGGTATCAAATGCGGCATCGTTGGCCTGCCCAATGTCGGCAAGTCGACTCTGTTCAATGCGCTGACCAAGGCCGGTATCGCGGCGGCGAACTTCCCGTTCTGCACCATCGAGCCCAACGTGGGCGTGGTGCCGGTGCCGGACCCGCGGCTCAATCAGTTGGCGGAAATCGTCAAGCCGCAGAAGCTGATCCCCACCGCGGTCGAGTTCGTCGATATCGCCGGATTGGTCGCTGGCGCGGCCAGCGGCGAAGGCCTGGGCAACAAGTTCCTGGCGCATATCCGTGAAGTGGATGCCATCACCCACGTGGTGCGCTGCTTCGAGCACGGCGACATCATCCATGTGAACAACAAGGTCGACCCGATTTCCGATATCGATACCATCGATACCGAGTTGGCGCTGGCCGACCTGGATAGCGTGGAGAAGGCGCTCAATCGCGCCGAGCGCAGCGCCAAGGGGGGCGACAAGGATGCAGCCGCGCGCAAGCCGGTGCTGGCCAAGTTGCAGGCAGCGTTGGCCGACGGCAAGCCGGGACGTGCTGCCGGCCTGGACGAGGAAGAGAAGGCGCTGGTGCGTGACCTGTTCCTGCTGACCCTCAAGCCGGTGATGTACATCGCCAACGTGCTCGAGGATGGCTTCGAGGGCAATCCGCATCTGGATGCGGTGCGCGCGCGCGCCGCCGCCGAGGGCGCCGAAGTAGTGCCGGTGTCGGCTGCAATCGAGGAAGAGCTGTCGCAGCTCGACGATGCCGATCGCGATACCTTCCTATCCGATCTGGGGCTGGAGGAGCCGGGTCTGAATCGGGTGATCCGCGCGGCCTATGCCTTGCTCGGCCTGCAGACCTACTTCACCGCAGGCGTCAAGGAAGTGCGGGCGTGGACGGTCAAGGCTGGATCCACCGCGCCGCAGGCGGCGGCGGTCATTCATACCGACTTCGAGAAGGGATTCATTCGCGCCGAGACCATCGCCTTCGACGATTTCATCAAATACCGCGGTGAAGCTGGCGCACGCGATGCTGGTCGACTGCGGTTGGAAGGCAAGGAGTACCGTGTCAAGGAAGGCGACGTGCTGCACTTCCGCTTCAACGTGTGATCGTCCCCGGCGGCGCGCGTGTTGGTCCGCGTATTCATCCGTGCACGCAGATGAAAATTTTTGTTGACACCATCTGCGTTCACCAACAAAATAACGGGCTGCTTCACCCCGAACCGAAAGCGCTCTCTGGCGCCTCGGGGCGGTAGTAAAAGCTGGAGGGATACCCAAGCGGCCAACGGGGGCAGACTGTAAATCTGCTGGCTTACGCCTTCGGTGGTTCGAATCCACCTCCCTCCACCAGTTTCATGTTGTGGCATGCGGTTCCCGGCGCGGGAGTAGTTCAACGGTAGAACCTCAGCCTTCCAAGCTGATGGTGCGGGTTCGATTCCCGTCTCCCGCTCCATTGAACGCAAATGCATGGCATAATGCGCAACTCGCTCACGTAGCTCAGTCGGTAGAGCACCTCCTTGGTAAGGAGGAGGTCGAAGGTTCGATTCCTTTCGTGAGCACCATACTCAATCGTCTTCACTTCAAACGATTACCGAGAACTTGCACCCATGGCAAAAGCTAAATTCGAGCGCACCAAGCCGCACGTGAACGTCGGCACCATTGGCCACGTTGACCATGGCAAGACCACGCTGACCGCTGCGCTGACCAAGATCGGCGCCGAGCGCTTTGGTGGCGAGTTCAAGGCCTACGACGCGATCGACGCGGCGCCGGAAGAGAAGGCGCGCGGCATCACGATCTCGACCGCACACGTCGAATACGAATCCCCGACCCGCCACTACG